>NZ_CADIKF010000008.1 GCF_902859875.1 Paraburkholderia solisilvae | reverse complement strand
CGGCCACGAAGGGCGGTGGCGACGGCGGCTCGCCGGGTCGGGCGGCGGTGACGTAATGCGCGGTATGCATGCGGGTGGGTGTGGCGCGATGATGCGCGGTAGTCGTGCGCGGCGGCGCGACGACTTAACGCGCGCAATCGGTGCGCGGGAGCGTCACGCGGAAATGCACGGTATCCGTGCGCAGAGGCGCGACGAGGTAATGCGCGGTTCACGCGCCAAGACGCATGACGCGGCAACGCACGGCATCTGGAAGACGCAACTGCGCACAGGTGCAACGTGGGCACGCTGGCTGCGCTGTGCGATGCGGGCCGTATGGTTCGCGTGTTGTGCGTTGCCGCTATGCACTCCGGCGGCCGCGCAGGATGCAGTGCAACATGGCGCGCCCGCGCTGCAAGTGACACAGCTTGAACCCGGGCTCTACGTGCATCGCGGTCAGGATAATGTCGCCACGCGCGAGAACGGCGGCGATATCGCGAACATCGGTTTTATTGTCGGCTCGCGCTGCGTCGCGGTGATCGATACCGGCGGCACCGCGGCCGAGGGACGCGCGCTGCGCGCGGCGATTCGCGCGGTGACGCCGTTGCCGGTCTGCTATGTGATCAATACGCATATGCACCCGGATCATATTTTCGGCAACGTCGCGTTTACCGCCGACCATCCGCAATTCGTCGGCAGCGCGACGCTGGCCGAAGCGGAGGCGTCGCATGAAGAAAGCTATATGCGCGTGCTCAGGCGCGAGCTGGGCGCGCTCGCGGACGGCAGCGAGATCGTGCCGCCGACGCTGACGGTGACCGGCAGCACGACGCTCGATCTGGGCAACCGCGTGCTGCGCTTGCAGACCTGGAAAACTGCCCATACGAACAACGATCTGACCGTCTACGATGAAGCTAGCGGCACGCTGATGGCGGGCGACCTGCTGTTCGTTCAGTGCATTCCGGTGATAGACGGCAGCGTGCTCGGCTGGTTGGACGATATCGCCGGGATTCGTGCGATGAACCCGCGGCGCATCGTACCCGGCCACGGCCCGCTCGACGTGCCGTGGCGCGACGCGCTCGGCGCGGAGGAACAGTATCTCGCGCGCATCGTGCGCGAGGTGCGTGCGGCGATCAGACAGGGGCAGACGATGCAGCAGGCGGTCGATACGATCGGCATCGACGAGCGCGGCAAGTGGCGCTTGTTCGATATCTATCATCGCCGCAATGTAACGGCCGCGTATGCGGAGCTGGAGTGGGAGCAGTAAGGCGGACGCGATGGTTCGCAGCGCCGGTGGTGACAGGCCGGCGCACGCGCGCATCTTGCTTACGCGCTGAAGTATGGAGGGACGGGACATGAACAGGATCACCCAAGCCGTATGGGCCGGCTCGCTCTTGATGGCCGCGACGCTTGCCACCGGCGCCGCGTATGCGGACGAGCATGCGGAAGACAACCCGGATACGCCGCCGCGCTGGGTCGATTTCAAGGAAGGCACGTTCAAGGATCGCGCCATCGACACGCATGCGGACGCCGTGATCAAGCTCGACGCGCCGGCGCGCGCGGCGGACGGTGCGGTGGTGCCGATCGCGATTGCCGCGCAGTTTCCACAGACGCCCGCGCATTACATCAAGAAGGTCTACCTGTTTATCGACGAGAATCCGGAGCCCTATGCGGGCTCGTTCTCGTTCACGCCGGATTCAGGTTTTGCGACGATCGAAACGCGGGTGCGGGTCGAAGACTATACGTTCATGCGCGCGATTGCCGAAACCAACGACGGCAAGCTGTATAGCTCGGTGCGCTTCGTGAAGGCGTCGGGCGGCTGCTCGGCGCCGGCGGGCAAGGACGACGCCGCGGCGGAAGCGAACGCCGGTCTCGTGCGCCTCACGGTGCAGGGCCAGACGACACCCGGCAAACCGCAACTCGCGCAGCTGATGATCAGGCATCCGAATCGCACCGGCATGGCGATGAACCAGGTGACGCGCAACTACGCGACCGCCTACTTCGTGCGCAAGGTGACGGTTAGCTATGGCGACAAGCCGGTGATGATCGCTGACGTCAATTTTTCGATCAGCGAGAACCCGAATTTCCGCTTCTGGTTCGTGCCGCGCGGTGACGGCGAACTGAAGGCGCATGTCGAGGATACGAAGAACAGGCAATTCGATGCCGCCGTGGCAGTCAGCCCGCAACCGGGCGCGCAGCAGAACGCGTCGTCGAAGCTGTGATGCGAGCGGTGCGGGACGGTGCGCATCGGCGCGGCGCGACGCGATGGGCCGTGTGGGCAGCCACGTTCGCAAGCGTCATGGCCGTCGCGAGCGTGGCGCTGGGTGCACCGCCTGCCGTTTTCGCGTCGGCTGCGTTTGCCGTTGCGGCCGGTTCGCCGCGGGATGTCGGCGGCGTTGCCGCGGGCGCGACTGCGGCAGGCAAGGCTGCGCGCAATACGGAAGGACGCGATGCGCAGTCGGCCGATACGCCGTTTCGTGCGCCGGTGCCGGTCGAAATCGCGCCCGGTGTCTACGTGATGTTCGGCAGCGGCGACGCGGTGACGCCCGCGAACCATGGCATCGTCGCCAATAACGGCTTTATCGTCGGCCCGAGCGGCGTGACGGTGATCGACACCGGTTCGTCGTATCGCTATGGCCGCGCGATGCTCGACGCGATCCACAACGTGACGCGCTTGCCGGTCGAACTCGTCGTGATTACGCATCAGGGGCCGGAATTCGTCTTCGGCGCGTCGGCGTTTCGCGACCGGGGCGTGCCGATTCTTGCGCAGCGCCGCACGGCGGAACTGATTCGCGAACGCTGCGCGATTTGCCTGAAGAATCTGATTCGCACGCTTGGCGAAGATGAAATGGCGGGTTCGCGCGTGACGGTGCCGGATCGTACCGTCGACGGCGCCACGGAGATCGATAGCGGCGGGCGCAAGCTTCGTCTGCTGTATTTCGGTCCGGCCAGCACGCCGGGGGATCTCGCGGTGCTCGATCCGTCGACCGGTGTGCTGTTTGCGGGTGGTCTGGTTAGCGTGGCGCGCATTCCCGAACTGCGTAACGAACGCATTCCGGGTTGGCTCGACGCGCTCGACAAGTTGAAAGCACTCGACGCGAAAGCGATCGTGCCGGCATTCGGAAAGCTCGCGAGGCCCGCCGACCTCGACCGGCTCGCCGTGTACCTGCGCGAACTGGACGCGGCGGTGCGGCGCGCGTTCGCGGCCGGCGTCGGGCTGACTGAAGCGATGCATGAGGTGCAGGTGCCTGCATTCCGGCGTGACAGGCTGTATCGCGTTGCGCAACCGCAGAACGTTGAGCATCTGTATCTGCAGTTGGAGAAGGATAGGGATAAGACCGGGCCTTGAGAAGCGAAGCGGCGAGGTCATGATGGCGCGAACGCGCGAAGGTGCAAAGCCGCAAAGCCTTCGATCAAGCCGTCGCGCCGCCGATGCACCGCGCTGTGGCTAGACTCGCCGCACCGCTCAGCTCCCCGTCGTCACCCGTGGTTCGTCAACCGGCATGAAGCCGTCGATGCGCGCCGACAAGCCGCTTGCGTCCCGGCGATTACGCAAGGTCAACACAATGCCGAGCCGCCTCGCGATTCGCACGGCGATGGCGAGGCCGAGACCGCTGCCTTGCACTTGCGTGTCCGAGCCGCGATAGAAGCGGTCGAATACCCGTTCGAGTTCGTCGTCCGGAATACCGGGCCCGGTGTCGCGCACCTCGATGCCGATGCGGCCATCCGCGCGCGCGAGCAGCAGATCGACCGTACCGCCTTCGCGCGTATAGCGGATCGCGTTGTCGATCAGCGTCGAGAGCAGCAGAAAGAGCGCATGGGTATCGGTGCGCGCGACGTATGGATCGGCGTCGCCGTGCGCCGCGCTCGTCTCGAGCCCGAGGTCGATGCGTTTCTCTTCGGCGAGCAGCGAGAATTCGCCGACCACCTGCTCGCCGACGCGCCGCAGGCTGACCGGCGCCATCGGTGTCGCGGCGGCGGCATCTTCGCGCGCAAGCGTCAGCAGTTGCTGCACGAGATGAATGAGCCGCTTCAGGCGCCCTTGAATGCGATCGAGCGTCGCGTCCGAGCCGGCTAACGTGCCGTCGCGTGTGGCCGCCTGCAATTGCAGTTGCAGCGCGGCCAACGGCGAGCGCAACTCATGTGCGGCATCGGAGACAAACATGCGCTGCGCCTGCGAGGCGACATGCAGACGCTTGAGCAGATCGTTCAATGCGACGACGAGCGGCCGCACTTCGACCGGTGTGCGCGCATCGATCGGCAGCGGTTCGAGCGCGTCGAGCGAGCGGCTGGCGAGCGAATGCGACAGCCCGCGAATCGGCGCGAGCCCGCGCGTCACGACGAACAGCACCAGCACGATCGCAACGGGCACCATCAGCGCAAGCGGCCAGAGCGTATGCCACGCGAGCGTCAATGCGAGATCGTTGCGTACCGAAAGCGGCTGCGCGACCTGTACGTAGCGGGTGGGTTGCTGCACGCCGAATACGCGCCAGCGAACCTCGTCGTTTTCGACGGTGCGCAGGCCGGCCGCGTAGCGCTCGAGCGTTTGTGTGTGCTGCGAGCGATAGACGATCTCGCCGGACGCGTTCCAGATCTCGATGACGATACGGTCGTCGGCGATGTCGCCGAGCATGCTGTCCGATTGCTGCGCACTCATCGTCGCCTGCAGGTTCGACGGCAGCGAGAGCGCGACGGTACGTAACTCGTAATCGAACAGTTCACCGGCTTCGATGCGCGCGGTGTGGAAAATGCCGGCCGCCGCCGCGGCCGATGCCGCGCCGAAACCGAAGATCAACCATCCGAGCAGCCGGCGCCGGATGGATGTCATTCGATTCTCTTGAGGCGATAGCCGACGCCGCGCACCGTGACGATCTGGTCGGCGCCGAGCTTGCGGCGCAGGCTGTGCACGTGGACTTCGATCGTATTGCTGCCGACTTCCTCGCCCCAGCCGTAGAGTTTCTCTTCGAGCTCGGCACGCGTAAAGACGCGCGTCGGCACTTCGATCAGCGCATGCAGCAGCGCAAATTCACGCGGAATCAGCGCAACGGGTTCGCCGTTCTTAGAGACTTCATGCGCGGCCGGGTCGAGACTGAGCCCGCCGTGCGAGAACACCGGCTGGGTGCGGCCCGCACGGCGACGCAGCAGCGCACGGGCACGCGCGGCCAGTTCATCGAGGTCGAACGGCTTGACGAGATAGTCGTCGGCGCCGGCATCGAGGCCGCGCACGCGGTCTTCGATCGCGTCGCGCGCGGTCAGGATGATTACCGGCGCATCGCCGCCCGCCGTGCGCCAGCTCTTCAGCAGATCGATGCCGTTGCCCTTGGGCAGGCTCAGGTCGAGCAGCACCAGATCGTAAACATCGTTGCCAAGCGATAGCGCGGCAGTGCGGCCGTCGCGCGCCCAGTCGATCGCGTGGCCCGCACGCCGCATCGATTCGAGCACGGTCTCGCCGATCATTTCATCGTCTTCGATCAACAACAGGCGCATCCGGAACTCCGTATCAGACTGGGGTCGATGTTACCGCGACGGCGCGGTGCACCGGTTACGTGCAGGCGGCGGTAACGATGACCCGGTTTCCGCCGATCTTCGGTCAATGATGACCGAAGATCGGTTCAGCCGACCGGCTCGATGTCGATCGGCCGTACTGATAGGTGCTGTTTGCCGGCATACCGTAGTCGATCGTGTCGTCAGGCGGCGCGCTTTGAGACGCTGCGCCCGGTTGACGCCAGCTTTGCTGTTCGGTGCTCGTCGCACCCGAACCGTAACCGTTGGTGGTGGCGCCGCTGCCCATGCCGTTCGTATTCTGCGCGAACGAAGCCACGGGGATGAGCAATAAAGATGCCGAAGCGATAACGGCCAACAGGGCTTTCATGGGCTTCTCCTTGAATAAGAGCGGCATGCGAATGCACACTCATCGACAAGCTTAGTTCTATTGAGCGGATCCTGCCGCGACGCGGCCCGAGCTGCGCCCGAGCCGATGCTGCAGCGCGACCACCGCGACCAGCGCGCCGAGTATGGCGAGCGATGCGGTAATGCGCTCGAGCGCGAGGCCGCCGTCCGCATGCGGCTTGGTCAGTGTGTCGCCGAGCGTCGCGCCGAGCGGCCGGGTCAGGATATATGCCGCCCAGAACAGCAGGCTGACCGGAACGCGTTTCGTGACCCGCCACGCAATGGCGACCGCGACGAGCAGACCCGCGAACACCAGCGAGCCCCGTTCGAAACCGAGGCCGAGACTGGTCGCGGTGAAATCGCCGAGCGCGGTGCCGAGCGTGTTGGATACGAGAATCGTGAGCCAGTAAAACACTTCATCGCGCGAGCGTACGATGTGCTGATATTCGATGCGTCCCGCGACTGCGCGCCAGCTCGCGAGAATCAGCAGCACCGCGCAAAGCAGCAGCGCGGACGAAACGACGTAGCCGAGACCGACTGTGCGGTCGAGAAAATCGGAAAGCGTCGTGCCGACCGTGGTGGTCGCGACGACCACGGCCCAATAGGCGGCCGGGTGATAGCGGTCGCTGCGCACCTGAAGTGTCAGTGTGATGACAAAGAATGCGAGAAAGATCAGCGTCGCGACCGCGTAACCGAGGTCGAGCGTCATCGACAGCGCGTCGCCCCCTGTTTCACCGACCGTCGTCGCAAGAATCTTGACGATCCAGAATATTGCCGTGGCTTGCGGTACCTTGCTGATCAAATCATCCCGATCATCGCCCATCGATGTCGATCGCGTCACGTTGCGTCCTCCATAAAGAACTCGCCGCATGCCCGGTTCAGCTTGCGGGCGAACAAGCGCGATAGTGGCGGACGACGCCTTAAGGCTCCCTTAGCTGCACTGCACCAGAAGGTGCAACGGGACGCGGGCGGCGCTATGCTACTGCTTCTTCCCGTTTTTCAGTCACCAAGGATCTTTCATGAAACCGAGTCTGGGATCGATGGTCGGCTTTCGCCGACCCGACGGCAAAGATGTCAACGGCTATCTGGCGAAGCCGGAAAACCCGCAGGGCGCGCCCGCGGTCGTCGTATTGCAGGAGTGGTGGGGCGTGAACGATCAGATTCGCGGCGTCGCGGACCGGCTCGCGCAGGCCGGCTATCTGGCGCTGGTGCCGGATCTTTACCGCGGCAAATCGACGGTCGAAGAAGAAGAGGCGCATCACCTGATGACCGCGCTCGACTTCGGCGATGCCGCATCGCAAGACATTCGCGGCGCGGTGCAGTATCTGAAGCAGCAAACGCAGCGGGTCGCGGTGATCGGCTATTGCATGGGCGGCGCGCTCGCATGGCTTTCGCTTTGTCAGACTCCGGAACTGTCGGCCGGCGTGATCTGGTATGGCTATCCGCCGCTCGAATACATCGACGCATCGAAGATCAAGGTGCCGGTGCTTGCGCATTGGGCGAAGCAGGATGCGTTCTTCGCGGAGTCGGGCGTCGATGCGCTCGAGGCGAAGTTGCGCGACGCGAAGGTCGATGCGACGTTCCATCGCTATCTCGCGCACCATGCGTTCACCAACGAGACGGCTGTCGGCCCGACCCGCATCGCGGGCACGCAATACGATCCGGTGTGGGCGCAACAATCGTGGGACCGCACGCTGACGTTTCTCGGCCGCAAACTGTGGGCTTGATGCACGAACGGCGCGAACGCATCGGCTGCATCCAATAACAGGGGCGCGCGGTATCGACACCGCGCGCCCCTGTTTTTCCCGCATGCAGTCGTCTGGACGTGATGCGTTCCGCTACGGATGCAGGCTGTGATAGTACGCCGCGAGATTCGCGATATCGGCATCGGACAGCGGCTTGACGACCGTCGACATCATCTCGTTCTTGCGCGCGCCGGTTTTGAAGTCGTTGAGCGCCTTCACCAGATAGTCTTCGTTCTGACCGGCCAGATTCGGCGCTTCAGGCAGCTTCGAGATGCCGTCGAGTCCATGACATGCCTGACACTGCACCGCTTTCGCGCGCCCCGCGGAGACGTCCGCCGCCAGCGCCGCGGATGCGGCACTGACGGCCCATACCGGTAGCGCGAGCCACGCAACCGCTATTGCCGCCCGCGTCATTTAGCCCCCGCATACGAGATGCGGTAGATCGCACCCGCGTAGTCGTCCGAGACCAGCAGCGATCCGTCCTGCAACTGCTGCACGTCGACCGGGCGGCCCATATACTCGCCGTCCGGCGTGAGCCATCCCTCGGCGAACACTTCAGCGGCGCCGGCTGTGCCGTCATCCTTGACGGGCGTGAACATGATGCGCGCGCCGATCGGCTTCGTGCGGTTCCATGAGCCATGCTCCGCATCGAAGATGCCGCCCTGGTATTTCGCCGGGAACATCTTGCCGGTGTAGAAGGTCATGCCGAGATCGGCGGCGTGCGCGGCGAACTCGACTTGCGGGAAGACGACGCCCGCGGGCGGCGTGCTGTCCTTGTACTCTTCGGTGCGGACCTTGCCGCCGCCGTACCACGGGAACCCGAAATTCTCGCCGGCCTTCGTCGCGTGGTTCAGTTCGCCTGGCGGGATGTCGTCGCCCATGCCATCGACCTGGTTGTCCGTGAACCACAAGGTCTTGTCTTTCGGGTTGAAGTCCAGGCCGACCGAATTGCGCACGCCATGCGCATAGACCTCACGGTCCTTGCCGTTCTGGTCCATCCGGATAATGCCCGCCAGCCCGTTCTTGTCCAGCTCCGCGAGCTTGTCTTTGGGCGGCACGTTCCACGGCTGGCCGAGCGCGATATAAAGCTTCTTGTCCGGTCCGACCCGGCACACGCGCGCGCCGTGATTGAAGCTCTCGAACTGCGTGGGAATCAGCTTGCCTTGCGGCACGACGACGGCCGCTGCGACATCCGGGCCGCCTTCGCCGAAGAACTGCGCGGCCGGGAACGCGAGCACGCGGTTCTGTTCGACCACATAGAGCACGCCGTCCGGCGAGAAGCACACGCCGTTGGGCACCTTGAACGTGACAGAGCTGGCAAACGAGACCACGTCGTCGGCGACGCGGCGTTTCGTGCGATCGGTCACCTGCCAGACACGCGCTTTGCGCGTACCGACGAACACGACGCCGGTGGACGGCTCGATGGCCATATGACGCGCGTCGGGCACGACCGCGTAGAGCTCGATCTTGAAGCCGGGGGGCAGCTTGATCTGTTTCAGGTTCTCGCGCAGCGCGTCCGCGCGCTGGCCGGTTTGCGGCACCGTTTCGGGCGGCGTCTTGTTGCCCGTTTGCTGGAAGTTGGACAGCGTGTTGACGTTGTCTGCAGCATGGGCGGGCAGGGCGGCGAACTGTGTCGCGAAGAGCGTCGCGACGGCGAACGGCAGAAGCTTGAGCGTTGCGTTCATCGAAGTGTCTCCTTGGAATTTGCTTCGTCTTCTGGCAACTGCAACTGCGTGCTGGAACGGCTTATAGATTGGCTGTGGCAGCGTGCTGGATGTCTCCTCTGTGTGCAAATCAGTAGTGTTATAGACGATTCGGCGCGTTGCTGCGCGGAACTTGCATGGTCGCGCAAGACGCGCGAGTTCGCACGCCAGCATCGGCCTGCGCGACGCCGCTTCGCGCATAAGGCTTGACGCCGGGACGAGCGATCGGCCGAATGAGGCCCCGTGTCCCATTTTCGACAGGAGTGCCGCCTCATGACACCTACGACGCCTTCGACACCCGCAAACAGGCAGTTTTCGATCGATAAGCGCAGCGAAGCTTACTGGAGGGTGACGTTCAGCAATCCGCCGATCAACCTGCTCAACCCCGATACGATTCGCGAACTGCAGGACCTGCTCGTGCAGATGGAAACCGACGACGCGCTGAAAGTCGTGGTATTCGATAGCGCCGACCCGGACTTCTTTATCGCGCACTACGACGTGTCGCGTGCGAGAGACGCGTCGCGGGAACCCGGCCCGAGCGGCTACGCGCCGTGGATCGATGTCACGCACCGGCTCGGCCGTGTGCCGGTGCTGAGCGTCGCGGCGGTGCGCGGCCGCGCGCGCGGCGTCGGCAGCGAGTTCGCGCTGGCCTGCGACCTGTGCTTTGCGAGCCTCGAGAAGGCGGTGTTCGGTCAGCCGGAGGCCGGTGTGGGGCTGATTCCCGGCGGGGGTGCGCTCGAACGTCTGCCGCAACTGGTCGGGCGCAAGCGCGCGCTCGAGATCGTGCTCGGCGCCGACGACTTCGATGCCGCGCTCGCGGAACGCTATGGCTGGATCAATCGCGCGGTGCCCGATGCGCAATTCGAAGCGTTTGTCGAAGCCTTCGCGCAACGCATCGCGCGCTTCGAGCGCCATGCGCTGCGCACATGCAAGGCATTGATCAATCGCACGACGCTGGTGTCGGCGGAGCATCAGACCGAGTCGTCGCTCGCGTTTCGCGGCGCGTTCCAGTGGCCGGGCACGCAGCGCATCGGAGCGGCGGCGATGCAGCAAGGACTCGGCACGCGCGGCGAACTCGAATTGGATTTTGGCGAGTATCTGATGAAGCTTTGAGCGCGGCCGGCGGTGGTCCATCGGTTGGTTTCGCGAGCGGCCGGCAAAAAAAGAAGCCGCTGCGGCAATTGGCCGCGGCGGCTTTGACAGGGTAAAGCGGTAAAGCGTTACGACGGTGAAGCATGAAGCCATGAAGCCATGAAGCGGTACAACTAGTGCAGCAACCAGCAACCCCCCGCCGTTACTGCGCGAAATCGATGTGCTTCACGAACACGATCTTGCCGTTGTCATTCTTGACAACGTTGTAGCCATGCAGGCCGTCGCCGTTCGCATCGAACGTATACGTGCCTTCCACGCCCTTATAGCTCTTGATCGCGCGCAGCGCCTTCGCGATATCGTCCGGCTTCGTGCTGTTCGCATTCTTGATCGCAAGCGCGAGCAGATTGACCGAGTCATACGCCCAGGCCGAATAGAAATCCGGTTCGACCTTGTATACGGCGCGATACTTCTGCGCATACGCTTTCGCCTCCGGGCTCGCATCCGGAGCGAAGTCCGCAATCGAATACGATCCGTACAGCGCGTCGCCGGCCAACTGCATCGCGGTCGCGGTGGATACCGACGGCGAGCCGATCCACGCCGCCTTCACGCCGAGCTGGCGTAATTGCTTGCCGAAAATCGCGACGTCGGTCGAGTTCGCGATATACGTCGCGACAATATCTGCCCCGGAGTTCTTCACAGCCAGCACGATCGGCGTGAAGTCCTGCGAGTTGCTCGTGAAGCCTTGCACGACCACCGGCGTGATGCCCGCTGCCTTCAGCGCTTCGGTCAGGTTGTTCTTGCCGCCGTTGCCGAACGCGTCGGTGGAATGCACGATCGCCCACTTCTTCAGTTTCAGCGTGTTGACGCCGTAGTCGGCAATCACCTTCGCCGAATAGCCGTCGTTCGGACGCGCGCGGAAAATCCACGGATTGTTCGCGTGCGTGAGGCCGACGTCGGTGCCGCCGACCATGATCGGCAGGCGCGCGCGCAACACGGTCGGCGAGATCGCCTGGATTTGCGTGCTGCGCACCGTTGCGATCAGCGCGGACAGATTGCCCGCGCTCGTGAGCTTCGAAATGGCCAGCACCGAACCGGGGTTGGTGCTCTGGTTGTCTTCATTGCGCACCTCGATCTGATGACCGAGCACGCCGCCCGCCTTGTTGATTTCGTCGAGTGCGAGCTTTGCGCCGTTAGCCTGATAAATCCCGGCTTCGGAGCTCGGCCCGGTGCTCTCGGTCATCATGCCGAACGTGATCGGATCGGCGGCGAAGGTGTACGGCGACGCGAGCGCGAGAGCGGCGGCAGTGGCCGTGGTGGCCGTGGTGGCCGCCAGGCCGGCCAGCCATGACGATGTTCTTTTCATTTACGTGTCTCCAGACGTTCCAGGCCGGATGGCCGGGTGTAATGGTCAAGCGTTCAACGGCACAACATCTCCAGCTTCGGGCTGTATTCGCTTACGTGCTTATTTTTCCGGCGCGGCGCGCTTGTGCGCGACCAGATCCATCAGCCGCTGGTCGCGCCACGCCTGACGCGCCGGGCGCTGGTCCGCCGGCAGTTCGGCGAGACGTTCCTGCTCGAGGCGGCCGATCAGCGCGTCGGTCCACTGGCGCGGCGCCGCTTGCGTGGCGATGTCGTAGTACAGCGGGCCGTAGCGGCCGCAGTAGTCGCGCAGGCCGCCTGGCGCGTTCAGGTCGATGGTTTCCATCGGTCCCATAAACGACCAGCGCAGGCCGAGTCCATCCTTGACAGCCTTGTCGATGTCGCTGCCGTTCACATAGCCGTCCTCGACGAGGCGGAACGCTTCGGCGAGCAGCGCGCCTTGCAGGCGGTTCACGATAAAGCCCTGGATTTCGCGGTTCACGACGATCGGCACCTGGCCTGCGCGGGCGTAAATTGTGCGTGCGCGCTCGATAACCGACGGCTCGGTCCACGGCGCCGGCACCAGTTCGACAAGCGGCACGACCGACGGCGGGTTGATCGGGTGGCCGACGAAGCAGCGTTGCCGGCACGCGAGCGCTTCGGTGAACGCCGACGCCGGAATGCCCGATGTCGAGCTTGCGAGTAGCGTGTTCGGGCCGACCAGCTTGTCGAGCTTCGCGTAGATTTCCTTCTTCGCGTCGACGGTTTCACGCACGTTTTCCTGCACGAGGTCCGCGCCGCGCACGGCGTCTTCGAGCGACGCCGTCGCACTCACGCGCGCGATCACGACATCCGGTTCTTCGCTGATCAACCCGACCGCACGCTGCTTGACGAGACCCGCCTTGACCGTATCGCGCGCGCTCGCGACCGCGTTCGGGTCGATGTCGTACAACGTGACCGTGTGACCGGCGCGCGCGAACACCGACGCCCACGCACAGCCGATCAAACCGGCGCCGATGATTGCGATTTTTTCCATCTTTGACTCTCCTGTGTGTTCCGCAACCGGGAACGAATAAGCGTTGGAACGAAACGATGCTGTCCGTCAAGCGTCGCGCGTCGCGGGCCGGCCCGGCTCAGCCGGTTGCCACCTGTGCTTTGCCGCCGCCCAGATACGCGGCGCGCACTTCTTCGTTGTCGAGCAATTCGGCGGGTGTGCCCGAGACGATCACGCGTCCGGTCGACAGCACGTAACCGCGATCGGCGACCGATAGCGCCATGTTCGCGTTCTGTTCGACGAGCAGCACGGTGGTGCCGCGCTCGCGAATCATGCGGATCGTCGCGAACAGTTGCTGCACGATGATCGGCGCGAGACCGAGCGACGGCTCGTCGAGCAGGATCAGCTTCGGCTTCGACATCAGGCCGCGCGCGACCGCGAGCATCTGCTGCTGACCGCCGGACAGGCTCCAGCCGAGCGCGTTCGACAGCCGCTTCAGGTCCGGGAAAATCGCGTACATCTCGTCGACTTCCGTGTCGAGCGCGCGCCGGCCGACATGGCCGCGCGGCGTCGAGCCGATCATGATGTTTTCCTTGACGGTCAGCCCGGGAAAGATGCGGCGTCCTTCGGGTACGTGAGCGATGCCCATGCGCACGATTTTCTCGGGCGACGCGCGCTCGATCGATTCGCCGTTGAAGCGGATCTGGCCGCGCGTGGCCGGCACGAGGCCCGAGATATTGCGCAGTGTCGTGCTTTTGCCCGCGCCGTTCGCGCCGAGCAGCGTGACGATCTCGCCCTGTTCGACATGCAGCGACACGTCGTTCAGCGCCTGCACGTGGCCGTAGTGACTTTCGATGTTCGTCAGTTCAAGCAGCGGCATGCGCGTTCTCCCCGAGATAGGCTGCGACCACGTCCGGATGGCGCATCACGTAAGCCGGTTCGCCTTCCGCGATCTTCTTGCCGAAGTTCAGCACGGTGATCGTGTCGGACACCTGCTCGATGAGGCTGATGTCGTGTTCGATCAGGAAGATCGTCATGCCGTGGCCCTTCAGACGCTTCAGCAGTTCGCCGAGGTTCTTCTTTTCGGTCAGGTTCAGGCCGGCCGCGGGTTCGTCGAGCAGCAGGAAGCGTGGATGACCGGCGAGCGCCCGTGCGATTTCGACCAGACGCTGATGCCCGTACGGCAGGTTCTTCACGGTCATATGCATCTGCTCGGCCATGCCGACGAATTTCAGCGCGGACATCGCGCGCTCGACCAGCGCGGCGCGGCTCGTGCCGACCGGATTGTTGTCGCGCTGCGCGCCGATCATCACGTTTTCGAGCACCGACATCGAGGCGAACAGACGGATGTTCTGGAACGTGCGGCCGATGCCGAGGCCCGCGCGCTGGTGCGGCGAGCGCGCGGTGATGTCGATGTCGTCGAACAGGATGCGGCCGCTGGTCGCCTTGTAGATGCCGTTCAGCACGTTGAGCGTAGTCGTTTTGCCGGAGCCGTTCGGGCCGATCAGCGTATGCACGGTGCCGCGCGCCACTTCGATCGAAATGCCGTCGACCGCCTTCACGCCGCCGAAGTGCTTCGCGATGTTCTCGAGCCGCAGGATCGGCGCCGGGTTCGCGATCGACACGTGGAGTTCGAGCGGCGCGATGCGTTCGAGGTCGACGCCCGGCGTCTTCTGCAAGCGGTTGAAGCGACCGCGCACGAGGCCCCAGATACCGGCCGGCAGAAACACCATGATCAGGATCACCGCGAGGCCGTACACCGCGAGATAGATGTCCTTCAGAAAACGCAGCCATTCGGGCAGCACGATCAGCAGGCCCGTACCGAACACGCCGCCGAATGCCGAGTCGGCGCCGCCCAGCAGCGTCATTGTCAGGAACTCGATCGAGCGCGCGAAGTTGAAGTTGTCCGGGCTGATATACGCGAAGCCGGCCGCGTAGAACGCGCCGCCGATGCCGGCCAGCGCCGCGCTCATCGTGAACGCGGTGACCTTCACGCGCAGCGTGTCGACGCCGGTTACTTCAGCCGCGAGCTCGTTTTCGCGCACTGCGCGCATTGCGCGGCCGATGCGCGTGCGCGGCAGCCACCAGACGAACGCGACCGCTGCGTAGAGGAACACGAGGCACAGCACGACGTAGGCGCGATCGTCGGCGAACAGGAAACCGAACAGCGATGGCCGCTGGATGCCGGCAACGCCGTCCGGCCCTTGCGTGACGCTTGCCCAGTTCACCATCACGAGATCGAAGATCTGCTGGAAGCTGATCGTGATCATTGCGAGGTAGTGGCCGCCCAGACGCAGCGTGGTGAGGCCGAGCACGAAGCCGGCAAACGTTGCGAGGCCGATGCCGATCAGCAGCGCGAGCCAGAAGTTCAGCCCGAGCACGACGGTGCCGAGCCCGACCGCATACGCGCCGAGCCCGAAGAAGGTGGCCTGCGCGAGATTGATCTGACCGGTGTAGCCGAGCACGACCGTCATGCCGAGCACCGCGATCGCGTAGGTCGCGGCCTGCATGAAGATGTTCAGCACATACGGCGTGAGCGGAAAGACGAACGGCACCAAGGCAACCGCAATCGCCACGACGAGCGCCGCGATGGCGCCGAACGAAAACCGTGCGGCGCGCGCGCCCGGCGCTGCTCCGGTGGAGGCGGGAGCGTGATTCATCAAGCCTTCTCCGAGATTTTTTCGCCGAAGATGCCTTGCGGACGCAGCATCAGGAACAGGAACAGCAGCAGGAACGCGAACGCGTCCTTATAGGCCACCGAGATGTACTGCGCGCCGAAGCTCTCGACGACGCCGAGCAGCAGACCGCCGATGATCGCGCCGGTAATGTCGCCGAAGCCGCCGATAATCGCGGCCGCGAACGCCTTCAGCGCGATGATCGAGCCCATGCCGATGGATACGAACAGAATGGGCGACACGAGCGCGCCGGCGAGGCCGCCGAGCACCGCGCTATAGAAGAACGTGAACGCGATCATCGCGGCGACCGGAATGCCGACGAGGCGCGCCATGTCCTTGTCCTGCGAGGTTGCCTGCAGTTTCTTGCCGAGCATCGTGCGTTCGAACAGCACGTACTGGAATGTCACGGCAATGGCGGTGAAACCGAGAATGGCGAGGTATTGCGTGTCCATGAACACGCCGCCGACGTCGATGCCCGGCGTGTCGAACAGCCGCTTCATCGCGCGCGGCTGCGGACCGAAAATGTAGAGCGCCGCGTTCTGCATGAAGATCGACGCGCCGAGCGTGCTGATGATGACCGGCAGATACGACCGGTGCCGCAGCGGATAGTAGACGCCGAGCGCGAAGATCACGCCGAGGATGCCGAGCACGACGAGCGCCAGCACCAACGCGAGCCAGTAGGGCAGGCCGCTGCTCAGAAACGCGACCATCGCGAAGCCGCCGGCCATCGCAAAGTCGCCTTGCGCGAAATTGACGACGTTGGTGGCTCGGACGATCAGCACGAAGCCGAGTGCGACCAGTGCATAGATCGAACCCAGCGCGAGCCCGGCGAACAGCACCTGGACGTTGTTGACCACGAAGCTCATCGCTTCTTTCTCCTCCGTTCCCTCGCTGCGTGAGTGCGGGTTGGCGCTTCGGCGCTTACCGGGACCTGTGCAACGAGTCGACCGGAGCGGGCGCTCGAGCGCCTTGCTCCGGTCCGTTGACGCCGCGGCCCGATGCGGGCCGCGAAGCCTCTGTCTCCCCAATGGCGGAGTTAACCGACTACATGTATAAAATCTGTATGTGGATGGTATAAAGCTGTTCTAAGGCTGTCAACAGAAATCGGAATTGCGTACAATCCGCAGATAGTCAAACTTTTTGAAGGATCGAATCGATGAGCCCGGCGAGCCCCCGCGTGGTGGCCGAGACAGAGGAAAGCGGCGGCGCGTTCGATGCCGGCACGCTCGGCGAACGCGTGGCCGAAAAGCTGTTGTCGAAAATCCGCAGCGACGATCTGGCGCCCGGTACGCGGCTGCCTTCCGAGCATGCGATGGCGCAGCACTTCGGCGTGAGCCGCACGGTGATGCGCGAGGCGATTGCGCTGCTGAAGGCGGACGGCATGCTGACCACCCGCAAGGGCAGTGGTGCGTTCGTGTGCCAGACCGCGCTTCCGTCCGCGGCGATGGGCGATCCGCTCACCGAGCAGTCGGTGCAGTCACTGCTGAATCTGACCGAAGTGCGGCGCGGCCTCGAAGCGGAGATTGCGGCGCTCGCCGCGGTGCGACGCACGCCGGGACAACTCGCGGAGATCGAGCATGCGCTGCGGCGCGTCGAAGATGCGATGCGCGTGGGCGGCGACGGCGTCGACGAGGACGTGCAGTTTCATTTGCGGATTGCCGAGGCGACCGGCAATCCGTATTGGGTGCGTTTTGTCGAGATGTTCACGCAGCAGATCCGGCTCGCGGTGAAGGTGACGCGCGCGAACGAAGCGCGCCGGATGGACTTTGTGAATCAGGTGCGCGATGAGCACGAGAAGATCGTCGCGGCGATCGCGGCGGGCGATCCGGACGAGGCGCGCGCGGCGGCGGGCGCTCACATGCTGTGCGTCGCCGAGCGCGTGCGGCTCGCGGACCGCGACTTCTGGGCAGGCAGCGGCGGCAAGCTCGCGCGCGATCTGGTCAGCAACTTCGGCCGGTAGCTGGGTTGCCGGTTGCCGGTTGCGGGTTGCGGGTCGCGCCGAATTCGGCACGGCAACGCACGGTGAGACGCCGATGCGTTTACGTGTCTAACCGAGCCACCGCTTCGCCCATCCGAGGCCGGCCGACGTTGCGCCCTTCGGCACGTACTCGCAGCCAATCCAGCCGTCGTAGCCGAGCTCGTCGATCAGCTCGAACAAATACGGGTAGTTCACTTCGCCGAGGTCCGGCTCGTGGCGGTCCGGCACGCCCGCAATCTGCAGATGGCCGATATCGTTTTTCATCATCTGCTTCAGCTTGACCGCGAGATCGCCTTCCATGATCTGGCAGTGATACAGGTCGAATTGCACTTTCAGGTTCGGCGCGCCGACGTCGCGGCAAACCTGTTGCGCGTCGCCTTGCAGATTCAGGAAATAGCCCGGCATGTCGCGCGTATTGATCGGCTCGATGACCACGGTCAAACCGTGCTGCGCCGCTTGCGCTGCGCCATACGCGAGGTTGCGCACGTATACGTCGCGATGCCGTGCGCGGTCGGCATCCTTGCCGACGAGGCCCGCCATGAAGTGCAGCTTGCGATTGCCGAGCGCCTGCGCGTATTGCAGCGCGGTGTCGACGCTGCGCTTGAACTCGTCTTCGCGGCCCGGCAGGGCGGCGATGCCGCGCTCGCCTTTGGCCCAGTCGCCCGGCGGCGCATTGAAGAGCGCCTGCTCGAGGCCGTGCTGCCTGAGCAGCTGCGCAAGCTGGTCAGCAGGGTAGTCATACGGGAACAGATATTCGACGGCCTTGAAGCCGTCGGCCGCGGCGGCGCCGAAGCGCTCGAGGAAGTCGTGCTCGCGGTACATCATCGTCAGGTTGGCGGCAAAGCGTGGCATCGTCGTGCTCCAGGTTCGTTCAGATTCAGATCCGTTGCGGGAAACAGCGGCGCCGCGCCGACTACCAGCGCGCGCCGAACGTCGTGCGCAGCTCGTCGATCTGCGCGTCGCTGAGCGGCGCCGGGCGCGGCTCGGTCATCAGCCACAACTGCGCGGTCTCTTCGAGTTCTTCGAGCGCCCATGCGGCCTGCGAGACGCTCGCGCCCCACACGACCGGTCCGAGCCGCTCGAGCAGCACGCCGCGCACCTCGCTGGCGAGCGCGCGCACGCGTTCGGCCACGCTCGGGTCGCCCGGGCGGCAATACGGAATGAGCGGGATATGGCCGACTTTCATCACGTAGTACGGCGTGATCGGCGGCAGCACGTCGTCCGGTTTCCAGACGCCGGCGAGCGTCAGCGCGACCAGATGCGTCGAATGCGTGTGCACGACGCCGTGCATGCCGGGGTTCGTGTCATACACGTTACGGTGCAGCGCGAGCGTCTTCGACGGTTTGTCACCGCTCAGCCATTGGCCGTCGCGGCCCACCTTCGCGATCTTCGCGGGATCGAGATGGCCGAGGCACGCGTCGGTCGGCGTGATCAGCCAGCCGTCTTCGAGTCGCGCGCTGATGTTGCCGGCGGAGCCGACCGTATAGCGGCGCGCGTACAGATCGGCGCCGATTCGCGCGATTTCTTCGCGCGCGCGGCTTTCGGCCGCCGCGGCGGACGTGATCGTCGCGCTCATGGTTGCGCCCCACCCAGTTGATCGAACAGGCCGAGCGTCTTGCTGAAGAAGTCGACGGTGCCGAAGTTGCCGGACTTCAGCGCAAGCGCGAGCGGCGTCGCACCGATCGACACCGTGGCCGGCACACCCGGATCGATTTGCGGCCCGATTTGCAATGCCTTCACGTCGAGTGCGTTGACGACCGCGCCGGACGTTTCGCCGCCTGCCACGACGAAACGGCGCACGCCCGCATCATGCATGCGGCGCGCGATCGCGGCGAGCGCCTGCTCGACGAGCTCGCCCGACGCGGTCGTGCCGAGCTGTTTTTGCACCGCGCCCACTTCTTCCGGCGAACTGGTTGCGTACACAAGCACCGGGCCTTTGGCGAGCAGCGGCCCGGCGAATGCCATCGCCTCATCGACCACCTTGTCGCCGCGCGCGAGCGCGAGCGGATCGACGCGGAACGCGGGTCGTCGGCTGTCGCGCCAGTGGGCGACCTGCGCCTGCGTCGCGCGCGAGCAACTGCCCGACAGCACCGCGGACAGGCCTTGCACCGCGGGCACCTGTTCGCTGTTTTGCGCCGCGGGCAGCAAGCCCTGACGTTCGAAATTGCGCGGCAGGCCGAGCGCGAGGCCGGATCCGCCGGTCAGCAGCAGGTCGTTCGCGCAGGCTTCGCCGAGCGTGTACAGGTCGTCATCGGAAATCGCGTCGGCGATCGCGAGGCCGACGCCGTCGCGCTGCAACGCGGCGCGTGCCTCGCCCAGCGCCGCGGCGCCGCGCTGCACCGTGTCGTAGCGCAGCAGCCCGACCTGGGTCGGCGTTTGACGCTGCAGCACGCGCACGAGGTTCGCATCGGTCATCGGCGTCAGCGGATGGTTCTGCATGCCCGATTCGTTCAGCAGCAGATCGCCGACAAACAGATTGCCGCGATACACGGTGCGGCCGTTTTCCGGGAACGCCGGGCACGCGATCGCGAACGGCGCGTTCAGCGCTTTCATCAGCGCGTCGGCGACCGGGCCGATATTGCCGGCATCGGTCGAATCGAAGGTCGAGCAGTACTTGAAGTAGAACTGCTTGCAGCCGAGCTTCCGCAGCCATTCGAGCGCGGCGAGCGATTCGGCAACCGCCTGTTCACGCGGCGCGGTGCGCGATTTCAGCGCGACCACGATCGCTTCGGCAGGCGTATCGAGCGGGCCGGTCGGCACGCCGATCGTTTGAACGGTGCGCATGCCGCCGCGCACCAGCATGTTCGCGAGGTCGGTTGCGCCCGTGAAGTCGTCGGCGATGCAGCCGAGCAGGGCAGGCGATGAGGTCATGTTGGCGTTCCAAGGTCGGGGCGAGGCTGCCGCCGCGTACAGGCCGGTGCGTTGCGAGCGAGCCCCTGAGTCTGTGAGCAAACCGCTTCAGCCGCTCAAGCCGCTTGAAGGGCTTAAGCGGCCGGTGCGGCGTTGTCCCGGATAAACGCGTGCACCACGCTGTCGAAGTCGGCGTCGAAAACGAAACCGAGCGAGCGCGCGTAGTCGGCCGAGAAGTTGCCGGGCCACGAGTTCACGATGCGCTCGATTGCCGGATCGCGTTCCATCTTCACGCGCCTCGCCACTTCATCACCGGCGATGCGGCGCAGCGACGCCAGCATGTCCTGCACGGATACCGACAGGCCCGGCATATTGATCACGCGCCCTTGCGTCAGCTTTTCCTTCGGCAACTCGAAGCCGTGCAGCAGGTTGTCGATGGCACGGTCCGGCGACATCAACCAGAGAATCGTGTCCGGCGCGACCGGGCACACCGCGTCGACGCCGTTGATCGGCTCGCGGATGATGCCGCTCGCGAAGCTCGATGCCGCGCGGTTCGGCTTGCCCGGGCGCACGACCACGGTCGGCATGCGCAGGCTGCGGCCGTCGATATAGCCGCGCCGGCTGTAGTCGGCGAGCATCAGGTCCGAGAGCGCTTTTTGCGTGCCGTACGAGCTTTGCGGCGACCAGACCTGCGTGTCCGGCACGGTGGCGGGCATCGCGCCGCCGAACACCGCCACCGAGCTCGTCATGACGAAGCGCGCCTGCGTGCCGAGCGCGCGGATGCGTTCGAACAGCATGCGCGTCGCGTCGAAGTTGATCCGCATGCCGAGTTCGAATTCCTGTTCCGCCTGGCCGGAGACGATGGCGGCGAGGTGGAACACCGCAAGCGTATCGGCGTCGATCAGTTTTTCGATTTGCGCGGGGTCCGCGATGTCGCCGGTCACCGGGCGCACGCGTGAGTCGTTCATGCCTTCGAGCGGCACCACGTCGAACGCATCGATCCGTTCGATCGCGACCGGCTTGCCGGCAGGGCCGGTCAGTTCACCGCGCGCGAGCAGCGCGCGAATCAGACGACGGCCGAGAAAACCCGCCGCACCCGTTACCAGCACTTTCATAGGTGTCTCCATCTCCACACAGGATGCGCGATATTGCGCACGGCGAGCAGTCGCCGCCAAAGTTGTATGATGATGTTATCTTAGGTCGGCGGGCGTGGCAAACTGGCGTGGCGAACTGCGCGGCATATCGGGTGTCTTGCCAAGCGGTGCGTTGGCGCGCGGTTTTCAGCTGCGCGAACCACCCGAGCCACCCGAACCACCCGAACCACGTTTAGCCGCTTTCTTTTCTTCGTTGATCAGCGGCCGCGCGGCGGCGCGGCCGACGTCTTCCCAGAACGACGAATCGGCCTCCTGAATGCGCGCCCCCGCGTTATCGATGTGGGTAATCGCCGCCTGGCGCGCGGCGTCCGGATCTTGCGCGGAAATCGCGTCGAACAGCGCGCGGTGCTCGTTGCGCACCTGCGTCGAAAAATCGTCGCGGCGCGCTTCATTGGTGCGCGTGACGCGAATCGCCGCAAGGATGAACTGACTGATGAATTCGAGCAGCGACGGGTAAAGCGGATTGCCGGTCGCGCGCGAAATGGCCATATGGAACGCGAGGTCTTCGTCGACGCCGTCGCGGTTTTGTTTCGCGGCCGCATCGATTGCGGCGAGGGCGCGTCTGATTTCGGCAAGCTGTGTGCGCGTGCGGCGCTGCGCGGCGAGCGCGGCCGCTTCCGCTTCGACGCCGCGGCGCAGCTCGGTCACCCGCAGCACCGCGTCGACCGAACTTTTCGGATCGATATCGAGCCGGAATGCGGTGGTGCGGTTCGCCTCGCGCACCACGGTGCCGCTGCCCTGGCGCACTTCGACGAGACCGTCGGACTTCAGCCGCGAGATGGCTTCGCGCACGACGGTGCGGCTCACGCCGAAGCGCTCCGAGATGACCTGCTCGGTCGGCAAGCGCGTGCCGGTCGGGAATTCGCCGCCTTTGATCTTTTCGAGCAGCACCGCCGTGACGCGATCGGCGAGTGTGCCGACATGGGTGATGACGGGCGCGTCGAACGTCGAGGAAGAACGGGGCGTGGTGGTGGAGGTGGCCATATCGTTATCGAGGACGCGAGGCGTTGGGTGTCGTTACAGGTCGTTATAGACGATGCGTTGACACGGTACCACTTTCTACCTATGATCGGAAACGCATATGTAACACGTATGGTTATCATACAAGTTGGTCACATAACAGAGCGGCCTCTCGCATGGCCCGGACAGGAGACAAACCGGTGCAAACCGAATCGGTAGAAGTCGTTTCACACGTCAACGCGCAGACGTTCGAAGCGCGCACGTACGCAAAAGTCACGTGGCGCATCGTGCCGTTCCTGATGTTCTGCTACCTGGTGGCCTACCTGGATCGCGTGAACGTCGGTTTTGCGAAGCTGCAAATGTCGTCCGATCTGCATTTCTCGGACACGGTCTACGGCCTCGGCGCCGGCATCTTCTTTATCGCGTACTTTCTCGTCGAAATTCCGAGCAACATCATCCTGCATCGGGTCGGCGCGCGTCTGTGGATGGCGCGCATCATGATCACGTGGGGTGTGATTTCGTCGGGCATGGCGTTCGTCACCACGCCGACCGCGTTCTATGTGATGCGCTTCCTGCTCGGCCTCGCGGAAGCGGGTTTCTATCCGGGCGTGATTCTCTACCTGTCGTACTGGTACCCGTCGCATCGGCGCGGCAAGATGTTCGCGGCATTTGCCGCGGCCGTGCCGCTGTCCGGCCTGATCGGCGGGCCGCTGTCCGGCTATCTGCTGCACGCGCTGACCGGCGTGATGAACCTTGCGGGCTGGCAGTGGCTGTTCTTTGTCGAAGGGCTGCCGTCCATCGTGGCCGGCATCGCGGCGATCTTCGTGCTGACCGACGGCATCATGAAAGCGAAGTGGCTCACGGCCGAAGAGCGCACGCTGCTCGACATGAACATTCGCGAAGATTCCGCGCACAAAGCGCAGCACTCGGTGCTCGAGGTGTTCGCGAACGGCCGTGTGTGGCTGCTCACCGCTATTTATTTCTGCCTGATCTGCGGCTTCTATACGGTCGGCTTCTGGCTGCCCACGCTGATTTCATCGACCGGCGTGAAAGACCCGTTGCAAATCGGCCTGCTGACGGCCATTCCCTACGGCGCGGCCGCGGTGACGATGATGCTCGTGTCGCGCAGCGCCGACCGGCGCCGCGAGCGGCGCTGGCACCTCGCATTCACCGCGGTGCTCGGCGGCATCGGTTTGATCATGTCGGCGGCGTTCGGCTCGCAGCCGGTACTCGCGATGATCGGCCTCACGCTCGCGGCAATGGGCGGTCTCTCCACGCTGCCGATGTTCTGGAGCCTGCCGACCGCGTTTCTCGGCGGTTCGGCGGCGGCCGCGGGCATTGCGCTGATCAATTCGTGCGGCAATCTGGCGGGCTTCGTGAGCCCGTATCTGATCGGATTTATCAAGGACACCACGCATAGCGCGAACCTGGGTTTGTACGCGATGGCAGGGGCGCTCTTCGTCGGCACACTGTTGACGTTCATCGTGCCGGCCAAGGTGGTCAATCGCTAGACGTCCGGCGCCGAGGAGGCCGCAATGCAGACAGTCGAAGCACGGGCAGTTGCACTCACGGGTACGACGCAAAGCGAAGCCGAGCCGGTACGTCTGGAAGCCGGGCCGCTGTGCGTCGAATTCGACGGCGGCGGCCTGCGTTATCTTTGCTACGAGGGCGAGGAGGTGATCCGCGCGATTGCGTTCCTCGCGCGCGACGAGAACTGGGGAACGCACCCGCTGAAGCTCGACGATGTGCAGATCGAGCAGCGGGCCGACGCGTTCGAAGTGCTGTTTCGCGGCACATGCGGGCCGAGCGGCAAGGAATTGCAACTGGCCGCGTCGATCGTCGGCCATGCGGACGGCCAGCTCGAATTCAACGCGCACGCCACGCTCGCCGGCGACATGCTGACCAATCGAACGGGCTTTGTCGTGCTCCACCCGCTCGAGGTGTCCGGTAAACCGGTCGTCGTGGAAACGGTTGACGGACAGCGCAATGCGATGCGTTTTCCGGAACAGATCGATCCGTTTCAGCCGTTTCGCGATATCCGCGCGCTGACGACGCAGCATAGCGACGCGTTGAGCGTCGAGGTGCGGATGGAAGGCGATACGTTCGAGATGGAAGATCAGCGCAACTGGTCGGACGCGTCGTTCAAGACGTATGTGCGGCCGCTTGCGTTGCCATGGCCCTATACGCTCGCTCGCGGTTCGGCGTTTGCGCAGTCGGTCAAGGTGACGGTCCACGCGGTGCAGACGGCTGCCGCCGATGCCATGGCGCCCGATGATGCGTCGGCGTCCGCGCCCGCGCGCATTCGCATCGATGGCGATGCCGATGCTGCGCGCACGGTGCCGCAACTCGGTATCGGCGTACGCGCGGAAAATCTCGATACCGCGTTGCCGCGCGCCGGCTCGCTGCATGCATTGAATCCCGCTTATTTCGTCGCGCACCTGGACCTGCGGCACGACGACCCGAACTCCGCGCTGCAGCGCTTTGCGCAATTGAGCGATACGGCGCGCGTGCCCTACGTACTTGAAGTCGTGCTGACCGGCGACGGCGATCCGGCGGATGAAATGCGCCGCGTCGCCGCCGCGGTGCGCGGGCACAGCGCGCCGCTCGCGCTGCAGGTGTCGCCCGCGCCGGACCTGAAAGCTGTGCTGCCGGGCAGCCCGTGGCCGCCCTGTCCATCGTTCGACGACGTCTACGCTGCCGCCCGCGCGGCATTTCCGGATACCCCTTTGGGCGGCGGCACATTCGCGTACTTCACCGAGTTGAACCGCAAGCGGCCGCCGTTTGCCAAGCTCGACTACGCGACATTCACAACCTGTCCGATCGTGCACGCGGCCGACGACCGTTCCGTGATGGAAACACTCGCGACGCTGCCGTTTATCGCGGGCAGCGTCACCGCGCTGGCGGGCGCCACACCGTACCGGGTCGGGCCGAGCACGATAGCCTCGCGCGACAATCCATACGGCGCGGCGACGCTCCCGAACGAGCCGGGTCGCCGCGCCAGGCGGATCTGCCTGACCGATAACGACCCTCGCCAGCGCGCGCTATACGGCGCCGCGTGGAATCTCGGCTATTTCGCGGCGTTTGCCGCGGGCGGCGCCACGCATATCGCGCTTGCCGAACTCACCGGCCCGCGCGGACTCTTCGACGAGACGAAGCCGACGCCGACGCCGCTGTATCAATTGCTCGCTTCGCTTGCGGCCGCGCGGGACGCGCAAACGGCGCACCTGACGATCGAGCGGGGCCGCGTGCCGTTCGCCGCTTTCGCGGCAAAGCAGCCGGCGTCGACGACGTTATGGGTTGCCAATCTTTCCGCGCAACAGAATCGCATCGAACTGGACTTCGGCGCGACGGACGGCGCGCATGCGAGCCTCGCGCGCTGGCTGCCTGGCGCCGACTTCACGCATGCGCCGGCGCCGGCGCCCTTGCCGTCCGGCGTGCTGTCCCTCGGCCCGTATGAAACGGCTGTGATTCGCCTGAACGCATCAGCGCCTTCACGATGAACACCGAAACCGCAGCAGCCGGCGTACCGGCCGGCGCGGCGCCTCACGAGATTCTGCGCGCGGAACACGTGACCAAACTGTTCGGCCCGGTGCGCGCGCTGAAGGACGGCTCGCTCACGCTGCGCGCCGGCGAGGTGCACGCGCTCGTCGGCGTCAACGGAGCGGGCAAGTCGACGTTGTCGCGGATCGTCAGCGGTCATTTGCGCCGCTCGGAAGGAGTGCTGCGCTACAAAGGGCAGGATGTCGATTTCACGATGCCGCGCGATGCGATGCGCGCGGGTATTTCACTCGTGCTGCAGGAGACCAGCATCGCGCCGGATCTCTCCGTGATGGAGAACCTGTGTCTGACCCACTTCGGCCGGCGCGAGCGGCTGGACTGGAAAGCGCTCAGGCGCAAGGCGGAAGCAGTGCTCGAAGAACTGCACCAGGCCGAGCACCTGCCGCTGCATAAGCGCGCCGGAGACCTCTCGATGGCGCAGCGGCAGATCATCGAAATCGGCCGCGCGTTGCAGCAGGACTCGGACCTCATCATCTTCGACGAGCCGACTGCGTCGTTTTCGCCGACCGAAGTGGCGAGCCTGTTCGAGGTGATGCGTTTGCTGCGCGCGCGCGGCAAGGCGCTTGCGTTCGTGTCGCACCGGCTCGAAGAGATCTTCGAGATTACCGATTGCGTGACCGTGATGCGCGACGGCCGCACCGTCGCCGCCGATCTCGCGACGCGCGAACTGACGCCCGCGGCGCTGATCCAGCTGATGGTCGGCCGCACGATCGAGAATCTGTATGAGCGCGGCAGCGCCCCGCCCGCGCAGGCGCGGGTGGCCGATGCGCCGTTGCTCGAAGTCAGCCGTCTCGCGTCGGGCTCGATGGTGCGCGACGTGTCGTTCACGCTGCACGCCGGCGAGATTCTGGGGCTCGCGGGTCTTGTCGGCGCAGGTCGCTCGGAGACGATCGAAACGATCTTCGGCTTGCGCAAGCGTGACGCCGGCACGGTGCGGCTGAACGGCGCGCCGTTTGTTGCCGCGTCGCCGCGCGACGCGATTGCGCGCGGCATCGGCCTGATTGGCGAGGATCGCCGCCGGCAGGGCATCGTGCCGGATTTCTCCGTCACCGAAAACCTGTTGCTCGCGCATCTTGGCCGCGACCCGCGCATCCATCGCAACTACGACCGGCACTTCGCCGAGATCGACCGGCTGATGACCGAGCTCGATATGCCGGAGCATATCCTGACGGCGCCGATGCTCGGCCTGAGCGGCGGTCAGCAGCAAAAAGTGATTTTCGCCCGCTGGCTGCTGCTGAACCCGTCGGTGCTGCTGCTCGACGAACCGACGCGCGGTGTCGATATCGGCACGCGCAACACGATCTATCAGATCATCCGCAAGATCGCGGCGCGCGGCATCGGCGTCGTGGTCGTATCGTCGGATTTCGACGAAGTGCTCGGATTATCGGACCGCGTCGTCGTGCTCAGCGACGGCGTGTCGGTTGCGCAGGCAACGAGCGATCTGCTCGATGCGGAAATTCTCGCGACCTATGCGGCGCCGCGCTCGTCCGCGCAAGGCGTGCATGACGCGCTCGCCGACCTGTCCACGCAGTTCGGTGCGACCAGCTATTGGCTGCAGGTCGAGCGCGGCCGCGTGTTCTGTTTCGATGTCGTGCCGCATGCGAATGCGCCGGTCGGCATCGCCGCGGAGCGTTTTCCGCTGGTCGGCGAAACGGCCATTCCGGCCGCGCTGGCTGCGCAACAGGCCGGCGCCGTGATCGAAGACGGCGCGTTGCGCTCGGTGCTGTTCCGGCTGCTGAACCAGAGCGGCCATTCGTTCGGTTATGTCGGCGTGAGCGTGCCGTCGACGGCGGCGCTCGATCCGCAAACGGTGCGCAACCAGATGACCCAAAACATGACCCGTCACGGCGTGGGGCAGCTTGTCGTCGCGGCACAAGGCGAGGAGACGGCGGTATGAGCAGTGACCACGTGAAGGCGGCAGGCAATACGGAGAGCGACCGCAGCGGCGGCGGCGCCAACGGCGGCGCATCGGCGCCCGCCGCGCGTCGCCGTCACGCGGGGTTCCTGCACCGGTTCCAGCTCGAGATCCGCATGCTGATCGTGCTGATCGTGTTGTCGATCGCGCTGTCGACCATCTCCTCGCACTTCTTCTCGCTCGGCAATCTGTTCAACCTGATGGATCAGTCGGTCGTCACCGGCATTGCGGCGATCGGGCAGACCTTCGTGATTCTCGTGGCCGGCATCGATCTGTCGGTCGGCGCATTGACGGGCGTGGCCGGCATCGTGCTCGGCCTCGCGCTGACCTCGGCGGGTTTGCCGGTGCCTGTCGCGATTGCCGCGGCGATCGTGTTCGGCGGCCTGATGGGGCTCGTCAACGGGGTGCTCGTCACGTTCGGGCGTATCGCGCCGTTTATCGTCACGCTCGGCATGATGTCGGTCGCACGCTCGCTTGCCTATGTGATCAGCGACGGCAATTCGATCTCGTCGCTGCCGCAGGGGCTCTCTTATATCGGCTCGGCCGACGTGTTCGGCATACCCGCGAACTTCCTGTTCGTCGTGCTGCTATTCGCGCTCGCGTGGTACTACCTGACCTTCACGAAAGGCGGGCGCACGATCTATGCGATCGGTTCGAACATCGAGGCCGCACGCGCGTCGGGCCTCAAGGTGACGTACTACACGACGCTCGCGTATGTGCTGTCCGGCGCGCTGTCGGCGCTCGCCGCCGTGATGCTCGCCTCGCGGCTGCTGTCGATCGATCCGATTGCCGGCAACGGGCTCGAACTCGATTCGATCGCGGCCGTGGTGATCGGCGGCGCGAGTCTCTTCGGCGGACGCGGTTCGATGATCGGCACGTTCTTTGGCGTGCTGATCATGGGGCTGATCCGCAACGGTCTGAACCTGCTCAACGTCGGACCTTACTGGCAGGGCAGTGCGATCGGCGCGATCATCATCATCGCCGTGCTCGCCGAACGCATCGTGACCACGCGCATCAGCCGGCGCGGTCAATGACGTACGTATCGTAGTCCAACAATTCATCAAAGGAGACATCGGTATGAACCCCATGCACAAGCGGGCGTTTCTCTCGCGCACAGCGAAAACGCTCGGCGCTCTGGTGCTCGGCGCCGCGTTGAGCGCGTCGTTCGCGAGCGGCGCCTACGCGCAGCAGGGCGCGGCCGGCAAGCGCTTTGCGTATCTGACGCCGGGTCTCGACCTGCCGTTCTGGCGCATCGTCGGCAAGGGCGTGACCGATACCGTCAAGGCGCAGGGCGGCACGGTGACGATCTACGACTCGCACAACGACGCGGCCACGCAACTGAAGAACGCACAGGACGCGGTCGCGCAGGGCGTGGCCGGCATCGTGATTTCACCGACCGATTCGTCGACCGCGCCCAGCGTGCTGCAGATTGCCGCGCGCGCGAAGGTGCCGGTGGTCATCGCCGATATCGGCACGAACTCGGGCGACTATGTGTCGTTCATCAGTTCGGAGAACGAGAAAGGTGCGTATGAGACCGGCAAGAAGCTCGCGGAGGTGATGAAGCAGAAGGGTTGGGACAAGGGCGGTTACGGCATTTCGTCGATTTCGCTGGCGCGCCAGAACGGCAAGCTGCGCACGGAAGGCTTCCGCCGTGCGATGAAGGAGGCGGGCATTCCCGAAGTCGCGTTGAACCAGATGCAGCGCTATACCGCGGACGAGACCTTTCGCTTCGTGCAGGACATGATGACCGCGCATCCCGACATGCATGGCGTGTTCGTGCAGACGGACGCTCCGACGCTCGGCGCCGCGCGCGCGATTCAGGTCGCGCATAAGCAGGGGGATATCGCGCTCGTTGCGTTCGATGGTATTCCGCAGTTTGTCGACATGATCAAGGATGGCACGCTGACCGCATCGGGCATGCAGCAGCCGTATCTGATGGGTCAGAAGGCGGCGGGCGCAATGCTCGATCATCTCGCGGGCAAGGAGCCGCCGAAGAGCATCGTCGTGCCGGTCGTGGTCGTGTCGAAAGACAATCTCGACCAGCAACTGCCGATCATCACGCAGACCGTGTTCGGCGGGGAAATGAAGTAAGCCCCGATGGGTGGCGCTTGCGCAAAGGGAATAATGTACGGCGGTTGAACGTTCGTTGTGGGGGGCTGCTGCGCAGCGGTCGCTGGATGCGATGTGCAGAGCCGCCATCGAAGTCTGCGGCGATAATGCAGATCACCCACATCTCATTGCGTTCACCCATGACCGTTCATTCCCGACGTTTTGCCGTTCGACGTATCGCGCTCGCCCTCGCGGCGAGCGCATCCCTGACGGTTCTGCCGTCTGCTTTCCCGTTGGCTTACGCACAAGAACCGGTATCGCTCGCAGCGGCGGTTGCCGGCCCGCAGCGCAGCGATGCCGATCGCGCTCGCGACGTCTACCGTCATCCGGAACAGACGCTGCGCTTCTTCGGATTGACCGACCATCAGACGGTGATCGAAATCGCGCCGGGCGCGGGCTGGTACACCGAGATTCTCGCGCCGTATCTGCGCGTCCACGGCAAGTTATATGAAGCGCCGTACATCACGCCGGACAAGGCGCTCGCTCCACGGCTCGCGCCGATGATCGACCGCTTCAGGCAGAAACTCGCGCAGGATCCCGCGAACTATGGCGGCGTGACGGTCGGCGCGCTGTATGCGGGCCGCTTCGACGGGGTGGGTGTGCCGGGCAGCGCGGACATGGTGCTGACCTTCCGCAACATCCATAACTGGATCAAGGACGGCGATCTGGACGCCAACCTGAAGGCGTTCTATACGGCGCTGAAGCCAGGCGGCGTGCTCGGCGTCGAGGAGCATCGGGCCAATCCCGGCACGACGCTGCAGCAGACCATCGAGACCGGCTACGTGACGGAAGACTTCGTGATCGAACACGCACGCGCGGCCGGCTTCGAACTGGCTGGCCGCAGCGAGATAAACAGCAATCCGCGCGATACCAAGGACTACCCAAAGGGTGTGTGGGCGCTGCCGCCTTCCTACGCGGATGGCGATAACGACCGCGCGCGTTATGCGGCGATCGGCGAATCCGACCGGATGACGCTGCGCTTCGTGAAGCCTGCCGCCGCGCACTGAGCGGCGTATTTATCGAGCGTCGATGCCGCGCGCACATCGCCACGCGAGTGGTGCACGCGTGATCTGTGCGCGTGCGCGCGGCTGAATCTACTGCTTGACTGAACCGCTCGTCCCCTTCGTCCCTTCTCCTTGCTGCGACATGCCCTGTTCACGCTTTTGCATCAGCGTGCCCGGCGGCGACGACGCGCCGCTTTGCGGGCTGCCCAGCTGATTCATGCCTTCTGCCGCCTTGCCGGGGTCGACGCCTTGTGTGGAGCGTGGCGTCGCGTTCTGCGCTGAACCGGCTCCGGTGACGTTGCCACTGCCGGAATTCGTCTGGGCCAGTACGTGCACGCTGCCCAGCAGCGCGAGCGCACCCAGTGCCGCGGTGATCCTTTTCATAGTCGCCTCCCAATAAATACCGACGCTGCGCCGCGCCTGTGCTTTCAATAGTGCAAGCCATGTGCCCAATGCTGTAAGCAGGCGCGGCGCATCGTGCTGCGGCGTGGCGTTCGCTGCCGCAGGTCAATGACCCCCGGCCATCATTTTTTAATGAAACTCCAGGCATGGCTGTCGCCACCACTCGTTCTGCGAATCAGGCAAATGACTGTTTGCCTGAATGCAATTCGTTGCACGGCGTTGCTGTCGTTCGGCAATCCGTCAGTATTCCCCTTCTTCAGTATTTTTTAGCCATTTCCCCAACCGATGCCTTAGCGATGTGTCAGGCAGATTGCACAATGGAATAAGCGTTTTGTACCACCTGTTTTGGTGAAACGAAAAATGAAAAAGACCACGTGGCAGCGCGCTGAAATCAGCAGTCGCGCTGTAATTTCAGTCACAGGGGTGACAGAAAAATTTTTCTCGCGGAGAAAAGAAATGCAAAACAGCCGCATGTATGGAATAAGCGATACATACGACACGCTTCAAATGATGCTGGCGGTCAAAAAGGAATCGGATGCGGAAAAAAAGGATCAGGTGCCGGAGTCCTTCGATCGCAACACGCTTCGCTTGCCTCAGCAAACGGGCACGTTGTTCAAGGATATCCGGGGTATCCCCGAGGCCGACTGGATTGCCGCCAACGATCCGCGAGGCAAGGGCGGGCAGGGCCGGCCTGGCTCATCAGGCGACGACAGGTGTGCGGACAAGCATGGGCCGCGGCTGCACGCGCGGTGGGAGCATATAGAAGGCGTGGGTTTGCGATGCACGTGGGTCGATGAAGAGGACGACGCGCCCGATTCGCCGGACGTGCCCGAGGCGGGAGCGCACGACGTGCACGGCGGCAACCGTACGGACCTCGAACCTGATGCCCGAGCGGGAACCGGCGCGGACACAGACCCCGAAGCGAACCGGAACGCGGACGTGGACCCCGCACCGGATGCCGGCGCCGATGAGCACTAGCGGCCGTTTGTCTCAGTCATCCGCCGTCGCGCCGTCGCGCGGCGCGGGCTTGATGGTCGACATGGTCCGCTCCGCGAGCACCGCGTCGCGTTTGGACAAAAGATGCGCGCGCAGAATGGCGCCCATCTTCTTGCCGTCGCGCGATTCGAGTGCTTCGATCATCCCCTCGTGATCGCGAATCGCGCTGTCCCACTTCTGCGTCTGGAAATTCGAGCGAAACCGCAGCGCCTGCAAGCGGCGGTTGATCGCGAGGTACGTTTGCCGCAGCGCCGAGTTGCGCGCCGCTTCGTTGATCTTGTCGTGAATTTTCTGATTGCGGCTGTAGTAGCCGGACAGGTCGTTCTGCGCGCGGCACGCGAGCATCGCGTAATGCAGCGCCTTGATTTCCGCGAGTTCGACCGCCGTGATGCGCTCGCAGGCGAGTTCGCCTGAAAATGCTTCGAGCCCGCTCATCAGTTCGAATGTCTCGCGAATTTCCGCTTCGCTCATCTGCGAAACCGTCGCACCCTTGTTCGGCGAAATATCGATCAGGCCTTCGGCGGCCAGCACCTTCAACGCTTCGCGCAAAGGCGTGCGTGAAATGCCGAGCGTCTCGCACAGCTTGCGCTCGTTGAGTTTCACGCCGGGCGCGAGCAGCCCTTCGACGATGAAGTTGCGCAAATGGTCGACCACGGTGTCGTGCAGACGCTGCCGTTCGACCTTCGGCAATGACGGCGGCAGCATGGCCTCCGGCATGTCAGCATTTTGCATGCAATGACCTCATTATTTGGGCTTGCCGGCAATTTTATCCCAGGTCCGGCGGCAACACTGACTGCGGGTTTCTACCTGGCTGATTCACGCGAATTTCGCTTCCCGTGACGGGATCCGTGAGCTAGAGTATTTTGCATGCAAAATTCAATTGCAAGCAAATAAACAAGGACGCGCACATGCTGAAACTCGACTTTCATCCGGCCGGTCGTCACTTCTTGCAGATTCCCGGGCCGAGCCCGGTGCCCGACCGCATCCTGCGGGCGATGAGCTATCCGACCATCGACCATCGCGGGCCGGAGTTCGGTGCGCTGGGGCTGAAGGTGCTGGACGGCATCAGGAAGATCTTCAAGACGGCGCAGCCGGTCGTGATCTATCCGGCGTCGGGTACGGGTGCATGGGAAGCGGCGTTGTGCAATACGCTGAGCCCGGGCGATACGGTGCTGATGTACGAGACCGGCCACTTCGCGACGCTATGGAAGAAGATGGCCGAGAACCTCGGCCTCAAGCCCGAGTTTCTGGGCTTGCCGGGCGTCGAAGGCTGGCGCCGCGGCGTGCAGGCGGACATGATCGAAACGCGTCTGCGCGCGGATGCGAATCACGTGATCAAGGCGGTGTGCGTCGTGCACAACGAGACCTCGACGGGCGTCACGTCGGATATCGCCGCGGTGCGCCGCGCGATCGATGCGGCGGGCCATCCGGCGCTGCTGATGGTCGATACGATTTCGGGACTCGCGTCGGCCGATTACCGGCATGACGAATGGGGTGTCGACGTCACGGTGTCGGGCTCGCAGAAGGGCCTGATGTTGCCGCCGGGCATCAGCTTCAACGCGATATCGCCGAAGGCGCTGAAGGCGCATGCGAGCGCAAAGCTGCCGCGCGCGTTCTGGGACTGGGCCGAGATTGTCGAGATGAACAAGCAGGGCTACTGGCCGTACACGCCGAGCACGAACCTGCTTTACGGGCTCTCCGAAGCGCTCGAGATGATTCTCGGCGAAGGGCTCGACAATGTGTTTGCGCGTCATCAGCGGCTCGCGGCTGCGTGCCGTGCGGCGGTCAGCGCCTGGGGTCTCGAGATTCAATGCGCGGATCCGGCAGTGTATTCGCCCGTGCTCACGGGCGTGATCATGCCCGAAGGCGTCGACGCGGATGCGGTGCGCAAGCTGATCTACGAACACTTCGACATGTCGCTCGGCACGGGCCTCGGCAAGGTGAAGGGGCGCATGTTCCGCATCGGCCACCTCGGCGAATGCAACGACCTCACGTTGATGGCGACGCTCTCCGGCTGTGAAATGGGCCTCAAGCTCGCCGGCGTGCCGTTCAAGGCGGGCGGCGTGGCGGCGGCGATGGACTATTTGACGAGCCACGTTGCAAAGCCTTCGCTGAAGGCGGCCGCATGACGGCGCGCGAGCCGCAGATGCATGCCGCTGCCGCGGCTGATGCGGTGACGGCGCTCGCGCGCGTGCTGGTCGACGCGCGCGAACATCGCAAACCGCTCGATACGCTCGCGGAAGATCTGCAGCCGGCAAACGCGGACGATGCCTACGCCGTGCAGTTCGCGACGCTCGACGCGATGCGCGAGTCGATCGGCGGATGGAAGGTCGGCGCGAAGTCGCCGACCGGCGGGCCGATTCAGGGCTCGCCGCTGCCGGCTGCCTGCGTGCATCGCAGCGGCGTCGAACTGCCGCGCAGCGCATTCAACCAGGCCGGTCTCGAACTCGAAGTCGCGTTCAGGCTCGGGCGCCGCTTCGACCCGGCGGGCGGTCCTTATACGGACGAGCAGGTGCTCGGCGCGATCGAGTCGATGCATGCGGCGATCGAGGTGGTGACGAGCCGTTACGCGGGCTGGCCCAACGTCGACAAACTGTGGCAACTCGCCGATCTGCAGAACCACGGCGCGTTGATTGTCGGCGAAGGCGTGCCGTACGACAGCCGCTTCCCGTTCGTGACGCCGGCCGCGCGTTTCACCTTCGACGGTGCGCCGCTGTTCGACGGCGCACCCGCGAACCCGTGCGGCGACCCGCGCCGGCTGCTGGGCTGGCTGATCAATCATGGCGTGTCGCACGGGCTCACGTTCGAGCCGGGTATGGTGCTGACCGCCGGCTCGTACACCGGCATGGCGTTTCCGGAAGAGCCGGGCGCCGCGCGCGGTGTGATCGACGGCTTGCCGCCGGTGCAATTCACGCTGGGCTGACGAACGTCACCTGCTCCGGCAGCCCGAGCGAACGCCCACCTATTGAACACGTTGCGATGCCGATGCTGAATTCCCGCCCTCAAGCCCTGGTGCAACCGATTCATCTGATGCCCGCCGCCGCGCGTGCGAAGCTCACGCCGCTCGCCGCGCGTCTGGCGGCCGAACTCAAAGGCGACGTGCTGTTCGAGCGCGCGGCGCGCGGCCGCTATGCGACCGATGCGTCGATCTACCAGATCATGCCGCTCGGTGTGGTCGTGCCGAAAGACCAGGCGGACCTTACGCTCGCGCTCGACATCGCGCGCGACAGCAAGGTGCCGGTGCTCGCACGCGGCGCGGGCACCAGCCAGTGCGGGCAGACGATCGGCGAAGCGCTGGTGATCGATACCAGCAAGTGGCTCAACCAGATCGTGCACTTCGATCCTGACGCACGCACCATCACGGTCGAACCCGGCGTCGTGCTCGATCATCTGAATGCATGGTTGAAGCCGCACGGGCTGTGGTTCCCGGTGGATGTGTCGACTAGCGCGCAGTGCACGATCGGCGGCATGGCGGGCAACAACTCGTGCGGCTCGCGCTCGATGGAATACGGGATCATGGTGCACAACGTCGAGGCGATCGACGCGGTGCTCGCCGACGGCCACGAGGCATGTTTTACCCGGCTGTCGAAGATGACCGCCGATGGGCGCACGCGCGCGCTGGTCGAGGACGTACGCAAGATCGCGCAGCGTGAACGCGACGAGATGCGCGAACAGATTCCGAAAGTGCTGCGGCGGGTGGCCGGGTACAACCTCGATCTGTTCGAATGCCAGAGCCCGTTGGCGTTTTCCGCGGATGGCGAACCGAACCTCGCGCATCTGCTGGTCGGCTCCGAAGGCACGCTCGCGTTCAGCCGCACGCTGACCTTGAAGCTTTCGCCGTTGCCTGCGCACAAGACGCTCGGCATCGTGAACTTCCCGACGTTCTATGCGGCGATGGACATGACGCAGCACATCGTGAAGCTCGGCCCGGTCGCGGTCGAGCTGGTCGATCGTACGATGATCGATCTCGCGATGTCGAACCCGGCGTTCCGCCCGGTCGTCGAAAAAGCGCTGGTCGGCGAGCCGCAGGCCGTGCTGCTGGTCGAGTTTGCCGGTTCTGACAAAGATACGCAGACCGCGAAGCTGGCCCAGCTCGTCGAACTGATGGGCGATCTCGGCCTGCCGGGCTCGGTGGTCGAAATGCCGGACGCCGCCGCGCAGAAAGCGCTGTGGGACGTGCGCAAGGCCGGCCTGAACATCATGATGAGCATGAAGGGCGATGGCAAGCCTATATCGTTTATCGAAGACTGCGCGGTGCCGCTCGAACATCTCGCGAACTACACGAGCCGCCTGACCGACGTGTTTCACAAGCACGGCACCGAAGGCACGTGGTACGCGCATGCGAGCGTCGGTACGCTGCACGTGCGGCCGATTCTCGATATGCGCCGCGACGGCGCGCAGAAAATGCGCGCCATTGCTGAAGAAGCCGCCGCGATGGTGCGCGAATACAAGGGCGCGTATTCGGGCGAGCACGGCGACGGTCTGTGCCGCGGCGAATGGGTCGCGTGGCAGTATGGCCCGCGCATCAACCAGGCATTCCGCGATATCAAGGCGCTGTTCGATCCGGAGAACCGGCTGAGCCCGGATCGCATCGTCAATCCGCCGAAGATGGACGACGCCAGCAATTTCCGCTTTCCGCCGTCGTATCGCGAACGCGAATGGAAGCCGGTGCTCGACTGGTCCGCATGGAATGTCACGCGCGACCCGTTGACCGGCGACGAAGGCACGCGCGGCTCCGGCGGCGATCGCGCGAACGGACTCGCGAAAGCGGTCGAGATGTGCAACAACAACGGCCATTGCCGCAAGTTCGACGCGGGCACGATGTGCCCGAGCTACCGGATCACCAAGGACGAACAGCACGTCACGCGCGGGCGCGCGAATACGCTGCGTCTCGCAATCTCAGGCCAACTCGGCGACGAGGGTCTCGCTAGCAGCGATGTCAAGGAAGTGCTCGATCTATGCGTGTCGTGCAAGGGCTGCAAGCGCGACTGTCCGACCGGTGTCGATATGGCGCGGCTGAAGATCGAAGCACGCGCCGCGTGGCATGCGCGTCACGGCACGACGCTGCGCGAGCGGCTGATTGCGTATCTGCCGCGCTATGCGCAATACGCGAGCCGCATGCCCGCGCTCGCCGGTTCGCTCGAACGGATGCCGTTCGCACGCTGGATGAAGGCGCGGCTCGGTCTCGCAGCACAGCGCTCTTTCCCACAGTTTGCGAAGCCCTTCCTGCCGGCGACGCAGCCGCGCGTGAAGATTGAAGCAGGCGCTAAAGAAGTGCTGTTATTTGTCGATACCTTCAATAACTACATGGAGCCGGATAACGCGCGGGCCGCGCAGCGTGTGCTCGAAGCGGCGGGCTACACCGTGCATTTCAACGTGAAGGATGGCGAACGGCCGCTGTGTTGCGGCAGAACGTTTCTGTCCGCGGGTCTCGTCGACGAGGCGAAGGCGGAAGCGCGCCGCGCGCTGGATGCGTTGTTGCCGTATGTGGAGCGCGGCGTATCGATTGTCGGACTCGAGCCGTCGTGCCTGCTGTCGTTGCGCGACGAGTTTCTCGGTTACGGATACGGCGACGCGGCCGAGCGTCTCGCGAAGTCGTCGTTCCTGTTCGAGGAATTTCTCGTGCGGGAGCATGACGCCGGGCGCCTGAAGTTGCCGCTCAAGCGGCTGCATACCGGCAAGGCGCTGCTGCACGGCCATTGCCATCAGAAAGCATTCGATGCGGTGCGGCCGGTGCAGACGGTGCTCGGCTGGATTCCGGAGTTGAAGGTCGAGGCGATCGAGTCGTCGTGCTGCGGGATGGCGGGCAGTTTCGGCTACGAAGCCGAGCACTACGACGCATCGAAGGCGATGGCGGAGCTGTCGCTCCTGCCTGCCGTCAGAAAAGCCGGCGACGCGTTGATCGTCGCGGACGGTACGAGTTGCCGCCATCAGATCGCGGACGGAGCGCAGACCGAGGCGCTGCATGTCGCACGCGTGCTGGCGGCGGCGCTGGAGTAGAGGATCACTGAACGAACAAGCGAAACGCAAGGACGGGGAGTAATCGAACGAATAGCGGGGAACACCCCGGAGCGGCAATACAGCATCAGTACCCTGGAGACAAAGCCATGACACGACCTCGCCATATCCATCCTGGCGGCATGCCGGGCCGAACGCAGTAACGGCCGGCATCCGCTGCCACCACGCTTTCGACGTTTGTATTGCGATGCCTTCAGTGTGCGCGAGCACGCCGCAGGATCTCGCACACAACTATAGGAGAGGATGATGTTCCGTCGAGCCACGACGCGCGTTCTATTGCTGCTCTGCGCGATGTATTTCATTACGTATATCGACCGGGTCAACGTCAGCACCGCCGCCAGCCAGTTCGGCGCGGAACTGGGCCTGAATCATACGCAAGTCGGTTTTGTGTTTTCCGCGTTCGCGTATCCGTACCTGATCTTCCAGATTATCGGCGGCTGGGTCGGCGACCGTTTCGGTCCGCGCCGCACGCTCGGCATCTGCGCGGTAATCTGGGCGGGCGCAACCATCTTGACCGGACTTGCCGGCGGCTTCGCATCGATGATTTTTGCGCGCGTGCTGCTCGGCCTCGGCGAAGGCGCGACGTTCCCGACCGCGACGCGCGCGATGTCGAACTGGATGCGCGCGGACCAGCGCGGCATGGCGCAGGGCATCACGCACGCGGCCTCGCGGATCGGCAATGCGGTCGCGCCGCCGCTGATCGTCTGGCTGATGGTGTCGACCAGCTGGCGCGGCGCGTTCATCATCACCGGCATCGTGAGCTTCCTGTGGGCGCTGATGTGGATCTGGTACTTCCGCGACAACCCGCGCGAGCATCCGCGTATTACGGAGACCGAATGTGCGACGCTGTCGTCGTATAGCGGCGCGAAGCAGCGCACGCCGGTGCCGTGGCGCGCATTGCTCGGCCGCATGGCGCCCGTCACCGCGGTGTACTTCTGCTATGGCTGGGTGTTGTGGCTGTTCCTCGGCTGGATTCCGCAGTACTTCCTGCACAACTATCACATGCAGCTCGGCAAGTCGGCGCTGTTCGCCTCCGGCGTGTTCTTTGCCGGCGTGCTCGGCGACTGGCTTGGCGGCTCGTTGACCGACCGCATTTTGCGTTCGCGCGGCAACGTGCGTCTTGCGCGCAATGTGATGGTGGGCGTCTGCATGTTCCTGACGCTGCTGTCGCTCGCGCCGATCATGTTCGTGTCGAACATCTCGATCACGCTCGCCGCGGTGTGTCTGTCCGGGGGCTTCTTCTTCAACGAGATGACGATCGGGCCGATGTGGGCCGTGCCGATGGATATTGCGCCGAAGCATGCGGGCACCGCGAGCGGCATCATGAACACCGGGTCGGCGTTGGCCGCCATCATCAGCCCGGTGGTCGGCGGCTGGCTGATCGATCTGACCGGCAACTGGAATCTGCCGTTCACCGTGTCGATGGTGCTGATGGCGCTCGGCATTCTGCTCTCGTTCACGATGCGGCCGGACCGCGCGCTCGGCGCCGACGGTGTAGAAGAACCCTCGGCCGAAGCGCGCAAATTCGTTTGATACCGGCGCCCCAGCGCTCGCGCGCCGCACGCAGCCCCGTGCGGCGCGCCTGACGCGGCGGGCGCGCTGGACATTTTGCCGAATTCAAGTGGCGTTGATACACCATCGGACTCCCATCCGCATGGAGAACTAAAGTTTTGTAAGCCGCGTGCCGATGACCGTAGCGAGGGCCGCGAAAGAGACCAGAATATCGCGGCGTCCGTTTGACCACGCCGAACAATTATGAAAAAAAATCTGTCGATACGAGCTTGCCTGACCTTGATGGTCGTTGCATTTGCAATCACTTTGGCTGTGGGCGCAGCTATTGGCCTGATCGCGCTGCGCTCGGAAAACCAGGCGCTGCAACAAACCTATACCGTCGATACCCCAGCGGTCGCGAATCTGGAGAACAGCGCGGGGCAACTCTTGCGGCTGCGCCTTGCCCTCGCAACCTACGCGTCGCTGAGCGACCTGCACGATGCGAAGGGCGCGGACGCGGTACTTAAGCGCTCGGACACTTATCTCGAGATTTCGAACGACAAGCTCGCGAAGTATCTCGGCGCCGCGGTCGACAGCGACGCAGCGCGCAATCAGATTCAACTGATGCAGGCCGCGCGCGACACGCTGCTCAAGGACGGCATCGAGCCCGGACTTGCCGCATTGCGCGCGGGCGACCGGGACACGTTCCTGCAGATTCAGGCGTACAAACTGCCGAAGCTCTACAGCGCATTCGAGAAGGCGATGCTCGCGGTCGAGAAGGTGCAAATGGACCAGGGCGAGGATCGTTACCGCAAGGCGCAGGACGAGTTCCGTCTGGTGATGACGCTGGTGGCGGTCGGGCTCGCGGCGGCATTCGCGCTGTCATGGCTGATGCGCTTCGTGCTGTTGCGCGCAATCGTTAAACCGGCCGATGCGGCGATCGCGCATTTCGAGCGCATTTCGGCGGGCGATCTCAGCGGCAATATCGTGGTGGAGAGCAGCAACGAAATGGGCGTGCTGACGGCGGCGCTCAAGCGGATGCAGGAATCGTTGATCGCGACCGTCGGCAACGTGCGCGGCGGCGTACAGTCGATTCACACCGGCGTCAGCGAGATCGCGGCGGGCAATTCGAACCTGTCGCAGCGCACCGAACAGCAGGCGGCGTCGCTCGAAGAGACTGTCGCGAGCATCGAGCAGCTCGGCGCGACGCTCAAGCAGACGGCGGACAATGCGAAGGTCGCGAGTTCGCTGGCGACGGGCGCATCGTCGCTGGCGAGCCAGGGCGGCGAGCTGACGCGCAATGTGGTCGGCGCGATGGATCACATCGTGACCGATTCGCACAAGATTGGCGATATCGTCGGGGTGATCGAAGGCATCGCGTTCCAGACGAATATTCTGGCGCTCAACGCGGCGGTCGAAGCGGCGCGGGCGGGCGAGAACGGCCGCGGTTTTGCGGTCGTCGCGAGCGAAGTGCGCTCGCTTGCGCAGCGCAGTGCGTCGGCGGCGAAAGAGATCAAGGATCTGATCGGCGAGTCGACTGGACGCATCGAATCGGGCGCGGCGCTCGTCACGCGCTCGGGCGACACGATGCGCGAGATTCTCGAATCGATCACGCGTGTGAGCGCGATCATGAACGAGATCGAAACGGCGTCGTCCGAGCAGAGCGCCGGCATCGGGCAGATCAATATCGCGATCGCGCAGATGGATCAGGTCACGCAGCAGAATGCGGCGCTGGTGGAAGAAGCCGCGGCTGCAGCGGGGGCGCTTGAAGAACAGGCGCACCGGTTGAATGCGGCGGTGGCGATTTTTGAATTGGGCGGGGCGGCGCACCGCTAGGAATTCGCGCGCCGGCTCATAACCGGCGCGCGAAGATCCGAATCAGCGCAGAGCAGCGGGTACCCACCCTCACGCCACGAATCGCACGGTCGCGCTACTCGTCGTCGGATGCAGTGGTCTTGAACGAAAACTCCACTTCGCCCACATAGGGCTCCGCGTTTTTCTCGCACTTATAAGCGCGTCCCGCGGCGATCACCGCCTGGTTGAATACGGAAGTCGGCGGCGTCACGCGCACGATTTTCACGTCGCTCACGTTGCCGTCCGTGCCGATCGACAGATGCGCGATCACATTCGCGGAAATGCCCTCCTGAAGCGCGCGCTGCGGAATCTGCGGTTGCACTGACTGGCAATGTCCGCGTCCGTCGACCACACCATGCAGTGCCGGCGGCGGGGCCGGCGTGGTGGGTGCGGCGGCGGCGGTCGGCGTCGATGGCGCTGATGTCGCGGGCGCGGTTGCGAGAGCCGGTGCATTCGCCGTGGGATTGGCCGCCGCGGGAATCACCGCTTCCTTGGGCGCCGGCGCGGGTTTCGCGGGCGGCGGCTTCGGTGTCGGCAATGGCTTGGGCTGCACGGTCTTCGGCACAGGCTTCTGTGGCTCAGGTGGCGCGGGCGGCGGCTCCAGCTTCTTCACCTCGGGCGGCGGCGGTGGCGCAAGCTGAACACGCATCTCCTTCGGCGGCGGCGGGGGCGGCTCGAACCTGACCTGCGACAGGCCCGCAACCAGCAGCACTTCAACCAGCAAGGCGACGCCGACCGCGGTCTTCATCGAAAGACCGCCGTGACGCGTCGGCGTGGACGATGCCCAGAGTGCGCCGGTCAAAGGTCGTTGCGTGCCGTTCATATCGATCGCGGGCGAGTTCATGTCGTCGGATTCGTTGCCAGTGCAACCGAACTGATGCCCGCCGCACGCACCAGGTCCATCACCTTGACGATATTTTTGTAGCTCGTGCCTTCATCGCCGGCGATCGCGACGTCGACTTTCTTCGAGTCGTGCACCAGCCCTTGCAGATGCGCGGTGAGCGCTTCCGGCGTGATTTCCTTCGCGTCCAGATAGAGCTGGTCGGATTTCGTGACGCCGATCGATACCTTCACCGTCTGCTGCAACTGCTCGGCGGTGCTCGATTGCGGCAGATCGAGCTTGATGCCCGCGCCCTGGATCATCTTCAGCGTGGCAAGCATGAAGAACACCAGCAGGAACATCATGATGTCGATCATCGGAATGATCTCGATGCGGGCTTTCTCTTCTCCGCCGAGATAGTGACTGCGATGGTTGCGCATGATTCTTTCCTCCTCTCGTGCGTTATGCGGCGAAGCGCGACACGAGCAGCGACTTGATCAGGTCGAACTGGTTGACCGTCATGCGGATCCGCTTGTTGAAGTAGTTGAGGAAGATCACGCAAATAATGGCAATCGTCAGGCCGCACGCGGTCGCGGTGAGCGCATGCCCGATGCCGCCCGTCACACCGTTCGGATTGGCCGTGCCGCTCGTGCCGAGCACATTGAACGATTCGACCATGCCGATGATCGTGCCCAGCAGACCGAGCAGCGGTCCAAGCGTGACAGCCGTGTCAAGAACCCACAGGTTGCGGTCGAGGCGCGGCAGCTGGAACATGATCGTCTCTTCGATCTCCCGTTCGACCACCGCCTCGCTCTTGCCCTTCGCCTTCAGGGCGGTTCTGACGAGTTCGGCTTGCACGGTCTGACTGTAGTGGTCGGCAACCTTCGCCGCGTCGTCGAGGTTGCTGGTATTGACCAGTTTCAGGTCGTGCTCGAGCGTGTGGCCTGCGCGCACCGCTCGCGAAAAGAACATGAAGCGTTCGATGATGATCGCAATGCCGATCAAAAAGATAAAGGCAAGCAGCGGGATGAGACCCATCGACTGGATCGAGTAGGTGATAAGCGTGTTCAGCACTGCGGACTCCTGTTAGCTCAAAACGGCCGTTGCATAACGGCAGGGTTTTTCGTTGTCGGTTCCCTCGTGGGTGGCCGGCTTGAAGGCGCCGCGAGCAATGCAAGTGGCGTACCAGGCGGGCGCGAACATGCGTGAACAGACGCTGCGCAAACCATGCGCGGCGGCCTGTCGGGCGCACGAAACCACTGAAAACACTGGCTTTCCCGGGAGATCGAATTGCGATAAGCGTCGCAAAACGCGCGACCTCCCAAGTGTGAATGGTGGATTAAATCGTCGAGCGCGAACGAACGCAAAGAAGTTTTAGTGGATTGCAAAGCGGGATTCAGCATTTCCCGTGTATTGGCTTGGTGCTAATTTAAAAAAGCGCTGTCCGATGGTGCAAATCGGCTGCTCGCGATAGACAAGTTTCTTACAATTATTTAACTGTGAAAGATCGCTAAAATAATGGACCAAAATTCGAAAGTCCTTTGTGGCAGGGCTAAACAAGGCGACATAACAAATAAATTACAAACATTTCTTTCATTCGATATCTGCCCGATTTCAGTGAATCAATGCAATTTGCGTGATGAAAAACGCATGCACTTGTTCGGAAAGACGCGCCTTCGGTGGGTGCGCACCATGCACCATGGCGGGAATAAAACCGCTAATACCTATTTACCGATAACCCTTTAGCCGGTTACGCGTTAATCGCGGAAGAGAGCACGTTTGCCTATCGCGCGGGGCGGTGAATCTATACGCTAAGTGAGGCTAATCAATCACTTGCGTCAATACCAATAGAGGCTGGCCCAGGTCGTTGCGCTTGCAACGACTTTCACTTGGCATGCGTCCTGCTTCCGCTGCGGTCGCTTTAGAACCAGTACGCGCCCGACACGATCGGCAAGGCGTTCTGGACGGGACGTGCGAGACCAGGGATAGGTACCGGCGGCGACGAACTCGCCGATCACATCGGACTTCGCACGGCTGTGCACGCGCGACTCGCGCGCCGCGCAGATCGTTCAATGAAGGTGGCCTCTACAACAAGCAGGAGAGCAAGTGAAAAAGAAGAAATTGGTCTCGGCCATGACGAGAATCATAGGCGCCGAGCTCGTGTTGACGGCCGCGTGCATACCAGTCGCGTATGCGCAAAGCACGCCGGACAGCACGGCCGCCCCCGCAGCAGCGGCAAGCAGCGCCCCGGCCGCATCCGCGCCGGTCAGCAAGCTGGAGAAGGTGGAAGTGACCGGCTCGCTGATCCGTACGTCGGATAAGACCGGCAACATCGAAGTCCAAACCATCACCCCGAAGGAAATCGAGCAAAGCGGCTACACGACAGTGGCCGACTTCCTGCGCGGCATGGCCGCGAACTCCGCGAGCAGCTGGTCGCAATCGACGATGAACAGCACCGCGCCCGGCGGCGCCGGCATCGCACTGCGCGGCCTGAGCGAGAAGTACACGCTGGTGCTGGTCGACGGTCAGCGTGTCGCGAACTACGCGGTGCCGGTCAACTTCACCGACACGTTCTTCGACGTCAACTCGATTCCGCTTAACATCGTCGACCACATCGAAGTGGTGAAGACCGGCGCGGTGTCGGAATACGGCTCGGACGCGATTGCGGGTGTGGTCAACATCATCACGAAGAAGAATTTCCAGGGCCTGGAGATTAGCGGGCAGGCGGGCAAGACGCAGCATCCGGGCGACGGCCAGGGCCAGTTCAGCGTGCTCGGCGGTTTTGGCGATCTGAACACGGATCGCTACAACATCACCGCGGCCGCGAGCTGGTATCGCGATTCCGGTTCGACGCTCGGCGATCGCTCGATGACCGCGAACCAGGACTTCTCGCAGTTCCCCGGTGGCCATGCGGGGCCGCTCGGTCCGAACCAGCAGTCGAACTGGGAGCTTCCCGATGGCAGCACCGCGCCGATCAACCCGTGTCCGCCCAGCACGAACTCGAACGGTCAGGTGTGCGTGCATAACCCCGCGTCGCAGACTTCGCTGATTCCCGCGACTACGCGCTGGAACGCGAAAGTGCATGGCACATACAAGGTGGACGACAACACGCAGGCCTATGCGGATTTGTGGCTGAGCCGCGATGAGACCGTGCAGCTGCAGGGACCTGCCGCGCTCAGCAGTCTGTCGAATGTGTTCGATCCGGCGACCGGCTCGGTGTCGCCGCTCGATCGAACCGTGTCGGCAAGCAATCCGTTCAATCCGTTCGGCGTGCCGACGGCGATCAACTATACGTTCCCGGGGCATACGATTGTTGCCGATACGGTTTCGACGTTCTGGAAGGCGTCGACCGGCGTAAAGGGTTCGTTTACGACGCCGAAGGTCGGCGACTGGGATTGGCAGGTCGACTATGGGCATTCGCAAAGCACGGTCGATACGAGCTATGCGAATGAGCTGAACGTAGCGGGTGTGCAGAACATTCTCGCGAACGGCGTGTTCAACTTCGCGAACCCTGCGTCGACGCCGAACGGCACCGCGGGCCTCTTCTCGCAGGACGACCAGCAGGCGATCTCGAAGATCGACGACGTCACCGCGAAGATGTCGACGGGCAATCTGTTCACGTTGCCGGGCGGCAACGTCGGCCTCGGCCTCGGCTCTGAGTTCCGCCACGAGAGCTCGGTGATCAACCCGCGCACGCTGTCGTCGCAAGGTATCGTGACGCCGGCGCAGGTGCAGACCGTCGACGGTTCGCGCAACGTCGCGGCGGTCTATTACCAGGTCGATATTCCGATCGTGCACAACCTGACGTTTACGCAGTCGGGCCGCTACGACCACTACAGCGACTTCGGCGGCGCCTTCTCGCCGAACTTCGCGCTGCGCTTCCAGCCGGTCCAGGCGATCACCACGTATGCATCGTATAGCCGCGGTTTCCGTGCGCCGACGCTGGTGGAGAACTCGCAGGCGGCCTATCTGGGGCACCAGAACCTGAGCGATCCGAACGACCCGAGCGGCACACCGACGACGCACTTTACGACCGAGAAGACCAACGGCAATCCGGATCTGCAGCCGGAGCACACGAAGAACTACAACATCGGCTTCGAACTGTCGCCTGACCGGTCGACCGATATCGGTGCGGCGTTCTACAAGATTCACATCGACGGCGTGATCGGCACGCAGGATCCGAACGCGCTGCTGCAGGCGAACGATCCGTCAGTGGTGGTCCGCAATGCGGACGGGTCGATCCGCTTTATCAACATGCAATATGTGAATCTCGGTTCGCTGGATACCGATGGTTTCGACTTCAACTTCCGCAAATCGGTCGGCACGAACTTCGGCACCTTCACGCTCTCCGGCGATTGGGCGTACGTGTGGCACTTCAAGCTGAATTCGCCGGGCCAGCCGACCCAGGACTTCGCCGGCAACAACTTCGCGTTCCTGCAGCCGTTCGGCGCGAGCAATCCGCGCTGGAAGGGCAATACGAGCCTGACCTGGGACTACCGCAAGTTCACGACGACGCTCACGTGGCAGTACACGGGCCCGTACACGAATGCGGTCGCGGAAGAGTTCGGCGACGGCGGCACGTTGTCGGTCGCGTCGTATAGCCAGTTCAACCTGATGGCGACATACACCGGCTTCAAGCACTGGACGATCTACGGCGGCATCACGAACCTGTTCGACCGCTCGCCGCCGTTCGACGTCGAATGGCAGTCGTATCCGGACATCACCGGTTACGACCAGTCGCTGTACACCGATATGGGCCGGACTTTCCAGATCGGTGCGACGTACCGCTTCTGATGTGAAGGGGCATCAAGCACCGGCGTGATGTGCGCCGGTGGCAGTACGGCTGTGGAGGTGTCGAAGGTGAGGTGATTCTCCTCTCGCTCTTTCTGCTTTCCGATGAAAGGGCTTGGCGGCGGTGCTGCGCGCACCGCCGGCCTTTTTTTGTTTGATGTTGACCGGATCGGCGACGTCGCGCAGCCTGATCCGTACGTGGAGTTCCGTTGAAATCGCCTATGAAATCGAAGCTATTGTCTGTGACGGCGCTCGGTGCGCTCGTCGTTTCGCTTGCGGCTCATGCGCCGGCCGCGACTATTCCCGCCGGCGTCACGCTCGCGGCGCAGCAGGAACTGACGCGCGACGCGCAATCGGAGGTCGAATCGCTCGACCCCGCGCATATCGAGACCGTGATCGCCAATACGATCGGCTGCGATCTGTTCGAGGGCCTCACGCGCGTCGATGCGGCCGGCAATGTCGTGCCCGGCGTCGCGCAGTCGTGGACGCGCACCGCGCCCGATACATGGGTTTTCAAGCTGCGTCATGAGGCCCGCTGGAGCAACGGCCAGCCGGTCACCGCAGCCGATTTTGTCTACGCGTGGCAGCGCCTCGCGGACCCGAAAACGGGCTCCAAATACACGATCCTCGTTGAATTTGTGAAGAACGGGAAGGCGATTGTCGCGGGCAAAGCGGCGCCGTCCACGCTCGGCATTCGCGCAGTCGACCCTTATACGCTCGAAGTGAAAACCGAAACGCCGGTGTCGTTCCTGCCGGACGTAGTTGCGAAGTCGGATCTGGTGCCGATCAATCGCGATACGGTGGCGAAGTTTGGCGACGCATGGACGCGTCCCGGCAATATGGTCAGCAACGGCGCCTACACGCTGTCGGACTGGCAGCCGAATAACCAGATCGTGATGGTGAAAAACGGCAAGTACTGGGACGCACGCGACGTGCAGATCACCAAGGTCACGTATCTGCCGATCGAAAGCGATGAAACCGCGCAGCGGATGTATCAGGCGGGGCAGTTCGATATGACCTACACCATTCCGTCCGGCGTCTTCCCCCAGCTTGGCAAACAGTTCGGCGGTGAGCTGAAATCGGGGCTCTCGCTCGGCACGTACTACTACAACCTGAACAACAAGGATCCCGCCTTGCGCGACAAGCGGGTGCGGCAGGCGCTGTCGATGGTGATCGATCGCGATCTGCTGACCGCGCGGCTGATGCAGTCAGGCGAAGTGCCGGCATACGGTCTGGTGGTGAATGGCACGAAGGGCGCCGAGCCGTTCAAGCCCGACTGGGCGTCGTGGCCGATGCAAAAGCGCGTCGACTATGCGCGTGGCTTGCTGAAGGACGCCGGCTATTCGGATGCGAAACCGTTGACGCTCACGCTCACGTACAACACGAACGAGCAGCACAAGAAGATCGCACTGTTTATCTCGTCGGAATGGCGCACCAAGCTCGGTGTGAACATCAAGCTCGAAAACGTCGAATACAAGGTGCTGCTGAAGATGCGCCACGAAGGCAGGACGCAGGTGGCGCGTAATGGCTGGTACGTCGACTATAACGACGCGACGTCGTTCCTCGACCTGGTACGCTGCAATAGCTCGCAAAACGACGAGGAGTATTGCAATCCGCAAGTCGATGCGCTGATCGACCAGGGCAATGCGCAAGTCGACGACGCCAAGCGCGCCGCGCTTCTGACCCAGGCGCATGCACTTGCGATGAACGACTACCCGGTCATTCCGCTTTACCAGTATGCGACGAACCGGCTGGTGAAGCCGTATGTAGGCGGTTATTCGTCGACCAACTACATCGACCAGCGCGTGACGCAGGACATGTACATCGTCAAACACTAGGCAACGGAGTGCGCTGATGTTCGCTTATACGCTGCGCCGCACGCTGTGGGCGATTCCGACCGTGCTGGCGGTGATCACCGTCTGCTATCTGCTGCTGCATCTGACACCGGGCGGCCCGTTCGACGCGGAACACAAACTGTCCGCGGCCGTGCTGCAAAACCTGAATGCGAAGTACCACCTCGACCAGCCGCTGTGGCGCCAGTACCTGAATTATCTCGGCGCGCTGCTGCATGGCGACCTCGGGCCGTCGTTCCGCTATAGCGACTGGACCGTCAACGATCTCGTGCGCAAGGCGTTGCCGGTGAGCCTCGGCATCGGCGGCATCTCGGTGCCGATCGCGCTGGCGCTCGGCGTCGGGTTCGGCACGCTCGCGGCGGTGCGTCGCGGGAGCGTGGTCGATCATGGCGTGATGGTGCTCGGCAATATCGGCAACGTGGTGCCGGCTTTCGTGCTTGGGCCCGTGCTCGTGTGGATCTTCGCAATCCTGCTGCGCACCGCGAGCGGCCACGGCTGGCTGCCCGCGGGCGGTTGGGGCGATGGCGCGTGGTCATATCGCGTGCTCCCCGTCGTGCTGCTCACGCTGATCAATTTGGCGACCATCGCGCGCGTCATGCGCGGCAGCATGATCGAAGTGCTCAGCGGCAACTTTATTCGCACCGCGCGCGCGAAAGGCCTGCCGATGCGCACCATCGTGCTCCGGCATGCCATGAAACCCGCGTTGATGCCGGTCGTGTCGCTGATGGGCTCGGTGTGCATCTCGTCGATTACGTCGGCGATCGTCACCGAGTCGGTGTTCGCGCTGCCGGGGCTGGGCCAGCTTGTGGTGAACGGTGCGATCAATCGCGACTACACGCTCGTGCTCGGGCTGGTCGTGCTGACCACCGTCGTGGCCGTTCTGTTCAATCTGCTCGTCGATCTTGCCTATGCGTGGCTCGACCCGCGCATCCGGTACTGACTCTATGAATCGCTCATCTTTCGTTGCCGGTGTGGTCTCTCCTTCGTCGTCAGCCGCTCCGGCGCCGGCACAGCCGCCGCGTTCGCGCAGCCCGCTCGCGTTGGCGTGCGCACGTTTCATGCGCAATCGCGCGGCGCTCGTTGCGCTTGCAATCTTGTTTCTTATCGTGCTTGCGTGTTTCATCGGGCCGCTGTTGCTGCCCAATAACGCGATCGACAGCGACTGGTCCGCGATCAGCCTTGCGCCCACTTTGCAGGGCGCGCACTGGTTCGGCACCGACGAGGTCGGCCGCGATCTGCTCGTGCGCACGCTCGAAGGCGGCCGCGTGTCGCTCGAGGTCGGCTTGCTCGGCACGCTCGTATCGGGCGTTTTCGGCGTCGCGTATGGCGCGATTTCCGGTTATGCCGGCGGCCGCACCGATGCGGTGATGATGCGCATCGTCGACATGATGTACGCGATTCCGTACATGCTGATCGCGATCCTGATGATGACGCTGTTCGGCCGTGCGTTCTATCTGGTCGTGCTGGCCATCAGCGCGTTTTCGTGGCTCGATATGGCGCGTGTCGTGCGCGGTCAGACGCTGACGCTGCGCACGCGCGAATTCGTCGACGCGGCGCGTGCGACGGGCGTGAAGCCGCTGGCGATCATCGCGCGGCATATCGTGCCGAACCTGATCGGCGTGGTCGTCGTGTATGCGAGCGTGACGGTGCCGGGCATCGTGCTGACGGAATCGGTGCTGTCGTTCCTCGGTCTCGGTGTCCAGGAGCCGATGACGAGCTGGGGCGTGCTGGTCGAGGATGGCGCGCAAAAGCTCGAAGCAATGCCCTGGCTGCTGCTGTGTCCCGCGCTGACGCTGTGCGTGACGCTCTATTGCGTGAGTTTCGTCGGTGACGGCCTGCGCGATGCGTTCGATCCGAAGGAGCGTTGAGATGGCGCTGCTCGAAGTGAAGAACCTCAGCGTGCGCTTTGCGCGTCACGATGGCGCGCCGGTCGATGCGGTGCAGGGCGTATCGTTTTCGCTCGACAGCGGCCGTACGCTCGGCATCGTCGGCGAATCGGGTTCGGGCAAGAGCCAGAGCGTGATGGCGCTGCTTGGGTTGATCGCCTCGAACGGCACGGTATCGGGCGAAGCGTCGTATCGCGGGCAGGATCTGCTGAAGCTGAATGCGCGCGAGCTGAATCGTATTCGCGGCGACCGTATCGCGATGATCTTCCAGGACCCGATGACGTCGCTGAATCCGTTCCTGACGATCGAGCGGCAAATGACCGAGGCGTTGCAGCTGCATCGGCAGATGTCGCGCCGCGAAGCACGGCGGCGCGCGATCGACGTGCTCGACAGCGTGCGCATTCCGGATGCCGCACGCCGCATCGGCATGTACCCGCACGAGTTTTCCGGCGGCATGCGGCAGCGCGTGATGATCGCAATGGCGCTGCTGTGCGAGCCCGATATCCTGATCGCCGACGAGCCGACCACTGCGCTCGACGTCACCGTGCAGGCGCAAATCATCGAACTGCTGCGCGAACTGAATCGCGAGCGCGGCACCGCGATCATTCTGATCACGCACGACATGGGCGTGGTCGCGGGATTGTGCGACGACGTGATGGTGATGTACGCGGGGCGCACCGTCGAGCACGCGAGCGCGCGCACCTTGTTCGCGGCGCCGAGCCATCCGTACACGGCCGGCTTGCTCCATGCGCTGCCGCGCCTCACCGACGAAGGCGACGCGCCGCTGCGCACGATTGCGGGCAATCCGCCGTTGCCGGGCATGGCCGGCGCGGGCTGTGCGTTTGCGCCGCGCTGTCCGTATGCGGGCGACGTGTGTCGCGTCGAGCGGCCCGCATTGCAGGTATTTGAAGGCGGGGCGCGCGCATGTCACAAATCGCCCGCGGAAATCGCCGGCTTACGAATCGGAGCGCAGGCATGACGCCGCTTTCGCATCACACGACACGCGAATCTGGCGACGAGCCGTTGCTGTCGGTCGAAGATCTCACCGTTCATTTCAGCGTTGCGCGCGCGGGCCGGCGTGCGTTGCCGTGGTCGCCGAAAGCAACCGTGCGAGCGGTCGAACGCGTGTCGTTCGACGTGCGGCGCGGCGAGACGGTCGGCCTTGTCGGCGAATCCGGTTGCGGCAAGTCGACGCTTGCGCGTGCGCTGATCGGCCTCGTTCCTGTGACCGGCGGCAGCGTGTGCTGGCGCGGCGAGGAAACGGTGTTCGGCGCGCGTCGCGATATCGGGCAGTTGCGCCGCGATGTGCAGATGATCTTTCAGGACCCGCTCGCGTCGCTCGATCCGCGCATGACGATCGGGCAGATCGTGGCCGAACCGCTGAAAACGCATCGGCCCGATATGAGCCGCGCCGAGGTGCGTGTGCGTGTGCAAGCCATGCTGGAACGCGTCGGCCTCAATGCATACCATCTGCAGCGCTATCCGCATGAGTTTTCGGGCGGCCAATGCCAGCGCGTCGGCATTGCGCGCGCGCTGATCGGCGAGCCGCGGCTGGTGATCTGCGATGAGCCGGTGTCCGCGCTCGATGTGTCGATCCAGGCGCAAATCGTCAATCTGCTGCGCGATCTGCAGCGCGAGCTTTCATTGTCGCTGCTGTTCGTCGCGCATGATCTCGCGGTGGTCAAGGCGATCAGCCATCGCGTGCTCGTGATGTATCTCGGGCGGGTGATGGAGTTCGGCACGAAGGAGTCGGTTTACGGCGCGCCGCTGCATCCTTACACGCGTGCCTTGCTGTCGGCGGTGCCGACGCCCGATCCGGCCGTCGAGCGCACGCGCGGCCATCTGCTGTTGCGCGGTGAGATTCCGTCGCCGCTCGATCCGCCGTCGGGCTGCGTGTTTCGCACGCGCTGCCCGCAGGCCATCGAAGCCTGCGCGGCGGAGGTGCCGGCCGCGCGCGCGTGGCCGCGTCGGCCCGGCAAGGTCGCTTGCATTCGCGTGGACGAACATCCGTCTTGATCGGGTGGCGCGAAGTCTTGTCTACGCTATTCGTCGAAGGCGGTAAAAGGAATATCCCCGTGGCGGGCCTGTTCTCTATTGTCGCAGGGTGTCGATTCCTGGCGGCAACTGCCGCCCGACCATGTGGAGAAGCCCATGTCATACCCCGGACATCAGTACACGCGCGACGATGCGCCGCGCGAGCGGCCCGCTACCGGCATTGCGCGCGTGCGGCCGTTCGATGCGGCCGCGTTCGAAAAAGCGGTGACCGCGATGCTGACCGCCGCGGGCGTCGACGTCGAAAGCGAACACTTGCGCACGTCCGCGCAATGCGTGCGCGAATTGTGGCAACAGCGGCTGCTCGACGGCTACGGCATCGAACCGGGCGAGGCGCTTGGCAGCGGCTTCGCCGATGCGCGCCGCGATGTCGTGATCATGCGCGGCATTACCGTGCACGGCATGTGTCCGCATCATTTGCTGCCGTTTCGCGGGGTCGCGCATATCGCCTATCTGCCGGGCGGGCGGCTGTACGGTTTCGGCGGTCTGACGCGGCTCGTCGACGCGGTGTGTCACCGGTTCGTGTACCAGGAGTGGGCGACCGACGCCATCGCGAACGCATTGATGACACACGGTCATGCGCGCGGCGCGGCTTGCGTGATCGAGGCGGAGCAGCTTTGCCAGTTGATCGGCGAGGTTCGACGCGGCGACGAGCGGGTCGTGACGCAGTCGTTTGCGGGCGAATTCGCGAGCGATAGCGCGGTGCGGGCTGAATTCTTACGGGTGACAGGTTCAGGCGGCGCCTAGGCGCTTAAGCGCCCGGCTCTGTCCGGGTGTTTGCTGGGGGGGGCGCGCCGGCGCGGCAGCACGCGCGATACCCTTGAAAAACGCCTGCCAGGCCCCGCATGTGCGAGCCCAGTTATCCTGGAGCTACCTCATGGGAAGCCGTCCCCGTTTCATCGACGATCTGTCGGGCGCCGCGCCGGGCGCGCCGGAGCCCGCCACCCCGATTCCTTCCGCGTCATTCGATGACGCATTGCTCGACGCGTATTCGCGCACCGTGATCGGTGCGCTCGACCGCGTGCGCCCGGCGGTCGCGTTTATCGATGTCGAGCGCCGCATGCCCGATGGCCGAACCGCACGCGCGGGCACCGGCTCGGGCTTTCTGTTTACGCCGGACGGCTACCTGCTGACGAACAGCCACGTCGTGCACGGCGCGGCACATCTTCGCGTGACGCTTGCCGACGGGGCGAAGTTCGACGCCGATCTGGTCGGCGACGATCCGCACACCGACCTCGCGGTGCTGCGCATCGGCTCAGCCGAGCCGTTGCCGCATGTCGAACTCGGCGATTCCGGCAAACTGCGCGTCGGGCAGATTGCGATCGCGGTCGGCAATCCGCTCGGGCTCGAGCAGACCGTGACGACCGGCGTCGTATCGGCGCTCGGCCGCTCGTTGCGCTCGAATTCCGGCCGCATGATTTATGACGTGATTCAGACCGATGCCGCACTCAACCCCGGCAATTCCGGCGGCCCGCTGATCAATTCCGCGGGCCAGGTGATCGGCGTAAACACCGCGATCATTCCGGGCGCGCAGGCGATCTGCTTTGCGACTGCGATCGATACCGCAAAGTGGGTCATCATGCAGATCTTCGCGCACGGCCGCGTACGGCGTGCGTATATCGGCGTCGCCGGCACGACGGTCGCGTTGCCGCGACGCATGCAGCGCTATTTCGGCCTGACGTCCGGCAGCGCGGTGTATGTGATGGAAGTGGTGAAAGACAGCCCGGCCGCGCTGGCGGGTGTCAGGACCGACGATCGCATAGCTTCGATCGATGGGTTGCCGGTGGATGGGGTCGACACGCTGCAGCGCGTGCTCGACGCGTCGCGGATCGACCGCGCCGTGAGTATGACGGTACTGCGCGGCGCGCAGCGGCTCGAACTGACCGTGACGCCGGTCGAGCAGACCGGCTGACGCTTGCGCGTGCAAGGTGCGGCGCCGGCGTGGCCATCACGGCTACGCCGCGTCGCGCTCGAGCAGCGCGCCGCGGCGAAGCGCGCTGCACAAAAGATCCTGCACGTGATCCCGCGCGTTGCTCGACGTTATGACTCGGCGCTATCCAGTTCCGCGTCGTCAGTCTGTTTCGCGTGGACGTTGCCGCCGGACGAACGCCAGCGCGACGGCGTGATGCCGGTGTGCCGCTTGAAGATGCGCTGAAACGCCGCGTCGGACTGATAGCCGACGGTCTCGCCGATATCGGCGACTGGCCGCGTGGTTTGCAACAGCAGGCGGCCGGCAACCGTCATGCGCACTTCGGTGAGCACGTCGGCTGCGGATCGACCGATCGCTTCCTGAAACTGCCGCACGAAGGTCGCGCGCGACATGTTGCAGAGCGCGGCGAACTGATCGAGCGTCCAGGGTTCGCCAGGCCTGTCGAACATCGCGGTGATCGCCGGTTGCAGGCGCGGCCGGCCGGCAAGCGCGAGCAGTCCGAGCGGCGCCTGCGACGCTTCGGCGGCAAAGCGCAGCGTGAGGCCGAATAGCGCCGCCGACAGATGGTTGACCAGGGTTTCGCTGCCGGGGCCCTGGTCGGTGGCTTCTTCACGCATCAATTCGATCAGCCGCGTGAGGCGTGTGCCGGCGTTGCCGTCGCTCGCGGCCGCGTGTTGCGGCGCGCCGTGCACGATCAGCCGTCCCGGCAGATGATCGCGCAGCAGCCGGTCCGGCACGGCGCCGACCAGAAAGCGTCCACAAAGCAGATCCGCCGACACGCCCGGCTCGCTGTTCTCGACGATCAGCAGCGACTCGTTCTGACGCGCGAGTGGCGGCTTTGGCGATTTGCCGCTGCCATCGTGAATGCGATGCGCGCTACCCGACGGAAACAGCACGATATCGCCGGGGCCGATCCGCTGCGGTGGTCCATTGCCGTCTTCGACCACCGCCGTGCCCGCCATCAACACGTGATACGGAATTTCGCGCATGCCGGCGGTTTGTTCCTCGATCGCCCACGGTGCGCCAAAGTGACAGCGCACCTCGAGCCGGCCGCTGACCGGCATCAGCGAAAGAAGTCGGCTGAGTAAATCCATAAAAGCCGTGTGTGTTGTAGTCGTTTGGGAATTCGCATCCGGCGCCGCGCCGCTGTACTGCGTACAGCGGTGTGCAAGGTGGTCTGATTTTACTGGAACGATTGAGGCCACGCAGCGAGGGGCTGCGGTGGGGACTGCGTGGAGGCGGCACGCTGTGCGGCGTGCCGCTGTGTCGCGTCTGTTATTCGTCGGCTGACGAGTCGGCCGCAGTATCCGCCGTCTCCGGCGACTTCTTGCGCGACGCCGTGTGCCAATGGCGGCGTGCGTGCGATTTCACCACGGGCGTGGCCGCCGTGCCCGGCGCTGCGGCCGCCTGATACGTGCTCGACGACGTCTCGGTTGCCCAGCCACCCTGGACGATCGCACGCTGCAACAGTGACTGCGCTTCCGGATTGCCTTCCTGTATTGCCAGCACGCTGTTCGCGGCTTCGAGCACGCAGCTCCAGCGTGCCGCCGCTGCGCAGGCGCGTGCGTGCGCCAGCGTTGTTTCGATGGTGGGCGGGGGCGCCTGACTCTCCGCCGCGACCGGCATCGCCACGGCTGGCGCGCTGCTGCCGGGCGTGTCGACGCCGCTGAGCGTGGACCGTTCGCGCGTCGTCGGCATCGTGGCGCGCGGCGTGGCTTCTTCGCGAGCGGCCGGTTTCTGTTCGGCATGCTGGAAGCCGATTGCCGCGCCAAGAATCAACACAAAGCACACGACACTCAGCGCCGCACTGCTGCCCGGCCCCCATGTGATCCAGCGTGCGGCCGTGGGCCGCGGCGGCACGGTTGCGTGACCGCTTGCAGCAGGGGTTTCGATTTTTGACACGGTCTTCACACTGCCCAGTGTCGGCGTGTCTGACGAAAGTCTGTCGGTTGTCACGGTGTTGCTCCGGCAGGAAAGCGCATCGTCGCGGCAACAGACGTATACCCGGCTATGCCAGGGCAACCCGGTTGCTTCTTATGATCAGATGCGCGTGCGACCTTCACGAGAGGCAAGAATCCCTGCGCGACGACGGTGACTGCATGCGCGGCACCAGCGGTGCGCAGGGGGCGGTTTACCACTTGATCTGCGTATCAAACGTTCCTGTTTCGACAATTTCGAACTTCATTTCACCGCGATACGTTCCTTCGATGCGATAGCTGGCCGAGGGCACCGAGAACAGGCAATGCGGTCCGCCTGCGACGAAATCCATCAGCACTCTTCCATGCCGCCGTAGCCGGACTGTGACGTCCGAAAGGGGGGTACCGTTCTGTTGCGCAAGAAACGTGACGCCGAGATTGAACGGATGTTTCGGGTCCGGCGAGGTGACCGTCTTTTCGAGCCCCGCCTGACCGCACACGTAGTAGAGCATTTCCTGTGCTTCCGGGTTGGCGCCGGAAACCGCTTCGGGAGCAGAGGCGCTTTGCGCCGCCGCAAACTTCGATGCGCAGAGCGCGAGCGCCATGACGAGCAGCGTTGTACCTTTGCTTTTACTTGTACTTATGACAGCACACCTGACGGCACACATGACGACCTCCTCGGATCGTGGAAAGGAAAGAATACGAACAGGCACGATAAAACGCAATCGAAAAGCATCAGCAAAAATTTCTTTCTATTATTCAGTGATGCGTATCATTTCTCAAATAACACCGATTTCCGTGACGCGTACCGTTGTAACGAAAGGTTACCCGTTTGCATGCCTGAAACAATTCGCACACGCCTCGAGCCTGGTTAGCGAAACCATGAATCAAAAATGAAACATCTTCGACAAGCTCGACAAAGAAGAATGGGGTTTGCGATAAATCTCGTCTGAGACGATGTTCAGGTGCGTCAAAGATAGTACGTATAGCAATACAGCCCGGTTGAGCGCCTGATATGAACGTGTCTCGCCTCACGCGATGACCGTCAGTAACACGCACGACATGGTCGAGTCTGTGCGCTGTTTCCGAATCGGCCATGTCGTTGCGTTTGTGCTTTCGCGCGTTGCTCACAAAGGGATGAGGGGCGGCTCGGGGATGTATCGCAAATGAAACGCAAGCATGGCGAAATGCCTGTCAATCCCATTTCATGTTGCGCATCGTTAGACGGGTACGCAATGGCATGGATGTCGCTTATAGCGAACGGTCTCGACTTCTCCAAAGAAGCAGTCCTTCAGAACAAAGCACTCAACGTTAAGGACATATTGTGAACGCGCAATCCAAGCGTCTTTATGCAGTGCTTGCTCAGCCGAAGCGATTTCATCCGGCCAACTGCATCTCACTCGTGACATGTGCACCGGTCATGCTGCTATTGTTTTCGTCGATGTGTTCTGCCGTCGAGTCGGACAATGGAGGCGCACGCGAACCTAACGACGTCGCGGAAGCGTCGTCGATGACGCAAGCTCAGACGATCGCGCAACAACCGGCTGAGCAAATGCCTGAGCCGCAGATTCAACAGCCAGTCGAGTCCGCGCCTCAACCCGGCGCGCCGGCGCAACCACCAGCGGGACAGCAGGCGCCCGCGGCCGCGCCTCAGCCCGCGAGCAGCGCAGGCGGTGCGCAGACCGCCAGTACGTTGCGCACGGAAGTGTTCGGTCTTGCAACAGGAGGCGGTGCAGTGCAAGCGCTCGAAGAGGCCAAGGCGCGTCCCGATATCTTCACGCCAGTAGATATTGCACAGCTTGAAGAACTTTCCATTCGTCAGCAGGTTAGAGGCGGCCGCGATAAAGCGCGTGCCATGACGAGCCCCGATCGCTTCGATGGTATCGACGCGGCGCTCAAGGCAGCGGACGATCTCGAAGCGCGTCTGCCGGATACGCCCGAGTACCAGCAGGTGCGTTACTCCCTTGCCGGCGATCGCACTGTGGCCTATGCCGGGCGTGGACAGATGAACAAGGCGGTATCGTCATATGAGTCTATCCCCGCGAACCAGCCCGTTTCTGTCGAAGCGCTTGCTTCGGCGGGTGAAGCGTATAGCTATCTGAACGACCCGGCCAAAGCCGAAGTGGCGTATCGGCGTGCTATTCAGCAGGAGACGGCAGCGAACACCGATCCGGCTACGCGTGGTTATCAATACGGGTCGCGCACGCGTCCGATCGATTTGCGCGAGGGGCTCTTCTATGCACTGACGGATCAGAACAAATTCGTCGAGGCCGGCAAGGTGCTCGACGATATCAGTTCGACACTGCCGCCGCCGGATCAGGTGAGGCCATGGGATCTTGCCAACGACGATTATCTGAGGCTCAATCGGTTGCGTGCGCAGTATCTGATTTACGTTGGTCAGACAGATGCGGGCCTCGCAGAGCTCAAACGCCTCGAGGAACAGGTGCCGTTTAGCGCAGAGGTGCGCAACGCGGAAGCCGATGCGATGCTCGGTAAAGGCCGCAACCGTCTTGCGAAAGACATGTACGTCGCCGCGCTGAACGACCATCCTGACAATATCGAGGCACTCGCGGGGCTCGGCCGCACGTCGCTCAATACAGGCGACTACGCGAACGCCACGCAGATCAACACCGCATTTGACGATACGTTTCCGGAGAACGGTTCAGTCAGGAACTTCAAGCGCGATTACGATGCGTGGCGTGCGCCGACCGTATCGACCGAACTGGCCGCGGAACACGGCGCGTCTGCGATTGCGGACGAACAGTTCAGCGCGGACACGTACATCTATTCGCCGCCGATCTACGATTACTGGCGCATCTTCGCGCACAACTTCTATATGTGGGCGCTCACCGATATCGGCCGGCTGCAGCGCATCCGCAACGGTGCAGGCGGTGACTTTCGCCGCGGACCGCTGACCGTGCAGGGCGAAGTGTCGCGCTCGACGGGCGGCGATGGGCGAACCGGCGGCAATGGTCAGGTCGAATATTCGTTCAACGATTTCTTCAAGGCGACGGCCGGTTTCGACAGCGATTCGAACGAGTTGCCATCGAAGGCTTATGTCAGTCATATATGGGGGCGTACGGGGCAGGTCGCGTTCAGCTATACGGACGGTGACCGCCGTTCCGCTGACATCGGCTATAACATCGGCCGTTATAGCGATGAGAACTTTCACCAGGAGATCACAGCCGGCGGCACGCAGCGAATTTTCACGGCGCCGAATCAACAGATCAATGCGACGCTGCGCCTGGGGACCAGCAGCAACACGCTTCAGAACACGCCGTACTTCAGTCCGTCGCGCGATTACTCGGGCGAGGTCGGGCTCATGCATCAATGGGCCGTATGGAGAAGCGGGGAGCGTTCATTGCTGCAACGTTTTTACATTTCGGGAGGTGCGTATAACCAACGGGGGTTCGGCACTAGCGGTTTTTGGGCCGCGCGGCTCGAGCATGCATGGACGTTCAGCCACGATATCACCTTGACCTATGGCATCGGCATTGGCCGGCATGCCTATGACGGAGATCAGGAACTATCAGAGACCGCATACGCATTAGTCACCATACCGTTCTAACGTTTTTTGGGGGTTCGACGATGCAGTCGCGCAGACGTTTTATCTGTGGTTGTCTTGGAGCGATGGCAGGTTGTTCGTTATTTCCTAAGCTGGCGCCGGCCAAACTGGTCGACATTCTTCCGCCGTCGGATCCGGTTGACGGCAAAACTTTCAGAGTGATCTGTTTTCATGATGTTCGCGACAACCTGCTGTCGTCGTTTAACTCGCAGAACATGATCGATCCGTATGCCGTCGATACGGGCACGTTGACGTCTATTTTTTCGTGGCTTCAGTTCAACGGCTATCATCCGATCACCGTAAAGGACGTCGAAGCGTCGCGCAGCGGCGGCAAGCCGTTGCTGCCGCGCTCGGTGATGCTGACATTCGATGACGGTTTTCGCAGTCATTACACGAAGGTCCTGCCGCTGCTCGAACGTTTCCGCTTTCCGGCGGTGATGGGTATCGTCACGTCCTGGACCGATACGCCACCCGACACGAAAATCCGTCTTTCGGCCAAGCTCGAAGTGCCGAGAGATACATTCATGTCGTGGGACGAAGTCGCGCAGTTGTCGAAATCGCCATTCGTCGAACTCGCGTCGCACACGCACGACCTGCATCATGGCGCGATCGCGAATCCGCAGGGCAATGAACTGCCGGCCGCGACATCGCACCTGTATTTGCAGGACCAGAAGCGCTACGAGACCGACGACGAGTTCGAAGCGCGCGTGCAAAGCGATCTGGCCGGCAGCCTGCGCCGGCTGCACGAACATGCGGGCGTCACGGTGCGTTCAATGGTCTGGCCTTATGGCGCGGAGAACCAGCCGGTACGCAAGATCTCCGCGTCGCTCGGCATGCACACGCAGTTCAGTCTCGAGGCGGGGCCGAATACGCCGGATGTGCCGCTGGACCGGCTGCGCCGCATTCTGATGACGTATGACGTCGATGTGGGCGGATTCGAGCGCTCGATGCGCGAGCCCGCGACCAATCGCGGGCAGGTCAATCCGGTCGAACGCGTGGTGCGGGTGCATCTCGATGACGTTTACGATCCCGACGGCGGTGTGCAGGAGAAGAAACTCGGCGATCTGATCGAGCGAATCTATCGGATGCAGCCGAGTTCGGTTTATCTGCAGGCCTATTCGGATCCGAACAACACCGGCGTGGCGGAAGCGTTGTACTTCCCGAATCGCCATCTGCCGATGCGTGCCGATCTGTTTTCGCGTGCCGCGTGGCAATTGAATACGCGTTCGAATGTGCAGGTCTATGCGTGGATGCCGCTGCTTGCATTCCGCTTGCCGCCGCAACAGGAAGGGCGCATCGAACGGGTGACGGCCGCGGCGGGCGCGCCGGCCGACCGGCGCGCCGCGAAGCTGTACCGGCTGAGTCCGTTCGACCCGGCCGCCCAGACGATGATTCGCGAAATCTATCAGGATCTCGCCAAGTACACGGCGTTTACCGGATTGCTGTTCGGCGGCGATGCGATGCTCGACGATTATGAGGACGCAGGCCGGCATGCCGCGCAAACGTTTCAGCAATGGGGCCTGCCCGCCGATCTCGGCGCAATCCGCGCGAATCCCGCGCTGATGACGCGCTGGACGGTGGCGAAGACGAAGTACCTGGTCGACTTCTCGACGGATCTCGAGAAGATCGTGCTGGACAGCCAGAACGGCGGCGACGTGCTGACCATTCGCGATCTGTATGCGGAGGTGCTGCTCGACCGCAGCGCGGAAGCGCGTTATTCGCAGAGCTACGAAGCATTTCTGCGTGCCTACGATTTCGTCGCCTTGCTCGCGATGCCGCCCGGCGACCACTACGGCAGCATCAACGGGCGGCTCGATTCGCTTGCGGACGTCGCGTCGACAACGCCGAACGGTCTGCGGCAGACCGTATTTCAACTGCCGGTGGTCGACCCGCAAACCGGCGCGCAAATCCCGACGCCGCGTCTGCTCGACGAAATGCGCTATTTGCGCCAGCGCGGGGTGGTGAACTTCGGCTATTACCCGGACCGTTTCGCGACCGACGTGCCGCAGATGCAAACGATGCGCGACGTGATGTCGCTGCGTTCGCGGCTCGATCCGACTTCGATCAATGCGCTCCTTCAGGCGCAGCAGCCCAAAGGAGTAACACGCTGATGACGCACGATCTGATCAGCCGTCTGCAGGATTTCATCTTTTTCTACCCGTTTTTCATGTCGTATTTCTGGATGATCGGAGGCCTCGTTCACTACCTCGCGCTGGAGAAGGGCCGGGCCCGGTCGCATCGGGCGCTGGTGGCGGCCGGCATGCCGAAGGTGTCGGTGATCGTGCCGTGCTTCAACGAAGAATCGAACGTGCGGCGCGTGATCTATCACCTCGCGAATCTCGGCTACGCAAACTACGACATCATTGCGGTGAACGACGGCAGCAAGGACGGCACGGGTGCGATTCTGAACGAACTGGCGAAGGACATTCCGCGCCTGACGGTGATTCATCATTCGAAGAACGAAGGGAAGGCGATCGGTCTGACGACAGCCGCAACCGTCAGCGACGCGCCATACCTGATGTGTATCGACGGCGATTCACTGCTCGGCCGGGACGCGATCGAATGGATGCTCGAGCACTTTATTTCAGATCCGAACGTCGGGGCCGTGACCGGCAATCCGCGCATCCGTACGCGCACGTCGCTGCTCGGGCGCATGCAGGTCGGCGAGTTTTCGTCGATCGTCGGGCTGATCAAGCGCACGCAGCAGGTGTACGGGCGCATCTTCACGGTGTCCGGCGTGATCACGATGTTTCGCAAGAGCGCGCTTGCCGACGTCGGCTACTGGAGCTCGGACATGCTGACCGAGGACATCGACATCAGCTGGAAGCTGCAGACGCGCGACTGGCGTGTCGCCTACGAGCCTCACGCGCTTAGCTGGATTCTGATGCCCGAGACGCTCACCGGCCTTTACCGTCAACGCCTGCGCTGGGCGAAGGGCGGCATTCAGGTGCTGATGAAATACGCGCCGCAAATCCTCAAGCCGTCGATGCTGATGATGTGGCCGCTCTTCCTCGAATACCTGCTCGGTATCGCCTGGGCCTATTCGATGTCGTTCGTGATGCTGCTCGGCCTTATCAATATGCTCATGCCGTTGCCGTCCGACTGGCACATTTCGCTGCTGCCGCACTGGCACGGCATGCTGCTGGTCGCGACCTGTGTGCTGCAGCTGATTGTCGGCTGCATGATCGATCGTCAATACGACGAAAAGCTGTTGTTCTATTTCATGGACACCGTGTGGTACCCGCTTGCTTTCTGGTTGATCAATATGGTCACCACTGTCATTGCTCTGCCATCCATCGTCCTGCGCCGGCGCGGCAAGCGCGCGGTATGGACAAGCCCAGACCGAGGAATCCAGCATGAATAACGCCCCTGTCATCGACCTGTCACTCCGCACGCCCAGCGAGATCATTGCCGACAAAGGAGTCAAACTGGGTCTGCTGCAGGTTGTGTGGTTTCGTCTGATACGTCCCGCAACGGTAGGGTCGTTATGGGCGGCGATCGGCGTCTATACGTATCGCTATCTGATGCCGTTCAACGAGAACGAATTGCCGCTCGACCAGTTGCTGTCGTATATGGCGGCGATCGGCTCGATTGCCGCCGCGCTGGTCGTATGGATGACCGTGTCGCGCGTCGCGCACCCGTTCGCGTCGCGTTCACGCATGCAGCGGCTGTTGCGGCGCACCGCGGGCCTCACCGTGGAACCGGGGCCGTTTGCCGCCGCTTCGCTGAAGTGCCGCGGCGCGGTCGCGAGAGTCTTTATTGCGTCGCACGATGCCAACGGTCTGATCGCCGCGCTGCGTGCGATGTCGGAGCCTGAAGTGGAGGGCGACGATGACGGGCCCGCCGATGCGCCGATCGGCGCGGAGCCGGGTCATGCGCGCTGGTACGACACGTCGCTGCATACGCCTCACGACGGGCCCTTGCATATGCCGGTCAATATGCCGATCCGGGTTCGCTACGTGATGGGGAGTCGTCCGATGACCGATACAGAGCTTTGAACACCCGGTAGCATTCGCACGATCGGTGCTCGAGCGCCGCGCGCTGCTGGATCAGCACGCCGTGGCGGTCGTGCGTGACAATGCCTGCCACGCCGAGCGCGTGCAGCGCGGAGCGCACCGAACGTGCGGTTACGCCGAGCGCCCGGGACAATGCGACGGCCGACGTATCGACACGCGCCGCATGGCAGGCATCCGCAAGCGTGAGCAGGCGGCACGACACCTGCTGTTCGATCGAATGCAGACGTGTGCATGAGGCCATCTGCGCCATCTCGGCGAACATCAGCTCGACGTATTGCAGCATGCGTGCCTCGACCCATGGCTCCTCTTTCAGGCACGCGAGCAGCGATGCTTCGCTGCAGCGAAACGCGGTGCCCGATGCGGTGACGATGGTGCGAAACGGCATCGACCCGCTGCGCGTGACGACGGGCCATCCCGCGAAACCGTTACGGCCGATCGTGACGAGCTCGATCGAGCGGCCGTCGTCGAGAATGCATTCATGCGCCAGACGCGCTGTAAGCGGGAAGTACACGTGGTGAAAGATTTCGTTGCAATCGCATACCACCTGACCGGCGTGCAGGTCGATGCAAACGAAGTCGTCGACGCGTTCGAGCAGATGCAGGCGGCGCGACAGTTGCGTGAGCACGCTGTCGTAGTCGGCGAAGCGCATGCCGGGCGCGCTGGATAGACCGGACACGGCGGAGGCGGACGCATGCTTCATCTGGGCAGGGGCAAGCAGCTTGTCTCGATTCATGGCGCTTTGCGGATCGGATGTTGTGCGCGCGCATTGAACACGCGGCGGATTGGAATTTCATCGTATGTTTGACCGCGTTGCGCATCATCGTCATTGTGCGCGCACACGGCCCGACGCGAACCGAATACGTTCTTTCGCTGCAGTGACAAGGAACGCAGCGCTGAGGAGGATGATTTCGTGCCGAAAAGGAACCGTGACGCGCCGGCGCTCTTATATGCGTCGCCGGCACCTGACCCGGGCCTGTGCGGCCATTTGCGCGAAGCGGGCTGGTCGGTCGAGCTGACCGGCAGTGCGCAGGAGCTGCAGCGGACGTTGCGGCATTCGACGGCGCCGCATGTGGGCCTGCTCGAACTCGGCGACGAGTCCACCGGCGCGATGGACAGTATCGTCGAACATTGCCTCGGCGCACCGCAGGTGCACTGGATCGCGGCCGTCACGACGAACCAGTTGCGGCGAGCCGCAACGCGCGAGTTGATCGGCTGCTACTGCCTCGATTACGTGTTTTTGCCATATGCGTTCGATGTCGTCGAGTCTGCATTGCGTCGTGCGTTGCGCCTCGCATCGCTGGTGCGAGGGGTGCCGCATGCAGCGCCGCTTGCAGGCGGTCAAGCGATGGTCGGGCGCAGCGAACCGATGCAGGCATTGCAGCGCGAGATCCAGAAAGTCGCCTACACCGATGCACCGCTCTTTATCGCCGGCGAATCGGGCAGCGGCAAGGAACTGACCGCGCGCGCGGTACACGATGCGTCGTCCCGTGCGAATGGACCTTTCGTCGCGATCAACTGCTGCGCGATACCGCCCACGCTCGTGCAAAGCGAACTGTTCGGTCACGAGCGCGGCGCCTTTACCGATGCCGAACGCCGCAAGATCGGCCATATCGAAGCGGCCAACGGCGGCACGCTGTTCCTCGACGAAATCGGCGATCTGCCGCTCGAATGCCAGGCGACGCTGCTGCGTTTCGCTCAGGACGGCACGATCCAGCGGCTCGGCAGCGATGTGTCCATTCCGCTTGACGTACGCATCATCTCGGCGACTCATGTCGATCTCGAGGCCGCCATGCAAAGCCAGTCGTTTCGCTTCGATCTTTACCACCGGCTCTGCGTGTTACGCATCGATGTGCCGCCGCTGCGCGAACGCAGCACCGACATCCATTTGCTCGCGTTTCATCTGTTGGGTCTGTACGCGGGCGAACGAAAGTCGCGGATTCACGGCTTCACGCCTTCCGCGTTACGCGCGATGCTGCTGCACGACTGGCCCGGCAATGTCAGAGAGCTCGCGAACCGGGTACGGCGCGCGATCGTGATGGCGGACGGCGCCTATATTCGCGCGATCGACCTCGGCCTGGGCGAACCGCCGGCACGCCGCGCGTTGACGCTTGCCGATGCGCGCGACGAAGCGGAGCGCCACTGCCTGATCGACGCGTTGATCGCGCATGGCAACCGTCCAGGGGAAGTGGCTGAAGAGCTCGACATATCGCGTATCACTCTTTATCGACTCAGAATGCGGCATGGGCTGCAGGACGTTGCCGGGTTCATGCCGTCTGACCTTCCGGAGCGGCGCAAGTGAAACCTATCGACATGCATGGCCTGCGCGCGCATGCGGTGCGCGCGACGTTATCAACGATCGGTATCGGCATGGCCTTCACCATCGCCCTCGCCCTCGCGGCGATGTCGTCGCAGATCTCCGATGCGGCCGGCACGCAGCCGCCGGCGGCGCTGCCATCCGCCGCGCCGGTCGCCGCATCTGCCACGAAGCCTTTCGTCGCGCCGGTCGGCGCGGTGATGGCGGTGCCCGCGCCCGGCGTACGCGACGAGCGCAGCTTTATGCACGGCATCGGCCAGGCGGATGCGGGCGGCGGCAGGACGTGGGTGTTCTTCAGCAGTTCGGGCGTGCCGCCACGCGGCGCGAACCGCGACGGCAACTGGCCGCACGACGTGTATGTCGGGCAATGGGCGCCGGGCGAGCCGCATGTGTCGAACCTGCGCACTTTTATCAAGCGGCCCGAAGCGCAGGAGCCGGTTTCTGTCGCGCAGAACAGCAAGGGCACCATTTTCATCACGTTCGAAGACGGCTGGAATGCGCCGCGCAATGTGAGCCAGCGCTATGGCGTGTATGGACAGAACCTCCAGCCGATCCGGCCTTACCCGAGAGATGTCGAGTCCGGCGGGCACTCGGGTCATGTCGCGGCGGTCGGCGAGCAGTTCGTCGTGTTCTATTCCGCCGACTGGGTGAACGGCGGCGGCGTCGACAATCTGGGCACGGGCGGTGGCGTCTATGCCAACGTGTACGACGGGCGCGGGCGATTGATGCGGCATGTCAACGTCGCGGCTCATGTACGCGAATGGTGGCCGGTGGTGGCGGGCTCGCCGGGCCGCGCGCTGCTCGTCTGGCAGAAATACATTCCCGACAGCACGATCGCGTCGCTGCAATACGCGGTGCTGGATCCGGACACGGGCAAGCTGACTCGACCCGAAGAGAGCGTCGATCCGTTTCGCGTGCAGTACTACGTTTATGCGGCCGCCTATGTGTCGGCAATCGACCGGTTCGTTGTGCTCGCAACGCTCGATACTGGTCGGGCCGTGGCGTTTCTCGTCGACGATCAGGGACACCGCACCGCCGAACTGGGCTGTCTGCCCGCGCTCGTGCGCGAAAGCAGCATCGCGGTGGAGGACAACGCCGTTTATGTGCCGACGCAGGACGGACGGCTGATGACGCTTGCGCTGGCGGCCGACCATATCACGCTGCGCGGCACACAGCGTGCGCCGTTCGCATGGGGCAATACGGGCGTCACCGGCATCGCGAGCGGCGATTCGGTGCATTTCGTGTCGCTGTCGCCGGAGGGGCTGCGCGAGGCGGATTTCAAATCACACGGCGAGGTAGCGGCCGGACCCGCCGATCGATGCGTGGTGCGCGCGGCGCAATGACACGCGAACGGACAGGAGAGGAACGCAAAAGCAATCAGACAGTTTGATAGAGCAGTCATATACAAGCATAGTGGAGGCGAACATGTGTGGAATCGTGGCTGGCGTGACCCAGCGCAATATCGTGCCGATGTTGCTGGATGGACTGAAACGCCTCGAATACCGCGGCTATGACTCATGTGGTGTCGCGGTGCTTCAGCAAGGCGCGACGCGGCGCGTGCGGACGCTCGCGCGTGTACGCGCACTCGAGACCGACGTCGCGGCGCAGGCGCTCGACGGTTCGACGGGCGTCGCACATACGCGTTGGGCGACGCACGGCGTGCCGGCAATCGACAACGCACACCCGATCTTTTCGCGCGATCAGATCGCGGTCGTGCATAACGGCATCATCGAAAACTACGAAGCGCTGCGCGATTCGTTGATCGCGCAAGGATATGAGTTCAACAGCCAGACCGATACCGAGGTCATCGCGCATCTGATTCACAGCCACTACTGCGGCGATCTGCTCGCCGCCGTGCACAACACGACGCGCGTGCTGCGCGGCGCGTATGCGATCGCCGTGATCTGCCGGGACGAGCCGAGGCGCGTGATCGGCGCTCGGCAAGGTTCGCCGCTCGTCGTCGGGCTGGCCGACGATAGCGCGTTTCTCGCGTCCGATACGTTTGCGCTGGCCAACTGCGCGCGGCGATTCATTTATCTCGAAGACGGCGATATGGCCGATATCGTGCATGGCCAGGTTCGCGTGTTCGACCCCGACGGCCGTGAAGTCGCGCGCGAGATTCGCGCGGTCGCGCGGCAGCAGGACGACGCCGAGCTCGGCGCCTATCGCCACTATATGCAGAAGGAGATTTTCGAGCAGCCGCTTGCGCTTGCGCGCACGGCCGGTCACGTTCATTCACTCGACAAGGAACCGTTCGGCACGGCCGCCCCCGAGATGTTGACGGGCATCGAGCGCGTGTTGATGCTCGGTTGCGGCACCAGCTATTACGCGGCGCTCACCGCGCGCGGCTGGTTCGAGCGTCTGGCCGGCATCACCGCGCAGGCGGAGATCGCGAGCGAGTTTCGCTATCGCGATCATGTGAAGGAGCGCGGCACGCTTGTCGTGCCGATTTCACAATCCGGCGAGACCGCCGATACGCTCGCTGCGTTGCGCTACGTGCAGTCGATGGGCGAGGCGCTCACCTTGACCATTTGCAATGTCGCGGCAAGCGCGATGGTCCGGCAAAGCCAATGGGCGTTTATCACGCAGGCGGGACCGGAGATCGGCGTCGCGTCGACCAAGGCCTTTACGACGCAGCTGGCTGCGTTGTTTCTGCTCGCCTTGACCATTGGCCGGCGGCGCGGCCGCATCAGCGATGAAGACGCGGTTGTCTATTTGCGTCAGCTCGCGGGCTTGCCCGACGCATTGCGCAGCGTACTGGCGTGCGAACCGCAAATCATGGCCTGGGCAGACGAACTGCATCGCAAGGAAAACGCGCTTTTCCTCGGGCGCGGACTGCATTTTCCGATCGCGCTCGAAGGCGCGCTCAAGCTGAAGGAGATTTCATATATCCACGCCGAAGGCTATCCGGCCGGCGAACTGAAGCATGGTCCGCTGGCTCTCGTCACCGACGCGATGCCGGTGATCGTCACCGCGCCTAACGACGCGCTGCTCGACAAGCTCAAGTCCAATATTCAGGAAGTGCGCGCGCGCGGCGGCCGGCTTTATGTGCTTGCCGACGCGGACACGCAATTCGCCCGTTCGCCGGGCCTGCATGTGATCCGGATGCCTGCCTACTATGGGCCGCTATCGCCGGTACTGCATGTGGTCGCGTTTCAGCTGCTTGCTTATCATGTCGCTTGCCTGCGCGGCACCGATGTCGACAAGCCGCGCAATCTGGCGAAATCGGTCACGGTCGAATGACCGATCAGTGGTGCAGGTAGGTGGTCGATCGGAGCGGCGGCGCAACGTCGACTTCGCTGTGCCACTGCATCGGTTGATCGAAATCGCGCTGCACGCGGCGCGGGCCGTTTGCTCCGCCGCGGAACGGATCGGCAGACGGCGCCTTCGTCTGATACCTGCGGAAGCATCCGCGCTGATCCTTGTTCACGCATGCGTCGCTCGTCCGCAATTTCTCGTCGCGGCGCGTGGTTGTCGAGGCTGAGCGCGCGCGTTCACGCGCCGCAGCCGCCGTCGCGGCCCCTTCCTTTTTCGGGGTGCGCTGCATGTCGGTGAGCGCGCTGGCCTCCGATGCCGCCAGTGCAGAGGAGGCCGGCGATGCGACGGGTGCCGGTATCTCGGGCAATGCCGCAAGATCGCCGGGCAGCCATGCCATGCCCATCACCGCGCGCGGCATCAGCGCTTCGGCACGCCGCAGCGTCGCCGGATTTCCCATTCCGGCAATCGCCACATATCCGCCGAACACCAGTGCGAACGCACTGATCGCGACACCCAATCCCAGCCACGCCGCGCCATCATTGTTCGGACCATTCAACTCCGAATAAGGGTCGCTTTCGTACGCGCGAGTCACGCCCCCGGATAGGGCGAACCCCATCGTCATCGGTGCGACGATGATTTCATCGGACTTTTTATTTTCATTCGACGTTTGGGGAAATGGATCGCCGTGATCCAGGCTCACGCATTCGGCGCGATCGAAACGCTCCGGGTCTAGCGGGCGGCGATCGCGATGCAACAGCCGATGTGAAACAGAAGCAAGGTAGCTACGGAGGCGAACGGGCATTTTCATCTCGACGTACCTGCGTTTTTGTTACGTTTCACTCTAGCAGACGAATGCCGTTCGCATCGCGAAAGATGCGACGTTATGCGGGCTTGGCCCCGATGAAAAATAAAATAGGGGTGCTACGTAATTGTTTCTGTTCAGACCCCGATGCAATGCGACGCAAGGTCATTATTTCAGAACAGACCAGAGCATTTTCCATTCCCGAGGGTTTATTTTTACGATAACTGCGGGTATCCTCCAGGCTCTTTCGTCTGTCATTAGGTTTCCTGCGTAGCCCACGGGATACGCATCGAAGCCTGCCACCGCGAAAGGAACGAAGGTTCGTGCCGGTCTTTTTCGGCAATGAATTCCGAACTCCTTTCCTTCAGCTTCGCCAACTTTAGCGAATTGGCGTTTTTTTCCTCGGCATCGATCCGGGTGGCGGAGCTTTTTTCCTTGAAAAAGGAAATCGGACAGATTTACCACGTCCGCGCCAATTGGATTCGTACGGCCATTAATCATAGGAATACTGAATTTTGCGTCTGCTCACCCCCTCCCTCCGTATCGCCGCAGCGGGTCTTGCGCTGTCCGTTCTTGCTGCACAGGTAGAGGCCGCCTGTGTGAATAGCCCCGCGGCACAATCGAACGCCACCTTTCCTGCCACGCTCACTGGCAAGCTCGCGTACCACAGCTATGTGAGCTACGGCGACGGCACCAGCCAGATTTTTATCTACGACTTCTCGGCCCGTACGCTCACGCAGGTGTCGAAAAGCTCGTGGGGCATTAAAGATCCGATGAACGCGGTGTTCAGCCCGGACGGCAAATGGCTCGTGTTTATGGGCGAGACCAATAACGCGTGGAACGTGTTCTTCTGGCAGGTCGGCTCGAATAGCGCGCCGATCAACATGACGAACAGCACCGGTCAAACGCGCAACGAAGATCCGAAATTCAGCAGCGACGGCAGCAAGCTGTTTTTCAAGCAGAACGGCGATGTGATGGAAGCGACGCTGTCGTTCACGAGCGGCGGTCCGCAATTCACGTCGGTGGTCGATGTGACCGACACGGCGCCGTCGATCGAAAGCTCGATGCCGTTCCCGTCGCCCGATAGCAGCGCGGTGTACTTCGCGACCGGCACCGGTGCGGGTCTCGGGTTGTACAAGGAAACCATCTCGACGCACCAGAAGGTCGCGTTCGATACGCCGAGCGGCCTGCAAACCTACTACCCGATGGTGCGCAAGGACGGCACAGTGTTCTACGCGCGCTGGAAGGACGCATCGAGCCAGCTCGACCAGATCTATTCGAAGGTCAACCCGGGCGATACGCCGAACCAGCTGTCGATCAACGACTGCAAGGGCAACAACTCGGATCCGGCGCCGGTCGACAGCACGAACTACGTGTTTTTCTCGTCGACGACCGCAGGCGGATATCAGCTGTATGTGGCCGATGTTTCGACCGGCAAGCGCTGGAGCCTGTCGCAGTTCGGCGTGAACTCGGACACCACGAAGGCGAAGCTGGGCTCGAACTACTACAGCGGCACGAGCACGTCGACGCCGGGCAAGACGCTGCTGTCGCAAGGCAAGCCGGCTAGCGCTTCGTCGAGCTACAACTCGAGCCTGACGGCGGACAAGGCGTTCGACGGCAATACGTCGAGCACGCGTTGGGATTCGATCGAAGGCAACAGCGCGGGTACGCAGTGGCTTTCGGTCGACCTGGGCGCGGTGAAGAGCATCACGGCTGTGGACCTCTACTGGGATGCGGGCGCGAAGACGTATCAGATCCAGACCTCGAACGACAACGCGAACTGGACCACGATCTATTCGACGTCGAGCGGCGTCGGCTCGGGTCACGTGTCGCTCGCGAAGCTGAAGGGCAGCGGCCGCTATGTGCGCATGTACGGCACGCAGCGCGCGACCGCGTGGGGCTATTCGCTCGACGAGATGCAGGTCTGGGGTTCGTAACCCGCGCTGAAGGCTGCGCAGGCGCTGTTCCGGCTCGTCGGCGCCTGCGTCGGCCTCAGACGATATCGACGACGAGCTTGCCGCGCGCAGTGCCGTCGGAGAGCGCCTGGTACGCCGCTTCGACCGAATCGAGGTCGAAGCGGCGCGCGTCGACGTGCGGCGTCAGTTTGCCGTCGTCGACGAGACGCGCTGCTTCGCGCAGCATCTCACCGTGGTGCGCGCGATGTTCTCCGCTCAACAGCGGATAGAGCGTGAATACGCCGGAGTAGCTCGCCTCGCGGAACGATAACGGCGCGAGCGCGTGCGTGCCCCAGCCGAGCGCGCTGACCACGTGGCCGAAATGCCTGACGGCAGCGAACGACGCATCGAGCGCGGCGCCGCCGACGGTGTCGACCACCACGTCGAAACCGGCGCCTGCGGTGCAGGACGCGACGTACTGGTCGACTGTTTGCGCGCGATAGTCGATGGGTGTCGCGCCCAGTTGTGCGACGTAGTCCAGATCGCGCGCGCTGGCTGTGGCGAACACCTTGGCGCCCAATGCGGCGGCGAGTTGTACCGCGACATGACCGACGCCTCCCGCGCCGCCTTGCACGAGCACATGATGCCCGGCTTGCACGTGTGCCCGATCGACCACGCCCGACCACGCGGTGATAAACGCCAGCGGCAACGCCGCTGCATCGCGCAACGACAGACGGGCGGGTTTCAACGCAATCAAACGCGCATCCACGGCCGCGTAGTGCGCGAGCGATCCTTGCATGCCGCCTACGCCGCCGGTCATCCCATAGATCCCGTCACCGGCCTCGAAGCCGGTGACGCCGGGCCCGACTGCTTCGACGGTGCCCGCGAGATCAATACCCAGCACGAGCGGCAGCGGATGCTTCGCGTGCGCCGCCTGACCTGCGCGAATTTTTGCATCGAGCGGATTTAATCCGCTGGCGGCAATGCGCACGAGCACCTGTCCGGCCGCGGGTGTTGGCATCGGCAAACTCGTCAGTTCGAGCGGACCGTCGTGGCGATTCAATACAAGAGCCTTCATGAACATGACGGTTTCCTTGATGCATTGGAACGGCTAGCGGGTGAGGTGATGGAACGTACGGGTAAGCCAGCGGATGCACGCATCGCCGCGTGGGCTCGATTGAATTTATAGCCTGGTGCGCCGTGAAGCGGACCTTTCATTTTTTAGTTGTGCCGTCTGACGATGCGATCGATCGCATCGCTAAAGACCGGTAAAGCATTCCGCAAAGCGCGTAACACTTTCCACACCACTGCATACATGGTTGCGTCCGCATCCGACTCGCCGGCGCGGCGTGTCGTTGTCTACCCGCGCAACACCAGTTCGCCGCGTTTATTCCAGGGCAACCGTGCGTTGATGAAATTTTTCCGATATCGCGTAAGAGCGCTCATAGACCGACCGCGAAAATACAGTTAAAGAGACGGAAGCACATCGAAAAAGGACGGGGACCGCGTTGACATGCATTTAATTTTTCGGACGCCGGAATAGTGATCGTGGCCGCGATGTTCATGCAGATGTGGGCACTGTATCTCCCACCCCCCTCGAACATTCACGGAGTCTTAAGATGAAGCTGCTTGCAACGTTGACGATGTCCGCTGCCGTACTTGCTTCGACGACGGTTTTCACGCATGCGTTCGCGCAGGAACAAACGCGTGCGGAAGTTCGGCAGGAACTGATTCAGGCGGAAAACAACGGGTCGCGTTTTATAGCCGACGCGTCGTATGAGGACACCGATCCGAGCAATCAGGATCAGGTCACGCGCGAGAAGGCGCAACAACCCGGCAGCGGCGAAGGCGCCGGTATGGCGGGCATGAACCAGAGCGGCCGTCGCACAGCGATGCCTGACGCTGCGTCGAGCAGGCAGCAGGCATGCGTCGGTCCGGTGAGCTATTGCAATCTCTACTTCGGTAGCTGATGCGCAGTTCTCCGGCAATGAATACCTTTTGACGAATCAAGGAATTCAAATCATGAAGACGCTTGTCTATCTGACCTTAGCGGTCAGCGCCATCGCAAGTCCCGCTTTAGCTTTCGCGCAAAGCTCGCCCACGCGTGCGCAAGTCGAGGCTGAGCTCGCGCGTCTCGAACGGGCGGGTTACGACCCGTCGGCGGGTGAGAACGTCAACTATCCGGCCGATATCCAGGCCGCTGAAGCGAAGATCGCCGCGCAGGATGCCGGACGCACGGCTGCGGTCGGCGGGACGGGTAGCGGCGGTGAAACCGGCAACGCGGTTGCTGACGCGCGAAGCAATGAAGCGATGTCGGCGGACAGTATGGGCGCCGACATGTCCGGATCGAGCGCGAGCGGTTCGCGCAAGCCGGCACATCATCGTCCAGGCAACGAATGCGTCGGTCCCGCTAGCTTTTGCGTGCCTTACTTCGGCGGTTAAGAGACGGAAATGCGTGACGGAGAGCGGGGGACGGCGCGTCCCCACTCCTTCTCGATGCCGAATTACCGCAATGACCCGTCGATCGATTCGACAAACACACGCGCAAGGGCTTCCAATCCCTTCCTGTCCTCTTCATCGAAGCGCGCCGGCACAGGGCTGTCCAGATCCAGCACGCCGAGCAGTTCACCGGCTCGCGTGATTAAGGGAATCACGATTTCCGATTGCGATGCCGCATCGCATGCAATGTGATCCGCGAACGCATGCACGTCCGGCACCAGTTGGGTCTGTTTCGTCGCGGCGGCGGTGCCGCATACGCCGCGCCCGATCGCAATACGGACACAGGCCGGTTTGCCTTGAAACGGACCGACGACCAGTTCGCCGTCGATCAGAAAATAGAAGCCCGCCCAATTGAGCAGCGGCATCGCGTGATAAAGCAGTGCCGAGAAATTGGCCGCATTGGCGACCTGGTTCGACTCGCCCGCTAGCAGCGCACGGGCCTGTTGCTCGAGTTCGGCATAGAACGCCGGCTTCGGCAAATCAGTGGCAATGGTTGCGTCGAACATGGGAATGACCTCGTCGAAATCTCAAAGGGGTTAGCGCTTCACGCGATGTATCAGTTCGCCGAGCACGCGCAGTGCGTCATCGATCTTTGCGCTCCACGGGTGCCCGAAATTGAGCCGCACGCAATTCTCAAACGCGCGTGCCGCGGAAAACATCGGCCCTGGCGCGACGCTGATGCCTTGTTCGATTGCCAGTCGATGCAGTTCCATCGCGTCGATCGGTTCGGGAAACTCGAGCCAGATAAAGTAGCCGCCTTCGGGCCGCGCCCACTTCACGCCCGGCGGCAGCCAGCGCCGGATCGCGGCGTCCATGCTCGCCAGTTGCGCGAGCAGTGCCGAGCGCAGCTTGCGCAGGTGCCGGTCGTACCCGCCGTGCTGAAGATAGTCGGCAAGGCCGGCCTGCACCGGAATGCTCGACGACAGCGTCGTCATCAGTTTGAGCTTCTGCACCTTGTCGGCAAACTTGCCCGCCGCGACCCAGCCGATCCGATAGCCGGGCGCGAGCGTCTTCGTGAAAGAGCTGCAATGCATCACCATTCCGCGCGTATCGAACGCGCGCGCCGGCAGCGGATAGTCAGCCTGAAAATGCAATTCGCCGTATACGTCGTCCTCGATCAGCGGCACATCGTGCCGATCGAGCATGTCGACGAGCGCCTTCTTTTTCTCGACCGTGAGCGTGACGCCGGTCGGATTCTGGAAGTTGGTCATAAACCAGCATGCGCGCACCGGATAGGTCTGCAGCGCATGCGCAAGCGCGTCGAGGTCGAGCCCGGTGCGCGGGTCGACCGGAATCTCGACGGCGCGCAGATCGAGGCGTTCGATGGCCTGCAAAGCCGCGTAAAAGCCGGGCGATTCGATCGCGACGACGTCGCCCGGACGCGTGACCGCCATCAGACAGAGATTCAGCGCCTCGAGCGCGCCATTGGTGACGACAATCTCGTCGAGTGGCTGGGCGATGCCCATGCCGAGGTAGCGCAGCGCAATCTGGCTGCGCAGCGTTTCATTGCCGGGCGGCAAATCGGCCACGCTGTTCCAGGGGCTCACGAAACGCGCAGCCTGGCCGAGCGACTTCGCGAGGCGCTGAAGCGGAAACAGTAGCGGTGACGGAAACGCGGAACCGAGCGGCACGATGCCCGGATGCTTCGCCGCGTCAAGCACCGAAAACACCAGATTGCTGATGTCGACCTTCGCCGGTTCGGCGGGCGCCTTGGCCTGTGCGTGCGCGTTGCCGCGCGCGATCGCCGCGCCCGGCGCGACGTAATAGCCGGAGCGCTCCTGCGCGCGGATCAGCCCCCACTCTTCGAGCAGGTAGTACGCACGAAACACGGTTGACTGGCTCACGCCATGCTGTGCGATCACCTGACGCAGCGAAGGCATGCGCGCGCCTACCGCGAGGCTCCCCGAGCGGATCTCAGCCGCCATCGTATTGGCGAGTACTTCGTAACGTGTCATCGCGATTATTGTCATGAGCGCGCGGATGCGCGCATGACATTATCGCGCGCTGCGCCGCATCGAGCAGAATACGATTCCCGCGGCTGCCAGCGCGACCACCGCCGCGGCCAGGAACGCATGACCGAAGCCCACGCCGTAGCCGGCGCGGGCCAGCCGCGCGACGCTGCGGGCGATTGATTGCGGATACAACTGTGTCGCGCGTTCGAAGTCGCCGGCGACGATGCGGTCGACGAAGCCGGGCGCGGCGGGCACCTGTGCGTCAGCGAGATTGCGCAGCACCGCGTTGTGCACGCCGACGGCCAGCACCGCGCCGAGTCCGGAAAAACCGAGCAGGATGCCTGAGAAACGCGACGTCGTGCTGATGCCCGACGCCATGCCCGCGCGATCGCGCGGCACGGTGCCCATGATCGCTTTCTGCGTCTCGCCGTTGAGCAGGCCGCCGCCGCTGCCGAGCAGCGCCATGCCGGCGATCAGTATGGTCAGTCCGTCGGCGTGCGCGGCCACGCTCATCACCGCGTTGCCGCAGCCGACGATCACCAGGCCGAGCGTAAGGATCTGATAGGGCGCGAGGTAGCGGCCGAGCCGGCGGCCCACCATCGGCAGCAGGAGCATCGCGAGCGCGAACGGCAGCATGCCGACGCCGGCATCGAGCGCGCTTTCGCCGCGTGCGTTCTGCAGAAAGAGCGGCAGCAGCGACGCCATTACCTGCGCGCACGCGGCATACGCAAACATTGCGACGATCGCGCCGACGAACGGCCACGAACGAAACAGCGTGAGATCGAGCATCGGATGCGCGCGACGGCGCTCGACGGTTGCGAACAGCGCGAACAGGCACAGCCCGGCGAGCGCGCGCAGCACGACCGCTGCGCTGGTCCAGCCGCGCTCCGGCCCGAGAATCAGCGCCCACGTGAGCCCGAACATTGCGGACGCGAACAGCGCGATGCCTGGAAAGTCGAGCGTACGCGGCGTCGGGTCGCGCGATTCGTCGACGATCTTGAACACCGCGATGGCGAGCGCCGCGCAGATCGGCACATTGATATTGAACGCCCAGCGCCAGCCGAGCAGCGCGTTGATCACGCCGCCGATCAACGGCGACACGACCATGGTCAGCCCCATGATGCCGCCCCAGATGGCCCATGCCCGCGCGCGTTCGTTTTCGCCATGGAAGGCATGGCCGATGACCGCGAGCGCCGGCGCGAGCTGGAGCGCGGCGCCGACGCCTTGCAGCGCCCGCGCCACATACAGCGCCTGTGCAGTCGGCGCGAGGCCGCACGCGAGCGACGCGAGCGCGAACAGCGTGATGCCGGTGATGAACACCCGTTTTCGGCCGAAACGGTCGGCGATCGAGCCGGCCGGCAGCAGCAGCGAGGCGAAGCACAACACGTACGCGCTGATCACCCATTCGATATCGGCAAACGATGCGTTCAGGTCGCGCGCGATCGACGGCAGCACGATGCCGACCACGTTCGTATCCAGCACGGTCATCGCGCAGCCGAGCGAAGCGGTCAGCAGTAGAGAGGTGTTGCGCGACATCGTCGGCGCGGCGGAAATCGAACTCATGGAGACCTTTGCGTTGCAGTGCGGTGTGATGCGATGCGCGCGGTCGCGGGCAGACGAATGCCTGTACGGTCACGCGAAGCGGCTGGAAACGGCGGTGCACAGGTCATCATTGAACCAGTGTCGGCCATTTGTTTCATTATCGGCGTTTGCCAATATAATTAGTTTCTACCTAATAGAATGAGCATGGAAGCGCCGTGGAACTAAGACACTTACGTTATTTTGTCGCGGTCGCCGAGCAATTGCATTTCGGCCAGGCCGCGGAATGGCTGGGCATTGCGGCACCCACGCTCACGGTGCAGATCCAGCAGATCGAACGCACGCTCGATACCCAGCTCTTTACCCGCACGAGGCGCTCCGTTGCATTGACGCAGGCTGGCGAGGCGTTTCTGGTCGAAGCGCGCGCGGCGCTCGAGCAGTTCGAGCGGGCACTGAACATCGGCCGCCGCGCGGGCCGCGGCGAACTCGGCCGCGTGAATCTGGGCTTTGTCGGCTCAGCGGCGTTCAGCGGTGTGCTGCAATATCAGGTGCGCACGTTTCGCGAGGCGCGGCCGCACGTGTTGATCGATGCGCGCGAGTTTCCGATGGTCGAGTTGCCGCAACTGCTCGAAGACGGCCGTGTCGATATCGCGTTTGTACGCTTGCCGATCGAGTTGACCCATTCGTTGCGCACGCACGTATTGCTGCACGACCGCTTTTGCGCGGCGCTGCCGGCCGAGCATCTGCTTGCGCAGGCGCAGTCGCCGATCAGATCGAAAGCGTTCGCCGGCGAAACCTTCGTGATGCCGGAGCAGCGCGAGGGCACGCTCGAACTGGCGCGGCGCGGACGCTTCAGTCCGGCCATCGGCGGCGCGCCGGGCGGCTTGCTGGCGGTGCTGACCGAAGTGTCGCTGGGCGCGGGCGTCGGCATCGTGCCGAATGTGCTATCGAGGGCGGTGGATGTGCCGAACGTCGTGTTCAAGGAGATTGCGGGCGAGCCGATTCTGTCCGAAGTGGCGGCCGTGTTTCGCCGGTTCGAGCGTGCGCCGGCGGTCAAAAGCCTGATCGATCAGATTGTGCGGACGCCCGCGCGGTCGGGGTGAGCTCGCTGCGCAATCGCACCGGGGTGGCGCGACGTCAATCGATAGCCCACGGCCGGCGCTCCACGGCGCCGATGTCGTCTCGCCGCATGGATCGAGCAGCGAGCGTTCGAAGTCGCGCGTCAGCGCGTCGAGCGGCAAGCTGTTCGGCAGTTTGCCGAACAGCCCGGTCACTTCGCTCGCAACCTCGATGTCGCAGCGGGGAACCTACGCCGCGCGCCGATGCAGCAGCACCGGCACCGACTTCGACGTCGGCGTATTGCTGATGTCGCCGACGCTGTGCAGCGGCACGAGCGGATTGGTTTCAGGGTAATACGCGCCGATGCAGCCGCGCGGAATGTCGTATTCGACCAGCAGGAAGCGGTCGGCGCGGCGCTCGACGCCATCCTCCCACACGGTTTCCATATCGACCCATTCGCCTGCCGCGAGACCCAGCATCTTCAGGTCTTCCGCATTGACGAACACCACGCGCCGCTGGCCGTACACGCCGCGATAGCGGTCGTCCAGCGCGTAGATCGTCGTGTTGTACTGGTCGTGCGAGCGCGTCGTCATCAGCGTCATCACGCGCTGGCCATGCAGCGCCTGCGCGCGCTTGATCGGCGTGTCGCGCTCGACCGGGTGCACGATGAACTGCGCCTTGCCGGTCGGCGTGAGCCAGATCCGCTCGCTCGACGCGATACGCAGCCGGAAGCCGCCGGGTTGCTTGATGCGCTCGTTGTAGCCGTCGAACCCGTCGATACTCTTTTCGATCGCGTCGCGAATCCGCGCGTAGTCTTCCGCGTACCCGAGCCACGGCACTTTCTTGCTGCCGAGCGTCGCGTGCGCGATGCCGGCGACGATCGCGATTTCCGACTGCAGGTTTTTCGATGCCGGAATATTCATGCCGTACGACACGTGCACCATCGACATCGAATCTTCGACGGTCACGCCTTGCGCATGGCCGCCCTGCACGTCGATTTCGGTGCGGCCGAGCGTCGGCAGGATCAGCGCTTCCTTGCCGCGCACGAGGTGGCTGCGGTTCAGCTTGGTCGTGATATGCACCGACAGCTCGCACATGCGCAGCGCTTCCCACGTGCGCGGCGTATCGGGCGTCGCGATCGAGAAGTTGCCGCCGAGGCCGATCAGCACCTTCACCTTGCCTTCGAGCATTTCGGCAATCGTCTCGACCACATCGAGGCCGTGTTCGCGCGGCGGTTCGAAGTCGAACGCCTTGCCGAGCCGATCGAGGAACGCCTGGGTCGGCTTGTCCTCGATGCCGACCGTGCGGTTGCCCTGCACGTTCGAATGGCCGCGCACCGGGCACAGGCCCGCGCCTTCGCGGCCGATATTGCCGCGCATCATCATCACGTTGGACAGCATGTGGATCGTCGCGACCGAGTTCTTGTGCTGCGTGAGGCCCATGCCCCAGCACGAGATGACGCGGCGGCCCTTCGCGTAGATCTGCGTGAGCGCATCGATTTCGGCGAACGGCACGCCCGATTCCTCGATCAGCAGGTCCCACGATTCGGCGCGCAGGTCGTCGGCAAACGCGGGGAAGTTCGACGTATGCGCGTCGAGGAACTCGACGTCGAGCACGCGTTCGGCGCCGGCCGCCTGCGCCGCATCGTCCATTTCGACGAGGCGTTTCGCGACGCCCTTGAGCAACGCGAAGTCGCCGCCGAGTGTCGGCCGGATAAACGTCGACGCGATTTTCGTGCTGCCGCCGACCAGCATTTCGAGCGGATGCTGCGGGCTCGTGAAGCGTTCGAGGCCGCGCTCGCGCAGCGGATTGATCGAGACGATGGTCGCGCCGCGCTTCGCGCATTCGCGCAGTTCGCCGAGCATGCGCGGGTGGTTCGTCGCGGGGTTCTGGCCGAACACGAGGATCGTGTCCGCATGCTCGAAGTCGTCGAGCAGCACGGTGCCCTTGCCGACGCCGACCGTGCCGGGCAAGCCGCGGCTCGTCGCTTCGTGGCACATGTTGGAGCAGTCGGGGAAGTTGTTGGTGCCGTACATCCGCACGAACAGCTGATACAGAAACGCCGCTTCGTTGCTCGCGCGGCCCGACGTGTAGAACGCGGCCTGATGCGGGTCGTCGAGCGCGTTCAGGTGGCGCGCGATCAACTGATACGCGTCGTCCCAGCCGATCGGCTTGTATTTGTCGGTGACCGGGTCGTAGACCATCGGGTCGGTGATGCGGCCGTGCTGTTCGAGTTCGTAGTCGCTTTGTTCCATCAACTCGGCGACCGTGTGCGCCGCGAAGAACGCCGGCGTCACGCGCTTGCCGGTGGCTTCCGCGGCCACGGCTTTGACGCCGTTTTCACAGAACTCGAAGGTGGACGCCTTCTCGCGGTCGGGCCACGCGCAGCCCGGACAATCGAATCCATCAGGCTGGTTCTGGCGGAACAGCGTCTTGTAGTTGGTGCCGGCGACCTTTTCCTTGATCAGGTTCAACGCAACGTACTTGAGCGCACCCCAGCCCGCGGCTGCGTGCTTGTAAGGCTCGATGCGACCTTCCTGCTTCAGTTCTTCCACGACGTTCACTCCGGAAAGCATGTGCTTGCAACCGCCGCGCCGGCTGGCGTTGCCGGGTGCCGTGCCGTTTGGATGCACGGCGCCACGCATTGCGGTCCATGAAGGCGATGGTAGGGCGACGCAAGCGGCCCGGGCAGACACACAACCGGCGATCAGCAAAGAGCACAGTCGAGTGTTGCTGCACTCGAAAAGGGCACAGCGCGAGCAGACGAGGCGCAAGCGATGGCACAATGCGGCTCATTGCCTCGAACGGCGCCTCTGGCGGCGCACGGGGCGCGTCCGCCACCGGGGAGAAAGGGCGTTGAAACTCTATGAGAAGCTGGCCGACGACATCGAGGCGCTCGTCACGCAGGGCGTCTATCGGCCCGGCGAGAAGATTCCTTCGGTACGCCGCACGAGCCAGCATCATCGCCTGAGCATTACCACCGTGTTGCGCGCGTATGCGCTGCTCGAAAGTCGCGGCGTGATTGAAAGCCGCCCGCAATCCGGCTATATCGTGCGTCCGCATGGGCCGATCGTTGCTGCCGGGCTTGCGCCGTCGAAGCCGCTTGCGATTTCCGCGTCAGTGGACGTGAGCCGCCTCGTGCTGTCGACGCTGCGTTCGATCCGCAGCGACGAAGCGGTGCCGCTCGGCTCGCCGTATCCGGACCCGTCCGCGTTTCCGTATCAGCGCATCAATCAGTACGCGAATGCGATCGCGCGGCGTCCGGGTCTGTGGCACGGCTCGGAGGAGTTGCCGCCAGGCGCCCGGCCGCTGATCGGGCAGATCGCGAAGCGCTATCTCGAGAACGGCCTGTCGATCGATCCGAACGAGATCGTGATTACGGTCGGTGCGACCGAAGCGATCAATCTGTGTCTGCAGGCGGTCGCGAAGCCCGGCGATGTGATCGCGGTCGAATCGCCGACCTTCTATGCGATGCTGCACGCGATCGAACGGATGGGCATGCGCGCGATCGAGGTGGCGACGCATCCGCGCGAAGGCATCGATCTCGGCGCGCTGGCCGACATACTGAAAACGCAGCGGATCGGCGCATGCATGGTGATGCCGAATTTCCAGAATCCGCTCGGTTTCCAGATGCCCGACGACAAGAAGCGCGAACTCGTCGAACTGCTCGCGCGCTACGATGTCCCGGCCATCGAAAACGACGTGTATCACGAGCTCTACTACGGCGGCTCTCATCCGACCGCGCTCAAGTCTTACGACGAGAAAGGCCTCGTGCTGCATTGCGCGTCGTTTTCGAAGAGCCTGTCCGCGATGTACCGGATCGGCTGGGCGATTACCGGGCGCTACCGCGAGCAGGTCGAAAAGCTCAAGTTCCTCAATACGCTGACCACGCCGTCCATTCCGCAGCTCGCGATTGCCGAGTATCTGAAGAATGACAGTTATGACCATCATCTGCGCAAGCTGCGCAAAGCGTACGCGCAGCAGGCCAGTCTGATGAAGGCGATGGTCAAGCGTTTCTTTCCCGAAGGCACGAAGATGTCGGAGCCGGTGGGCGGCTACGTGCTGTGGGTCGAGATGCCGGCCGAGGTCGACTCGATGCGGCTTTATCAGCTCGCGCTCGAAAACGGCATTACGGTCGGGCCCGGGTATATGTTTTCGACAACACCGAGCTACCGCAATTTTATCCGGCTCAACTACAGCTACCCGTGGAACGAGCGAATCGAACAGGCGGTGATTACGCTCGGCAAGCTGGTCGCGTCGTGCATGCGATCAGCGGCGTGAGCGCTTGCACGTGTCACGTGCAGGCTGTCGCGCGAAACGCAGTCAACCTATAAAAGCGAGGCACAGATGACTTCGAACGGAGACAACCCGCAAGACGATCCGCAATCGCACAACGGCGCGCTGGATATGAGCGATCCGCAAGTGCAGCTGGTTGCGGTGCTCGGCGAGTTATGGGAAGCGCGCAATGAAGCGCCGGATAAACCGTGGTCGCTTGCGAAGCTCAGCAAGCGCGTGCAACTGCCGATGAGCACGCTGCGACGCCTGTTGACCGAATTGACGGCGGGCGGCCTCGTCGATGTCGAGTTGCGGCCGGATGGGACCGGTACGGCAGCGCTGACCGAACAGGGTGTGCAGGTGTGTGCCGATCTGTTTAGCGGTTCGTGATGCGCGCAACGCGACCGGCGCGCGGCGCCGTGGTGCACTAACCGCCGACTAGTGACATACGCACGGTCGGGTAGCGCTTTTTCCCTTCGGCGGCGCGTGTTTCTTCGCGCAGTTCCGAATAGCGGTCGCCGCGGCGCGTCCAGACGGCGCGAATTTCGCCGGCGAGATCGTCGGCGCTGCAGCCGCTTTTCACGAGCCGGCGCAAGTCGAACGAATCGGTCGCGAAGAGGCACAGGAACAGCTTGCCGTCCGCACTGACGCGCGCCCGCGTGCAGTCGCCGCAAAACGGCTGCGACACGCTCGAGATAAAGCCGACTTCGCCCGCGCCGTCCGCGTATCGATAGACCTGTGCGGTATCGCTCAGCTTGTGTTGCGTGCCGGCGCGCAACGCAAACACCTGTTCGAGCGCGCGCCGCGCATCGGTGGAGGTGAACACGCCGCGCTGCGTCCACGAAGCGGCGCCGCCGACGTCCATAAACTCGATGAAGCGCACCGTCACGCCGCTGTGACGGAAATAGCGCGCGAGCGGCACGATCTGATGATCGTTGACGCCGCGCTCGACAACGGTGTTCACCTTGACCGGCCCGAGCCCCGCCGCGCACGCGGCTTCGATGCCTTCGAGCACGCGCGAAACCGGAAAGTCGGCGCCGTTCATGCGCCGGAATACGTCGTCGTCGAGGCTGTCGAGACTGACTGTCACGCGCTGCAGGCCGGCCGCTTTCAGCGCGCGGGCCTTGGCGGCGAGCAGCGAGCCGTTGGTCGTGAGCGCGAGTTCGACCGGCCTGTCGCTGCGCGTTTTCATCACGGCGAGGCGCTCGATCAGGCGTTCGAGGTCCTTGCGCAGCAGCGGCTCGCCGCCGGTCAGCCGGATCTTGTCGACGCCGAGGCGCACGAACGCGCCCGCGAGCGTCGTCAACTCGTCGAACGACAGGCGCTCCGATGCGCTCAGAAAGCGATAGTCCTTCGTGAATACGTCCTTCGGCATGCAGTATGTGCAGCGGAAGTTGCACTGGTCGATGACCGAGAGCCGCAGGTCTTTCAACGGACGGCCCAGCGCGTCGACGCAGTCTTCCTGCGTGTTCGACATCGCGAGTCCGGGGGCGGACCCGGCTGCGGAGGTGCGCGTGGACGGCGCACGCAGCAGCGCGTCGGTCCATCGCGTGGACGGCTCGGCTTCAGCTTCCGGAAAACAGACTGTGCTCAACGCAGATCCTCGGGGCGCGGCGCGCGCGGCCTGGCCGTGATTGGCCCGGTCGGTGCGACTGGCGTAGGTGCGGCGACGGTCGGCTGCGCCGCGCAGATGCGCCTTATCGTCAGAATAGGGCGGTTGAGGTGTGCTGCGCGCGTACAGAGCGGACGCCTTCCATAGAGCACAGTTAGCCGGGTGTGCGGACGTGCGAGCGTGCGGTCATTTCGGCATCTGCGCGGTGTTGCGCTGCGCGTCCCGCACACGCTTACCGTCTTTGCGCGGCGGCTCGTCCGGCCTTGCGCGCGACGATCTGGTGCAGCGCGGTGTGCCCGGCCGTCAATGCGTATGCGCGTCCCGCCAGATGCACGCGCCAGATGCGGAATTTGGTCTCGCCGATCGCGTCGCGGATCAGCGCGGCGTTCTGCTCGAAGCGTTGCAGCCAGCATTGCAGCGTCTGCGCATAGTGGCGCCGCAGATCCTCGACATCGAGCGCCTGCAGGCTGCTGCGTTGCAGCACACGCAACGCGAACGATATGGGCGGAAGTTGCGCGGACAGGAACACGTAGCGGCCCGCGGCGGCGATGCCCGGCAACGCGGCGCGATCCGTCGCGGCGCGGGCCGACGTGATCACCTGCGTGAGCAGGATGCCGTCGTCGGCAAGCAGACCGGCAAGCTGCGCGAGACGCCGCGTCAGCGCACGCGGGGCGGTCGGCGCGTCGAGGCCGACGGCCGCGATACGGTCGTAGCGTCCAGCCAGCGCGCGATAGTCGGTCAGGCGGATTTCGATGCGATCGGACAGGCCTGCCGCGCGCACGCGTTCGGTCGCGAGCTGGTACTGCGACTCCGATTGCGTGATGCCGAGACAGCGTGCGCCGGTGCGTTGCGCCGCGCGGATCACGAGCGCGCCCCAGCCGCAGCCGATATCGAGCAGCGTATGTTGCGGCTGCAGACCGAGCTGGTCGAGCATGCGGTCGAGTGCGTCGGTTTGTGCGAGTTCGAGCGGGGTGCCGGGCTGTTCGAAATGGGCGGGCGCGTAGATGAGATTGTCGTCGAGCCACAGCCGGTAGAAATCGTTCGACAGATCGTAGCGGTAACGCAGCAGTTCGAGTTCGCGGTCCGCTTCGAGCGAGGGCGGGCGCGAATGCGCAGGCAGGGACGGCCGCGCAGACGCGGACGGCTCCGAAGCGCGGCGCGATCGCGCCGCGTGCGCGGTGTCGTGCGGCTGCGGCGCGCCCAGTTGCGCCAGCTGCAGCGCGACGTCGACGATATCGGGCAGTACGCCGCGCACGTCGATGCGCTGTTTCACATACGCTTCGCATAATGCATCGAGGCTGCCGTTGAACAGCAGCGGCAGCGCCGATGCATCAAGGGCGCGAATGTCGATACGCGGCGGCGTGCGGTGCGTGCCGAGCGGGTAGGCGTTGCCGCTCCATAGATGCAGTACCGCGGGCAGGTTCAGCGTGCCGCGCGCGCGTTCGGCCCAGCGGTCGACCGCTGTTGCGTCCGGCAGGCTGCTGCGCATTCGTGCTGTCTCCGTTCGATGATTCTGTTTGCGACGCACGCTAGCGTAGCGTCGGCGGCCCGCGCGAGGCAGGCACAAAACAGTGCTGAGCAGCAGAACACAGTGCGGCGTTCGTCGGACGGTTCGATTCCCCGTCAGCGGATAGATATGAAATTCACGAACCTGCTGCTTTTCAGCGTAGTCCGCCCGGCGTCGCATTGCACGGCGCTTGCGGGCGTCATTCGGTGGGTTCGCCGTCCGGGTGCTCGAGTGCGTGCTTCAGTTCGGACGGCACCGGCAATTGCGGACGCTCGAACTTGCCGATCCAGCGCTCGGCGATCTCGTTGATCGGCGCCACGTTCAGGAAATGCAGCTTTTCGCGGCCCTGGCGCCGGGTTGATATGAGGTTCGCGTATTCGAGCAACGCCAGGTGTTTCGCAACCGCCTGGCGTGTCATATCGAGCCCTGCGCAGAGTTGCACCAGCGTCTGGCCGTTGCGTTCATGCAGCCGGTCGAGTAGCAGGCGGCGGCTCGCGTCGGCAAGGGCGCGGAAAACGGCGTCGTCGTCCATGTCGGTGATAGGCAACCGTTCGGTTACGTGCCAAGGTCGATTGTAGTGGGGAAACCCATGGATGAGCGGCGGGCTTGTGGACGTATCCACTGGTTGCTGCGCGCGAAGCGCGTTGCTTCGGGGATGGCGACGGTGGCGTGGCACGGGAAATACATGCGGACTCCTTGAGAAAAAGATCGATCGCCGTGCTGATGATAGGGTGCGGTGCAGCGAATCCGCGTATCTGGGGCTGCACGATTTCCTGCACGAGAGCGTCCAACTTCTGTTGCGACGCGGTTCATGCGAAGGCATGGCATACGCGGCGAAGCATTTTTGTTCGGCGCGGCCTTGCCTCGCCGTCAGCCGCGGGTGAATATTCGCGTGACGCTGTCTGGACGCTTGTCGGAGACGACCATGACCTTTGAACAGATCGTGCGCGGCACACCGGTATGGGTGTGGATTCTGCTGGTGTTTCTACTGTCGCGCGGCGTCAAGGCGCTCAACGGCGGGACCGCGCCGCTCGGCAAGCTTGCAATCGTGCCGGTGGTGTTCGCGGTCTGGGGCATCGTGCACCTCGCGACAGAGCCGGCCGCGGGCTGGCAGGCGGCGTGCGCATGGGTGTTCGGCGTAGCCGTCGGGCTGCTCGCGGGCGCGTTCATCGCGCGTAAGAGCCGCTTCACTGTCGACCGCTCGCAGAAGACCGTCACGCTGCCGGGCTCGGCTGTGTCGCTCATTCTGATTCTCGTGACGTTCGCATCGAAGTTCTGGCTCGGCGTCGAGCTTGCGACGTCGGCGCCGGTGCCGGCCGACTCGGGCTATGTGGTGCTCGACGCGCTCGTATCGGGCATCGTCGCGGGTATTTTCGCCGGACGTTTTTTGATCTACTGGATGCGCTTTCGTGTGCAGCCGGGGTTGCCGGTCAATGAGAATCTGTAGATCGCTTCCCGCTATCAGGACGAAATGGCGCGGGCCGGAACCGGTGTGATCCGGTTCCGGCCCGCGCCTCTTTGGCTTTCAGGTTTTCGAGCGTCGCCTCGCAAACCTTCAGGTTCAGGTGAGCCGGGCGTGCCGCTCAAACCCAGTGCGCCGGAATCCACACGCGCCCGACCCAATGTCCCGGCACCCAGACCGCGGGCCGCGGCTTCGGTGCGACATACACAACGGGGGCCGGCGCGACGTACACCACGGCTTTCGGCGGCGGCGGAGCAACGTAGACCGTCTTTGCAGGCGCCGGCGCGACATAGACCGTCTTCGGCGGCGGCGGCACGTACGCGACAGGCGCGGTCACCACCACTGCCGGCGGCGGGGGCGGCGCAGCGACCACGACGGCCGGCGCGGGCGGCGGCACGTAGACGGCCGGCGGCGGCGCAACCACCACCGGCGCGGCGCCGACCGCGACCGTCGCGCCTACCGTCGTCACCGAGCCGCTCGTCGTGACGGTTGTGCCGTGCGTGCCGGTGACGCTGCCGGTCGTGACCACCGTGCCGCTCGACACGCGCGTCGCGCTGCCCGAATGCGTGACCGTGCCGCCGTCGTTGCCGGTGGCCGTGCCCGACCGGTAGCACGCATTGCCCGCGCAATTAGTCGACGCCGAATGGTTGACCGTGTTGCCGTTCGACCCGGTGATCGTACCCGACGACGAATACTGGCCCGGCGCCGTGCGCGTCACGCTACCCGACGTGGTCGCGGTATTGCCGTTGGAGCCGGTCATCGAGCCGGTGTGCGAACAGCTGCCGCCCGCGCAACTGGTGTTGCCGGCGTGCTGGACCGAGTTGCCATAAGGGCCGACCGCGGTGCCCGAGTTCGAGAATTGACCCGGCGCGGTGCGCGTGACCGTGCCGCTGTTGGTGCCGACGCCGCCGTACGGCCCGACCGCGCCGCCCGCATGCGAGCAGCTGTTGCCGCCGCACGACGTGTAGTGCCCGCCGCTGTACGTGCCGTGCGACGTGTATGCGGTGCCGCCGTGCGCCCAGCCGGCCCACGCCGATGCGCTGCCGAGCGTGAGCACGGCCGCCGCGGCAGTGATGGCGAGGCGGCGCACCGTGTTGCGCGAGCGCGCGGCCGGTGCGGTGGAGGCCGGCGTCACGCGGCCGATGGGAGCGACGTTCGATTGGGTGTTCACGGCAAGTCCTTCGAGGTTCGGGCGGTTCGGGCCACTTCGCAATGCTTCGTACTGCATTGCGTGGCGACGGATCGAACTATAGAAGGGCGGCCTCGCGAAGTCTGTTAGAAAACTATGTCGAGCTGTTTCATGAGCGGCAAAGGCTTGCGGGGCAGGGCTCGCGTGCGATCGTATGAGCAATCGCACGCGTTCGCCGGGGCGCTGCGCGCGGCGCGTCGGCGCGTGCGCTGCCGCTCTGCCGCGAGCCGAGCGACCCGCCGGCGGGGCACAAAAGCGCGTGCGGATCAGTGCGCAAAACGGATGTCGAGCGAGCGCAGATAAGTCTGCAAGCCGGCGTCCTGAATCGGGATCACATAGCCGTTTTCACCCGACTCGTTGAAGTGCGCATGCCAGTAGCCGGGCGGCGTGACGAACGCCATGCCGGGCTCCCAGTCGACGCGCTGCGGCTTCACGATCTGTCCGTGCTCGTCGAGCTCGGTGCCCACCAGCGTATAGCAGCCGGGTTGGCAAGCGGAGATGAAGTCGAGCGCAATCGACTGATGGCGATGCGGCTTTTGCATCGTGTTCGGCGCGACGACGCCGAACATCGCCCACAGCGAATGCGTGACCGTGCGCGTTTGCGGAAAGCGCGCATTGCCCAGCAGGATGCTCACGCGATTGCGTTGGCTCGCACCGGGCGCGCCCGATACCTTGCGCAGCGCTTCCTCGGCGCGCGCCGCCGGGTACAGCGTCGGTGTAAAGCGTGCGACGCTCGCGCTCACGCCCAGATACGCGAGCAGCGGCGCGTCGTTCACGTAGTAGAGGCGCGTGGTCGAATCAGCCGCGGAATCGGCAGTAACCCGCACGGGCGCGCCGCCCGGCATCGTAAAGAAGTCGCCCTTGGCAAACGCGAAGCGTATGTCGCCCTGCGATGCGATGCCCGACCCGTCGATCGCATAGAACAGCAGCGATGTCGCATTGGGTGCGAATTCGGTCTGCTCGCCCGCGACGATACGCACGAAGTGCGCGGCAAGTGCGGGGCCGGTCGCGGGCGCCGCGCAGCCGAGTTCCGCGGAAAGATCGAGCGGCACGATGCGCGTCGGGCCGCTGTCGTACAGCGACGCGTGAAATGTGCGATAAGGCACGCGTGAGATCAGCTTCGCGCCGATCGGATTCGCCGAAGACGTGTACTCGAAGTATTGCGCGTCGGCGCCGAGCGCATCGTTCATTGCCAGGGTTGCAGCATCGGTTTGGTCCAGCATGATTGCCCTCCGTTAAGTGACTGCGTTGACGTCACTGTAGGACGGGCCGGCGTTGCGTTGAACGGCCGCAAGCGCGAATCTGCTTTGCAAAAAAGGGCTAGCCAATTGCGCGCTGCAACGTTATGTTCCGTTGCAACGCCGTGCACGCAGCGGTGCGCTCACCGGTTCGAGCCCATGCGGGTCTCGCAGCGGCATTTCGGCCTCGCGTCATTCACCTTTTCGACCACCTGCTCATCACCATGGACTATTTCGCTGCGGTGCGCGCGTTTCTTCATGCGGCGGAACTCGGCAGCTTCAGCAAGGCCGCGATGCGGATGGAGGTCAAGACGTCGACGGTGTCGCGGCATATCAACGAACTCGAAGCCGATCTCGGCATCGCGCTTTTCAACCGCTCGACACGCGGGCTCGTGCTGACCGAAGGCGGCTACGTGTTTCGCACGCACGCATTGACCGCGGTGCACAGCCTCGATGAAGCGCGGCAGTCGGCGTCATCGCTGAATGCCTCGCCGCAGGGCGTGCTGCGCGTGACGATGCCGGCGTCGTTCGGGCGCCGGCATGTAATTCCGCACTTGCCCGGATTCATCAAGCGTTATCCGCATATCGACATCGATGCGGTGATCACCGATGAACCGTTGAATATCATCGAAGCGCGCATCGATCTGGCGATCCGCATCGGCGCGCTGCCCGATTCGCAACTGGTCGCGCGCCGGCTGGCCGGGCATCGACGCATTATCTGCGCGAGTCCGGCTTATACGAAGCAGCATGGTGTGCCTGCCGCGCCGGCCGACCTGCCCGCGCATACGGCATTGCGCTTTTCGCTCGCACCGGACGACAAGTGGATACTGGTAAAGCGCAGCGGCGAGGCGGCGCCGGCGCGTACGGCATCGAGCCGGCCGGGGCAGCCAGACTCGGCGCACTCGCAGGGCTTACGGCGGAGCACGCGACGTCACGCACGGCAGAACGAAGTGGCGGTGCAACTGAGAGGCCGGATTCGCGCGAACGATACCGACGCGCTGCTCGAACTCGCGATTGCCGGTTGCGGTATCGCGCTACTGCCCACATGGAGCGCGGCTGACGCATTGCGGCAAGGGCGGCTCGTGCAACTGCTGCCGGACTGGGACGCGCAGACGTCCCATGGCGAGCCCGCGATCTGGGCGGTGTATCCGCCGAAGAAGACCGTTTCGTCGAAAGTGCGTGCATTCCTCGACTTCTATGCGGCGCTCTTCGCTGACGAGTCTTACTGGCAGGCCTGAGCGCGCCGCGCGCTTACCGCTCGATGGTCTGGATGACCTCGAACCCTTCGAATTCCGGGTGGCCCAGATAGAGCGGCCGGTTGGTGCCGGCATCGCGGTGCGCCGCACGAAACGCGTCGGACTGCGTCCAGTCGACGAACGCCTGCTGGGTTGCCCAAATAGTATGGCTCGCGTAAAGCACGTGATCCTCCTTCTGCGGGCCCCGTAACAGGTGAAATTCGACAAAGCCCGGCACTTGCTGCAAACGCGAGTCGCGACTTTTCCAGACCTGCTCGAACGCGGCCTCGGAACCGAGGGCGACCTTGAAGCGATTCATTGCGATATACATGGGTAGCGATCCTATGCGGTGCGCAATGGCATGAAAGGGCGCCCATGCCCGTATGCCGGCGCGGCCCGCGGATGAGTTCGGCAACACGGTTCAACACCAGTGTCCGATTATAGAGCGGCTATTGTGTGTCATCAGCGAACGGCATACGCTGTCCGATGACGCAGGGCGCCACGCCCGGTCCCGCGCTGTCGCACGATCGCTGGCATCCAGGAGCGATCCTTGCTGCGCGACTGATTCATCGTGCAACGGTTGCAGCACACGAGGACAAGCAAAATGACGATCGAATTTACCGGCCGGCGCCATGTCGTGGCGGCGTCGCGTGTCGCATTCGAAGCGAAGATCCGCGGAAAAGAAGTCTGGTGCAGCGTATCGATGGATGCATTGAACGATCATTTCGGCAACACGGGCACCTCTTCCCACGAGTTGATCCAGTCATTCGAAGCGAACCGGCCGCGCATCGAAGCGGCCGCGCAGCGCGTGCTCGAGCGCAATGGCGGCCAGTCGGTCGAACTGGAAACGCGCGACCTCGATTAGCCGCGCCATGCTCGACGGCGCCCGCTTCAGCGCCTTTTGAAGAACAAATACGCGTTGTGCGAGTCCGACCATTCATTGACGTAGAGACGCCGGGCCATGTCTGGCGGGTGGCGGCGTATGCCTGTTGCCGCCGCGTCGGTGTGCGGCTTTGATGTGCGACGTCGGTCTGGCGTGTGACGTCGAGCTCGCTGACCTTGTGTGGGCGGCAAACGAATGCGTGGAAACATGCGGGGAAAGCCGCGATGCAGGCCGTCGGCAGGCGGGCAGCGCGCAACACAGCATGGGACGGCAAAGCCGGCCATGCGGCGTGCACAAGCGGCTGCCGGTGTTGCCGGTCTGGGCTCGCGCATGCTCGAGCGCAGAGTTGTCCGCTTCGACAGTAGAATCGCCTTGAAGGAGGAGAGTTGAGCGGGGGCGCCAACTTCGCAGCATGTCCGCTGCCCTTGCATGACCGGTAGCGGACGATGCGCGCAGGAAACTTCATCGTAACCGGCGGCAGTTGACCATTGCCGCGCTTGGCGTGCCATCGCGGCCGCGAGGAGATTGCATGAAAGTGCTTGCGGTTCACCCCAGTGGCTTGATGTACACCCGTGTGTTCCTGCGCCTGGAGCCTCTGGGTCTCGAAACCGTGGCGGCGGTGATCCGCGAAGCGGGCCATGACGTGTGCCTGCTCGACCTGCAAGTCGAGACGCATCGCGATCTCCATCGCCGCATACGCGACTGGCAGCCGGATGTGGTCTGTTTCTCCGGCAACTATCTCGCGAATATTCCTGAAATTGTCGACCTCGCGAAAGCGATCAAGCAGAAGCGGCCAGGCTGCTTCGTGTTTGTCGGCGGCCATAGCGTGTCGTTTGTCGCGGCCGATATGCTGCGCCATGCCGAAGGCGCGATCGACTGCGTGCTCAAAGGCGAAGGCGAGGCGTCGGTCGCATTGCTGCTCGACACGCTGCAACAGCGCGGCGACCTGCTGCGCGTGCCGGGCGTCGTGACGCGCGACGGCTCGGGACCGCCGCCGGGCCTTGTCGAATCGCTCGATCACATCCGTCCTGCGCGCGATCTGCTCAGGCATCGCCGCAAGTACTTTATCGGCGTGCTCGATCCTTGCGCGTCGATCGAATTTGCGCGGGGCTGCCCGTGGGATTGCACATTCTGCAGCGCGTGGACCTTCTACGGGCGCACGTATCGTTCGCGCAGCCCCGAGGTGATCGCGGACGAACTCGCGTCGCTTCGCGAACCGGGCGTGTTTATCGTCGACGATGTCGCGTTCGTGCATGCGGACCACGGTATGGCGATCGGCGAGGCGATCGAACGCCGCGGGATTCGCAAGAAGTATTACCTGGAGACGCGCGGCGACGTTCTGTTGCGCAACAAGGAGGTCTTTCAGTATTGGCGCACGCTCGGCTTGCAATACATGTTTATCGGCATGGAAGCGATCGACACGGCAGGCCTCGAAGCGTTTCGCAAGCGCATCGATATCGACAAGAATTTCGAAGCGCTCGAGTTCGCGCGCTCGCTCGGCATCACGGTCGCGATCAACCTGATCGCGGACCCCGACTGGGATCACGACCGTTTCGAAGCGGTGCGGCAATGGTGCCTCGATATTCCTGAAATTGTGAACATCAGTGTCAACACGCCTTATCCGGGCACCGAGATCTGGTTGCGCGAGCAACGGCGGCTGACGAGCCTCGACTATCGTCTGTACGACATCCAGCACGCGGTGCTGCCGACCCGCTTGCCACTGCCGGAGTTCTACCGGGAACTGGTCAATACGCAACAGGTGCTCAATCGCAAGCATCTCGGCTGGGCCGCGTTGCGTGGTGCGGCGAGCGAAGCGTGTCAACTGCTGTTGCGCGGCCAGACGAATTTCGTGCGGATGCTGTGGCGTTTCAATTCCGTGTTCGATCCGCGCCTGCAGCTTGCCGATCACGCGCGCGAAGTGCGCTATCAGATGACGCCGCCGCCCGAGACCTCGTCCACCGAAACGCGCACCAGTGCGAAGACGCTTTATATCCACGGCCCGGTCGGCCGCAAGGGCCGCAAGATCGACGACGCGACCGAGCAGTTCGTCGATCAGACGCGCATGGGCGCGGGCTGACGCAGGCCGTAGCCGCCGTGGCGTCGAAGGGCCGGCGTGCCGATGCATGCCGGCCCTTCGTGCTTTGGGCGATGCGCGCGCCGTATCGAATGGATCGTCGGGTACGGCGCTTACGGCGACGGCTAGCGTCTTTCGTTTACCGTGATCATCGGCTTTGCGACATCGTGCTGCGCGGCATCCGCAGTGTCCGTTTCATTCATTGAGCGGCCGGACTTCTGTTCGGCGGATAGCGTCTGCGTGCTGATGCCGCGCTGCGATACCGGTGCGCCGTCATTCGGCTGATAGTGGGGCGAAGGGCCGTAGCCGCTTGCGAAGACAGGCGCGCAGAGCGCGCGCAATGCGAATACGCAGGCGATCGAGCGGGCGATGGTGGTGAAACGGCTGCGAGTCATGATAGTGCTCCTGAAGAGTCGAACGGTCGAATGTCGGAGTGCTGCGCCGCCTGATGCCGATCAACCCCTCCGGGACGTGAAAAAACGTACGTGTTGATCGTTCAACTTCAAATCACGGATGACCGTTTCCGCGTGCATCGTCGTTTGCGTCGGATGCATGCTGTTGCAGCTGTACGTGGAAGTAGTATCTTGACAAAGACCTTACCGATGAATGATCTGGCCTCCACATTTTTTGCGCGAAACGCCAGAACTCGACCTCACGCAGGTTCGCAGGATTCACTGAACATGGATGCCGTATCCGACGTGCTGCGCTTCGTGCGCCTGTCCGGCGCGCTCTATCTGAACGGCGAATTCACCGCGCCGTGGTGCATGAGCGGTGAGCCGGACGCGACGTTGTGCGCGAGTTTCCTGCCGCGCGTCGAACGCGTGGTCTCGTATCATCTGATCACAGAGGGGCATTGCTGGGCGCAATTGCCGGGCGACCCCGCCTCGGCGATACGCGTCGAAGCCGGCGAATTGCTGGTCGTGCCGCAAGGCGAAGCACACGTGATGGGCAGCGCGCCCGATCTCACGCCCCTGCCTGCCGCGCCGTTGCTGGAGAGTCAGTTGCAGTCGTCGCCGGGTGACGTGCTGCGCCTGTCGCTCGGCGGCGGGGGCGAAAGCACGCGGCTGCTGTGCGGTTTTCTCGCCTGCGACGAAACGTCGAATAATCCGGTGTTGTCGGCGTTGCCGCGCATCTTCAAGATCGATATGCGCAACGATCCGCGCTCCGCGTGGCTCGAGGCATCGCTCGAATTCGCGACGGCCGAAGCCGCGCAGTGGCGGGCAGGCAGTGCGACGGTACTCGCGCGGCTCTCCGAACTGCTGTTCGTCGAAGCGGTGCGCCGCTGCATCGATGCGTTGCCGGCGGATCGCACGGGGTGGCTTGCGGGGGTGCGCGACCGCTTCGTCGGCCGCGCGCTGGCGAGCCTGCATGCACAGCCCGCATATGGCTGGACCGTCGACGAACTCGCACGCAAGGTCGGCCTGTCGCGCTCCGCTTTGGCGCAACGCTTTACCGATCTGCTTGGCCAGCCGCCGATGCAATATCTCGCGAGCTGGCGCCTGAGAATGGCCGCGCAGGAACTCGCGTCCGGCAGCAAGACGCTCGCCGCGGTCGCCGAGCAGGTCGGTTACGAATCGGAGGCAGCGTTCAATCGCGCGTTCAAACGGGAGTTCGGTATGCCGCCGGCGGGCTGGCGCAAGACCCGCGCTAAGGCGGATGGTTTTCATAACGCGCTGTAGCGTCGGCCGTGCGCACGTCTCACGCAGACTCCACCATCGACGCGTCGGCGCATGCAAAAAAATGCGCTGCTCGCAGTAGTCAGCGAGCAGCGCAAAGGGGACCACGGCCGGTCCCTGGGAGACTGTCCGATCAAAGGCAGCGCGCACTCTTGCCGCTGCCGGCGTTGCCGTGCCATCACCTGCCGTGGCGAAATTCAACCGCGTTGTTTGAGCACAGCCTGTCCATGCGTTAACCGGACAGCGCTTCGTTTATTCCCTGCACGTGTCGCGTTCAGTGCACGTCGCTCGCTGCAACTCGAAATCATTCGCATCGATATACGCTGAAATCGCATTGAGCAGCGCGCGGACGATGCGTATACGTAAGCCGATGCGTCGGCTATAACCGATGCGTCAACGGCTTCATACTTACATATGATTTACGCTAAAAGCCCTTGCGGATAGATTGAATCCGCTGTTTCAAGGGGGCGCGACGTCAGGCCCGCTTTGTCAATCCTCGGGAAGGATGTGCAGCTTGGTCACGGCTCCCTTTGTTTCGATCGTCGACGATGACGAATCGGTTCGGCTTGCTACAGCCAGCCTGATTCGATCATTGGGCTGGTCCGCGCAGGTCTATGCGTCCGCTGACGCGTTTCTGCGCTCGAACGCGTGCGTCAGCACAGCATGCGTGGTCTGCGATATCCAGATGCCCGGTATGACCGGTCTCGAGATGCAGGCACAACTGATCGCAAACGGCATGCGCTTGCCCATCATTTTCGTGACTGCGTTTCCTTCCGATGCGACACGACGCCGCGCTAGCGAGAATGGCGCGCGCTACTTTCTTCACAAGCCGATCGACGCGGCGGAATTCACGCGCTGCCTGCAGTCGATTCTCGGCTCCGGCGAGACTCGATAAGCGTCGTTGTCGATGCGTGCCTGGGCGCCGCGCGTGGATGCGTGAGTGTGAGCGAATTTTCTGGCGCATGCGCAGCGGAATAATCGGGCTCCGGCGGGGTTAACCGATATGACGACGCGTCATATCTTCCGGCACGACAAGCTGGAAGCTCGGATGAGCGGCCCGATTCGCGCGCGTCGCGGCGCAATGCTGTTGCCGCTGGTTTTCTTTATTGCTCGCGGTGGTGTCATCCGCTTCTTAGATGCAGTCGTGCGCACCGTTTGCCGAAAGAATACGGATGAATATGCCGATATCAGCGAGTCATAAAAAGGAATCCAGATGAACCGGCCGAAAGTTCCATCAGTACGCTGATGTCCGCGATGACCAGCCACGTTGTGCATCGCGTACGCGGAATGGGCAGTCGCGGCGACGAGCGGCGATCGACATTCAACGTCAGCGCTGTTTTCAGACACCGAACGCGACGGGCCCGCGCATGTCTGGATAACGTCAGTCGGCGCGTAAGGTCGTGCGGATTTGAAATAGCGTAGCGAATGTGAACTGGCGGGCGCGCTTTTTTGACTAAGTTCTGAAGTGACGGGTGCGGTCTGTCGGACCTGTCACGTCCTGCATCGAAGGAGGAAGTGATGCGAAAGCTTTTCCTGATCACGACGTCGGTGGCCGCGCTCGCACTGACCGGTGTTGTCACGAGCGCATCAGCCCAGTCGACCAACGCGCAGCCGTCGAGCGCACAACCCGCCAGCGCCGGAATGAGCGCGCCCGGCAATGCTTCCGGAGAGGGGCCCGGCATGACGGGGATGACGGCGAGCGGCACGTATCGACATGGCTGGCCCTGGTACAGTCACGGCAACAACGCGAGCAATTGCGTGGGCCCAATCAGCTTCTGCAATGTGTATTTCGGCGGAGGCTGAGCGGCATTGGACTCGCGGTCGCGCCGCAAGGCGCGCACGGCTCGAATGAGTCCCGACGCCCGCGTTTCTGCGCGCCGCTACTGCGCTGTTTGCTGGCGTTGATACTCGTGGTGCTTCATCTGGATGTAGTCGTCCTTCTCCACTTCATGCAACTGGCGCGGGTACGCTTCGGTTGCGTCGAACCAGCGGTTCAGCCGGGCGTCGAGGCGTTGGCCGGCCGGCAGCGATAACGACGCGAGATAGGCGTCGATCGCGAGGTAGTAGCGCATCGTGTTGCGCTCGACCAGCCCGCGTACGCCGCCGATATAGCCGCCGCTGTCGGCTGACTTCGAGAAGCCCACCTTGTCGCTGCCGATCGTGGCCAGATAGGTTTTCATCGCGAGCCGTCCGGCGGTGCCGTAACCATACGAATAGGTCAGGTGAATGAAGGTGTGCGTGCTGTCGATCGCGACCGCTTCCAGCACGATGTGATAGTCCTTCGTGCTCATCGGGCCTTTGTCCGCACTCAGGTCGACCCGGAAGTAATCGGCGCGCGCGACGTCCATGCGATAGTCGAACGTCACGCGAAACGTGGAAGAGAGTTTCTCCTCGACCTTTTTTCCCAGATTCACGTTGAGCGTGCTGCCGCCGCTACCATTGCCGGTCGTCGTCGCGTGGCAATACTTGATGTTCAGATGCAGGATCAGCACGTCGCACCAGTTTTCGGGGCCTTTGGCCGGATCGTTCAGCGCGCCGTTGACTGTGGCGAACGGATAGTCGACCACCGCATAGATGTCTCCCTTCAGTGCGTCCGGCGCTTCGGTCGAATCGAGATGAAGCGGACGATGAAACGGGTTGTTGGCAAGCTGTGGCGCGAGGCTCTGGTATGTGTCGCGAAGCGCGGCCTCGGTGTCCGCGCCGAATGACGGCTTAATGGGTATGACGCAGGCGAGCACGAGCATGAACCTTGCGGTGAGCGCTCGCATCCTTCTGCTTGCGTGCCCGGACGATATGCGCATGGTTATCCGCTGCGCGAATAGATCCATTTGATCAAGCCTCCTCCAAAGACGGTATGTAATGCCGCGTCGTGCGTCGCGAAGAACGACTCATGCGATGCACCAGAATAAAGCATACGCCATCCATTTACGTCACACGGATGTAATACCGGTAAAAGCTGTTCAATCGCAAACACGTCGTGGGCTCACCGGTCCGGCAGCGGAAATGCTCAGGAGTGGGAATAGTCGTACCGAGCCAGGTGTTCTGTTGATGACGTGTGACGTTGCCGCCATTCGATCGAACCGAACGGCGTAAGTCGACTCGGGCGTACCGGGTACCCATTGGTCCCGGACGGGCCGGAAAAGGAGGCAGAATGCAAAACTTGGTGCAGCACATCCATTCGAATGTGCGACTTCCGAAAATCACCTATCACTTCGCAGTTGAACCGGGCGAAGTGTTCTACTGGGATTGCGCCCCAGGTTCCGAAGTGCGCACGCTGAGCGAGCGCGTCTGGCTGACGCGCCCCGATTGCGACTACGACTACTGGCTCGAACCGGGTGGCGTGCTTCGCTTGCCGGAACGCGAACGCATCCGCATCAGCACCGACGCCGGTTGCACCGCGGAAATTTCGGTGACGAGCGACTACTTCGGCGCACTGGCGACGACCGATCGCTGGCTCGACCGGCTGGTGTCGATCTTCCGTTGCCGGCCGCGACCGTCGCTGCGACATTTGTGACCGGCAACGGCTGACCGATGGCCGTCATGCGAACATGCGTCTCTTTCCGGCCATCGGCTGGGGATGCACACCGCATCCATCGTTTCACACGACCCACAATGTGCATTCGCCGCGCGTCACGCTTTGCGTGACGCCGCGCCGGAACGCGAGCGTCCGTTTACGCGGCAGCGGCAGCGTGACGCCGACCGACTCGCCACCTTCCACACAGTCAATTAGCAACGTCTGCGAACGCTTCCACCAGGCGTTCCACTTCGGTCCGTGCCGGCGAGGCGCACGTCGCGCTCCTCGTTGACTGTTCCGATAGTCTGCGTATGCGTAGGCCTATCGCCTTCGCACGTGCCGACCTGTGACAGTCAATCGTGCGTTTCGGATAGGCATTGTGCAAAATCGCAGAAGGCGGCAGGCATCGCGCTTCATCATGCTGGGGCCTCGCGGATTTGCCGGCCCCCGACGGCCGGCCACGGGATTGTCACGCTGACGTCGTAACGCATTGATAGCGTTTATCGGCTCAATACTCGGGGACGTTGCGCGCGCAACGGTCAGCTTGCTGCATGGAGTGCGGTGGCTCTGCGGTGCCGCCGGATGATCGGCCCGCCGGCGGGCCCCCGGTTCGCCGTTACCCGGAAGGCCGGCCCCCGAAAACAGCCATGTGGCAGAACTTGCGGTGCGATTGGCATGGTTCGATGGATCGATCCCGTTGAGTGAATCATGGCGGTAAACGACACTTGTTGCGTAGTCCAGACAGGGTAAGCCGCCCGCTTCACAGAGTGCGGGCAGCGGACCGGAGGCCATCCAACCTTAGGAGCAACGCAATGAACAACGTCATCGCCGGCATCAAGATTCCCGACAGCAAGCTGGCGCGGGAAGCGACCGAACTGATTCGCGACACCGAATCCGATCTGCTGTTTCACCACTCGAGGCGGGTCTTCCTGTTCGGCGCGCTGACCGGCGAGCGCAGGAAGCTGAAGTACGACCCTGAGTTGCTTTATATCGGCGGCATGTTCCATGACATCGGTCTCACGCAGGCATACCGCACTTCGCAGGATCGTTTCGAAGTGAACGGCGCAAACGCCGCGGCCTCGTTCCTGCGTTCGCATGGTATCGCCGAAACGGATGTCGAAATGGTCTGGGATGCGATCGCGCTGCATACGACGCCGGGCATTCCTCCGTTCAAGAAGCCGGTTGTGCAACTGGTGACGGCCGGCGTCGAGATGGACGTGCTCGGCTTTGCGTACAACGAGTTCAGCGAAGAGCAGCGGCGTCAGGTGGTAGCCGCCCATCCGCGCGCGATGAATTTCAAGGAACAGATTATCGACGCCTTCAACGAAGGCATGAAGCATCGCCCGGAATCGACGTTCGGCACGGTCAACGACGACGTGCTCGCGTTGAAGGATCCGTCGTTCCGGCGCGTGAACTTCTGCAGCATCATCCTCGGCAATGCGTGGGTGGATGATGCGCACGGCTGCGCGCACTGCGATGACCCATCGCACAAGCATGGCTGACCGTGACACCGGCGTCGATTGCGCCGGCGCGCAGACTGGACGTTTTTGAACCAGCTTGGGTCAACATTTCAAAGGAATCCCCATGAGCAAACTCACCACCGCATTCGGCGCTCCCGTCGTCGACAATCAGAACACGCAGACCGCGGGCCCGCGCGGCCCGGCGCTGCTGCAGGACGTCTGGCTGATCGAGAAGCTCGCGCATTTCGCGCGCGAAGTGATCCCGGAACGGCGCATGCATGCAAAGGGTGCGGGCGCTCATGGCACGTTCACGGTCACGCACGACATCTCGAAGTACACGCGCGCGAAGATTTTCTCGGAGATCGGCAAGAAGACGCCGATGTTCGCGCGCTTCTCGACGGTGGCGGGCGAACGCGGCGCGGCGGATGCCGAGCGCGATATCCGCGGCTTCTCGCTGAAGTTCTATACGGACGAGGGCAACTGGGATCTGGTCGGCAACAATACGCCGGTGTTCTTTTTCCGCGATCCGCTCAAGTTTCCCGACCTGAACCATGCGATCAAGCGCGACCCGCGTACCGGGATGCGCAGCGCGCAAAACCAGTGGGACTTCTGGACGCAACTGCCCGAGGCGTTCCACCAGGTGATGATCATCATGAGCGAGCGCGGCATTCCGAAGAGCTTCCGGCATATGCACGGCTTCGGCAGCCACACGTACAGCTTTATCAATGCGCAGAACGAGCGCTTCTGGGTCAAGTTCCACTTCCGCACGCAGCAGGGCATTCAGAACCTGACCGACGCGGAAGCGGCGCAGGTGTGCGCGACCGATCGCGAAAGCAACCAGCGCGACCTGTACGAGAGCATCGAGCGCCGCGATTTCCCGCGCTGGACGCTCTATGTGCAGATCATGCCGGAGAAGGAAGCCGGTTCGTATCACATCAATCCGTTCGACCTGACCAAGGTCTGGCCGAAGAAGGACTATCCGCTGATCGAAGTCGGTGTGATGGAGTTGAACCGCAACCCGGAGAACTTTTTCGCGGAAACGGAGCAGGCCGCCTTTGCGCCGTCGAGCGTTGTGCCGGGCATCAGCTTTTCGCCGGACCGCATGCTGCAGGGGCGTCTCTTCTCGTACGCGGATGCACAGCGTTACCGGCTGGGGGCGAACTACTATCTGATTCCGGTCAATTCGCCGCAGTCGCCGGTGCACAGCTATCACCGCGACGGCACGATGCGCGTGGACGGCAACAAGGGCGGCACCGCTTCATATGAGCCGAATACGGTCGGCGAATGGCAGGAGCAGCCGGACTTCCGCGAGCCGCCGCTGTCGATCGAGGGTGCGGCCGATCACTGGAACCATCGCGTCGACGACGACTACTTCTCGCAGCCCGGCGCGCTGTTCCGCAAGATGACGCCGGCGCAGCAGCAGGTGCTGTTCGACAATACGGCGCGCGCATTGCAGGGCACGACAAAGGCGGTGCAGAGCCTGCACGTCGAGCATTGCACGAAGGCGGATCCGGCCTACGGCGCGGGTGTCACGAAGGCGCTGTCGGCAATTGAAGCGGGCAGGAAGGCGGGCTGAACGCGACTGCGGGAACGCTGAAGTCCGCTAGCACGAGTTGACTGTGCTAGCGGACTTGCCTGGATCAGTTGTGCGTGTCTTTTTGCATGGCCGCGACCGGACGCCTGGCGGTGTTCGGCCCGAAGCCGATATAGCGGAAGCGTTCTCGCTTGTGCTCTTCTTCGAAGTATCCGAGCGATGGCTTGATCAGATCGCTGCGCGATACGATGCCGGTCAGGCGCAACGACTTGCGATCGGCGACCACCGGCAGACGTTCGAGCCCGTGCACCGCGAGGCGTGTTGCGATCAGGCGGCAGGTTTCGTGCTGCAGCGCGACGACCGGCGTGTCCAGCAGCAGGTCGCCGATACGCATGTCGAGCGGATCGGCGACGATGTCGCGGGGCGCGTCATGGGCTGCAGAGGTGTTCGCCGTGGCGTTGGCCGCGGTCTCGCGAACCCGTTCCAGCGCGGCGCGGTCGATCACGCCGAGCACCGCTTCGTTGCGGATCACCGGGTACGCACGCCGTTTCTGCCGGGCGCCGAAGTAGGTGTCGAGCGCATCGCGCACCGTCACATTTGCATCGATGGCTTCGACGGTGCGCGACATCACTTCATCCACGTAATGACGCTCGAGCGGGTCGATGCCGTACTCGCGGTAGATGTGATAGCCGCGCCGCGCGATCTTTTCGGTCATGATCGAGCGCTTCATCACGACGGTCGAGAAACCATGCGCGACGAGCGTGGCCGCCAGCAGCGGCAGCAGCGCGTTGGCGTCGTGCGTGAGGCCGAACGCGAACACGATGGCGGTAAGCGGTGCGCCGAGCGTCGCGCCGAGCGTGGCCGCCATGCATACGAGCGGCCATAGCGCCGGCTCGTTGCCGGGCAGCACATGGCTAAGCACGGTGCCGAGGCCCGCGCCAAGCATCAAAAGCGGCGCAAGCACGCCGCCCGATGTGCCCGAGCCCAGCGCGATGACCCACATCACCGCTTTGACGATCAGCAATGCGACCGCGAGCTGCAACGCGATGTTCTGATGCAGCAGATCGCCGATCACGTCGTAGCCGACGCCGAGCGCGCGCGGTTCGACAAACCCGCCGATACCGACGACGAGGCCGCCGAGCGCTGGCCACCACATCCAGTGCAGCGGCAGCCGCGCGAACAGGTCTTCGACCTTGTAGAGTGCCGTGGACAGTCCCGACGCGAGCACGCCCGACAACAGCCCCGCGACCACGCAGGAGATGAGCGAGATGGCGCTCGGCTCCGCGGTCTGCAGTGGAAACAGCGGCCCGGTGCCGAAGAACAGCGCGCGTGCGAAGCCGGCCACCGCGCATGCGAGTGCGACCGGCAAAAAGCTGCGCGGACGCCATTCGAACAGCAGCAGTTCGACCGCGAGCAGCACGGCGGCCACCGGCGTACCGAACACCGCGGTCATGCCGGCCGCCGCGCCGGCGACGAGCAGCGTCTTGCGTTCGGCCGCGGTGACCTTGAAGCATTGCGCGAGCAGCGAGCCGAGCGCGCCGCCCGTCATGATGATCGGACCTTCCGCGCCGAATGGACCGCCGCTGCCGATCACGATGCCCGACGACAGCGGCTTCAACAGCGCGACTTTCGGCGACATGCGGCTTTTGCCGAACAGGATGGCCTCGATTGCCTCGGGAATACCGTGGCCGCGAATTTTCTCCGAGCCGTAGCGCGCCATCATGCCGACGATCAGGCCGCCCGCGACCGGAATGAGCACGACCCACGCGCCGAGCGTGTTGAGCGCGGGCGAATGGTCGGCAAAGGAAAAGCTGCCGTAGAAGAACAGGTTTGTGAACAGGTGGATCAGGCTCAGCAATACGAATGCGGCTAGCGTGCTGAGCGCGCCGATCACCACGGCAAGCGCGGAAATGCCGGGCAGACGGGCGTTGCTGGAAAAATCGCGCTTGTGGGCGTCGAGACTCATGATGTTTACAGATCGATTTGCGGAATCGTGAACGCGCCCTTGAGCGATTTCAGCTCGGCGCGATGCAGTTCGGCAAGGCGCGCGAGTACGCGCTCGCCGGCTTTGAGCAGGTGCACTTCAACTTGCCGTCGATCGGACTCGCTGACGCGGCGCTCGACAAGCCCGAGCGCTTCGCAGCGCGATACCAGAGCGACCACGCCGTGATGCTGGGCCTGCAGGCGCTCCGCCAGCTCGCCGATGGTCGCCCATGCGCGGTCCGGATAGCCTTTGACATGCAGCAGCAACAGGTATTGCAGCGGCGTGATGCCTTCGCCTTGCGCGGCCTGTTCGGAGAAACGTTCGAAACGCCGCATCTGGTAGCGGAATTCCGATAGCTGCTCGAAGTCGGTCTTGGTCAACTCACGTGCGAGGGTTTTCATGCGGGCGTGTCGAACAGAAGGAAACCGTTAATATATCACGAGGTGATATAAAAAATGACGAGATGGCCGGCACGGAACGGGCCCGGCTGGCGACGATGCGCTGACCGTCGTGACGGCCATTCGCTATCGCCGCTGTTTCGTGCGTTTTTTGCGAGCCGCTCAGGCGGCCCGGTAATCGGGCGCACGCGTGCGGCGATACAGCCCGGAGATCAGATCGGCTTGCGTGATGATGCCGGCGAGGCGCCGATGCGCATCGAGCACCGGAATATGGTGGTGCCCATGGGTCGCGAACAACGGCACGAGTTCGACGATCGGCGTGTTGACGGAAACCGTGTGGACCTCGGAGGTCATCAGCGCCTTGACGCTGGTCCGGCGCACGGGCCGCGCGATGCCGAGGCCCGTGCGACGTGCGAACCAGCGCCGCGACCACCGTCGGATAAAGCGCGGTGCGCGGTCCGACGTGCTGCCGGCGAGGTTCGCACGCGTCAGGATGCCGATCACGCGCCGGTCTTCGGTAATCACCGGCAACGCCTTGATGCGATGCTGGTTCAGCAGATACGACGCGGTGCCGGCCGTCGTACCCTCGGTGACGGTGATGACCGGATTCGACATGACGTCGCGGCACGTGAGTTCACCGAAGTTGCGCGCATAGGCTTGCATTTCGGTTTCACGCAATAGCGTTTCGAGGTCGTCGGAGCTTACGTCGAGCAGTTCGCTGCGACGGCGCAGTACCGCTTCGAGGTCCGCGCGCAGCGACGGATGATGCGTGGCCGGATCGGCGCTCGCCGTTTCGCGCGAGACCAGCGCGACATGCGGATAACGGTGTCCGGTAATCGCGTGGTAAAACAGCGCGGAGCCGAACAGCATGAACGACTGCACGAACACCGGTTCGAGCACGAAGCGGAAACCGAGTGCGTGAATGGCGGGGCCGCCGAGCACGGCAGTCAGCGCAACCGCGCCGGATGGCGGGTGCACGCAGCGGAACGTGAACATCGCGGCAATCGCGCTGGCGACCGCCAGTGCGCAGGCGATGACCGGATCCGGAATCAGCGCCGCGCACGTGACGCCGACCGTGGCCGACACCAGATTGCCGCCGATCAGCGACCAGGGTTGCGCAAGCGGGCTCGCGGGCACGGCGAACAGCAGTACCGCAGACGCGCCCATCGGCGCGATCAGCATGGGAAACGCCGCGTTGGAACCGAACACCACCTGCATCAGCGTGGCGGTCAGTGCGAGACCGACGAACGCGCCGGCCGCCGAGCGCAGCCGCTCGGGCCACTTGAGAAGAACGGGGCCGGGCACAAAGCTGCCGAGCCAGCGAATCACGTTGGTGCGGGTCACGATGAGCGGATATGGAAAGAGTGAAGGGCGAAAGCGCCGGACTCGGTGAATAGCGAGGCAAGCAACGGGCGAACAGCGAGCAAACAACGGTGCTGCCAGCCAGATTCAGAGCCGGGCCTCCTCCGCGATGTTATAGAGAACGACGTTCGAGATGGGTCGAACACGGCTCATAATTATATTTCAATGTGATATAAATTGAAAATCTCGTGGAAACCCGGGGTGATTGAAAAAGCCATCCGTCAAGGCCTTGCAGCACAAAGACAGCATGCCCGGCTCGCTGAAACGGGTCACGGCATGACATAAAATGAAAGAGGGACATTCCGGATGGACATCCGGGAGCCAGAGCGGAGGGCGTCATTTACAGGCGCCTCGACGCTCAGGGAAGGAGGCATCGTGATGATCACATTTCAATCCCGCGCCACGCCCGACGTGGTGATGTTGAGGGATCTCGCTCAATATCTGCTGGGTCTGGTCGGCAAACGGCTCGATACGCGCGGCGTCATTCCACATGATGAATTGCCCGGCGCGATCAGCCGCCTCGAAACGGCGATTTCAGATGACGACAAGGCGGAAGCCGCGCTGGAAGCGCTGCATGACGCGCGCGATCGCAACGAGGACGCGGGCGGCGGGCTTGCGCAGCGCGCCTGGCCGTTTCTCGACATGATGCGCGAAGCGTACCGTCAGGACGCCGATATCAGCTGGGGGTTGTAGCACCCTCAAAGCGGGAAGCGGGCGCGTCAGGTCCGGTTCAGCGCCGGGTCCGCGCGCAGCCGCTCGATCGCAAGGTCGAGAAACGCGCGTACTTTTTGCGTGGCATGACGTCCTTCGCGATGCACGACGTGAATCGGCAGCGGCGCCAGTTCGTACTGCTCGAGCAGCACTTGCAGTGTGCCGGCGCGCAGATGGCTCGCGACCTGGTACGAGAGCGGCCGCACGATGCCGAAACCGGCGGCGGCCGCGGCGATTGCCGCATCGTTAGTCGTGCTGGTCATGCGCGGCTGCACGCGCAGCGTGTACGGGCGGCGCTCGACGTTGAAGCGCCACTCCGGCGCCGTCGACGCGGCATGCGTCGAGACGATCGTGTGCGCATCGAGGTCGTCGGGCACGAGCGGTGTGCCGCGGCGTTCGAGATACGCCGGCGACGCGCATACGACACGCCGCACCGAGCCGACGCGAATGGCCTGCAGCGACGAGTTCGGCAGCTCGCCGATGCGCACCGCGACGTCGATGCCCTCGTCGACGAGATTGACGACACGGTCGAGAAACCAGCAGTTCACATCGACTTCCGGATAGCGCGTCAGATACTCGACGACGATCGGCGTCACATACGCGGCGCCGAACAGCACCGGCGCGGTGATCGTCATCACGCCGCGCGGCGCGGTGTGTTCGCCGGTGGCCGATTGCTCCGCTTCATCGATTTCGCCGAGAATGCGCCGGCAGTTCTCGAAGTAGGACGCGCCGGTGTCGGTCAGGCGCACGATGCGCGTGGTGCGCGTGAGCAGGCGCGCGCCGAGATGTTCCTCGAGTTCGGTGACGATGCGGCTCACCACCGACGGCGACACGTTGAGCTTGCGTGCGGCCGCCGAAAAGCCGCCGGTCTCGGCGACCGTGACGAAGGCGGTCATTGCCTGCAGTCGGTCCATGCCGTGGTGTCCGTAATTTCAGTGACGTGCTGTTGTGTCCGCCGTATCGGTCATGCCGCGTCGGAGCGGATCTTCAGATTGATCGGCATGCTGCTCGGCTTCATGATGAAGTCGTTGATTTCCTCGACTTCCGACGGGTCGACGGCGAGCGTCACCTCGAAGTTCGCGACCAGCATCGACAGCGCAGCGCGCATTTCGACGCCGGCCAGATGCCGCCCCGGGCACACGCGCGGTCCCGCGCCGAATTGCAGGTAGGCGCGCGGTTCGTGTGCGCCGCGCGCCGGGTCGCGTGCCTGCAGCCAGCGGTCCGGGTCGAAGCGTTCGGGGTTCACGAAATTGTTCGGGTCGTGCATCGGCGGACGATTCAGAAAGAACATGAAGGTGCCGGCCGGCACCCGCACGTCGCCCATCATCACATCCTCGAGCGGTTCGTACGAGCTGAGCGCGGCCACCGGCTTGAAGCGGCCCGCTTCGGTGCTGACCGCTTCGAACAGGTCGAGCTCCTTGAGCTTCGCATAGTCGGTGCACACCGGCGCGTCGCCGAGCACCGCGCGCGCCACATTCAGCAGTCGCGCCTGCAACGGCTGCTCGGTGGCGATAAACAGCGTCGACCACGCGAGCGAATTGGCGGTGGTGTCTTCGCCGGCCAGCAGCATCGTCAGTACATTGGCGGCGACCTGATCGTCGGTGATGCCGGAAGCGGGCTGATCGCGCATCGCGAGCATCGCTTCGATCAGATTGCGCGGCGTCTCCGCCGGCTCGTCGCGCATGCGTTCGCGCGCACGCTCCATCATTTGCCGCACATAGCGGTGAATTTCGACGAGCGCGCGGTCGAGCCGCCGGTCTTGCGGCAGCTTCACGTAGTGCCAGTATGGAAACGGCGCCTGGGTGCGCGACATCAGCATCGGCATGACCAGCTTCAGGTGCTCCTGGATCACGTTGCCGTCGCGCTCGAGCGTGCGCGGGTCTTCGCCGAACGCGAGCGCGCTCGTCACGTCGACCGAGTAGCGCTTCATCTCTTCGACCATGTCGACCGTACGCTGCTCGCGCGCCGCGCGCAGCCAGCGCTGGTGCAGCCGGCCGGTGATCTCGGCGAGCGTCGGGTAGACCGCGCGGATTTGCGGGATCGACAACGCTTGCATGACGAGCCGGCGCTGCGGTTCCCACGCCGCGCCTTCCGCCGAGAAGAGGCCGTTCGCGCCGAACTCGGTGAGGACCGCTTCGACCGGTTTGAAGCGGCGATAGCGGTGTGGACGCTCGCGCGAGATGCTTTGCACGTGGTTCGTGTCGCCGAGCACGACGATCTGCTTGCCGAACATGCGGAACACGTATGGCGTGCCCAGTTCGCGGCCCCAGCGTTCGAGATCCGTGTGAAACGTGCGCAGCGAGAGTTGATGCAGGTTGCCGATTAACGGCATCGCGCCTTTCGGCGACGGCAGATCGCTGAGTTGGCGCACCCGTGCGCCGTCGGTCTGATTCGTGTTGCCGCTTGCGGTGCTGCTCATGGATGGTCTCCGGTGGAGCGCGAGGCGTTTCCCAAACGCGCCGTGAATCGCGGGTTCGTTATAGCCAGCCCGCGTATGCGAAATTCTGCTCGGATCAATACTTCGGCGCCATTGTATGCGGTTGGCAAGTCTTTGCGCGATGCGAGGCGTGCGCCGCGTGCGAGGATACCGGCAAACGCTGGCATATCGGGAACAGAACGTGCATGATCCGTTCACGTGCGGATAGCCGGTCGCGCCGCGGCTAGCCGTGCGTCCCACTGTTTTCGACGCATCGTTTCCGGAGAATCGAGCATGGAACCCAAAGACGCAGCCAATCCGTTTGCCGAATTCAACAAGATGCTGGAGCAGTTCAAATTACCCGGTTTCGATGTCCCGGCGGTGATGGAAGCACGGCGCAAGGACGTCGAAGCGCTGATCGCCGCGAATCAGACCGCGCTGCAGGGCATGCAGTCGCTTGCGCAACAGCAGGCCGACATGTTGCGTTCGACGCTTGGCGAATTGCAGTCGCTCGCGGCAAAGCACGCGGCTGGCGGCGGCGTGCCGTCCGCGCAAACCGCCGAACTCGTTCAGCAGACGCTGCATAAGGCGCTTGCCGACATGCAGCAGCTCGCGCAGGCCGCGTACCGGTCGCAGGCCGATTCGTATGCGGTGATCGCGAAGCGGGTGGAGGAGAACGTGCAGGAGTTGAAGGCGCTGCTGCAGAAGAAGACGTAAGCGGGGCGTTCGGCGAGTGAAGCGGGCGGGTACGCGCGGCGGTGCTGCTATGCGCGGTCTGCGTTGATGCGAGCGCGGCGCATTCGTTCGGCGGCGGCGCTTATTCGCACCCCGCTCCCCGTCGCGCCGCGACCGTTTAGTGTGCCGCGTCGCCGGTATCTGCGATGCCCGTGTGCGGGCTTGCGCCGGTCTGACGTGCCGCCGCGGCGGCGGCGATCACCCGATGCACGAAACGCAGCTTGTCGACCACCGGCGGCGCCACCGCGAACGGATACCCGTCGGCCATGCCGAGGCTGCGGTTCAGTCCATTGAGGACATACGTCAGCGGAAACCAGCGCTGCATCAGATTATCGAAGCTCGCCTGTGCGACCGGAGTCTGGTCGGTCAGCGTGAGATCGTGCGGGCCGCCCGGCAGCAGCGCAAGACCATAGGACGTCGCCGTGTCGAGCACGTCGACGATCAGCAGGTAGTGCGCCCAGGTCTCCGACCAGTCTTCCCACGGGTGCATCGTTGCGTAGGCGCTGATGTACCGCTGCGGCCAGTCGGCGGGCGCGCCGTACCGATAGTACGTGTCGAGCGCCGCCGCATAGCCGGCCCGCTCGTCGCCGAAGCATTGGCGAAAGGGCGCGAGCCATTGTGTGCCCGCGATCAACTGCTCGAAATAGTAGTGGCCGGACTCGTGGCGGAAGTGCCCGAGCAGCGTCCGGGACGGCTCGCCCATCGCGGTGCGCATCCGTTCGCGTTCGGCGTCGTCCGCTTCGGCGATGTTCAGCGTGATGCGGCCGTTCAGGTGCCCGGTGATGATCCGCTCGCCGTTGACGGGGTCTTCGAGAAACTCGAATTCGAGCCCGTGCTGCGGGTCGGACGCGCGCGATGCGAAGCCGAGGCCCAGTTGGACGAGCGTATACAAAAGCCGCCGTTTCGCGACTTCAAGCCGGTACCAGTAATAGCGGTTGTCCGGCACGTTCAGGTTGGGAATGGTGTGCGTCAGCCGGCACGAGCGGCACAGCGGCGCCGGGTCGTCGGCCGGCAGCATCCAGTTGCAGACGTTTTCGACCGCGTAGTTATGGCATGGCCGGTACATCCGGCCGGCCGTGTCCGGGTGCAGACTGCGCCACAAACCGCCGTCCGCTTCTTCGAACGAGCTGATTTCGCGCAACTCCGGCACGAAGCCGAGCCTTGCGCCGCAGCGCTCGCAACGGATGTTCTCGAAGAACACACGTTGGCCGCACCGATTGCAGTGAAAGGGTTTCATCGCGTCTGCCGTGAGTTTACCGTCCGCAGGATACGGCCCGTGCTGATGGGCCGCAAGGTTCGCGCCCGTATCGGGACGGGGAGGACGGGCGGCGTTGTAATCGTCCCGTCAGCTTCGATGAAGGACGCCCGCCGGACATTTTTCCGCGAACGACATTGACAGTGTGCGTACGCACATATACACTTCCGGACATGAACAAGCCAATCGCCCATGACGACTGCAACTGCTTCGCGCTGCGCCAGGCAGCGCGTTATGTGACGCAGGTCTACGAACGGCATCTGAGCCGGGTCGGCCTGACGGCGGCGCAGTTCACCATCATGGCGAAGCTTGCGCGCAAGCCGGACCTGACCATGGTCGACCTCGCCGATCTGATGGTGATGGAGCGTACCACGCTGGTCCGCGCATTGAAGCCGCTGCAGCGTGACGGGCTGGTGGTCAGCGAGCCATCCGAGCACGATGGGCGCACCTATCTGTTCAACTTGTCCGATGCGGGCAAGCGTCTTTTCGAGCAGGCGGCCGTCGCATGGCGCGACGCGCAGGACGAATTCGAATCGAAGTTCGGCCGGGCTCGCGCAAAGGCGTTGCGCAGCGAACTGTTCAATCTCACTGCTTGATTTTCCGGCCGGGCGAGCCCGGTTTTCGATTCCATGACACGGTGTTTGTGTATATGCACTTAGATGAAAATCCGATGCCCGGGCAATTGCCTCCTGATGACGATTGCTTCGCGATCCGCCAGGCCGCGCGCTATGTGTCGCAGTTGTACGACCGCCATCTCGGCAAGGCGGGTCTGAAGATCACGCAGTATTCGATCATGAACCGGATCCGGCGCAAGCCCGGCATCACGATGAAGGAACTGGCCGACGGGATGGTGATGGAGCGCACGACGCTGGTCCGGGCGATCCAGCCGCTGCAGCGCGATGGGTTGGTGCGCGGCGACGTGTCGGAGATGGACCATCGCGCGTTGAAGATGCATTTGACGCCGGCGGGTCTCGCGAGGCTGGAGACGGCATCGGACCACTGGTACGCGGCGCAGGATGAATTCGAGCAGCGCTTTGGCAAAGAGCGCGCTGAAGCGCTGAGGCAGGAACTGTTCGCTTTGACGAAGAAGCGGAATTAACCAGGGATGGCGCCCCACGGCGCATTTTTTCAACTATTTAAAGTGCATACGCACACAAAATCATGAGCTCAACTCCATCGACAGTTGCGCCGCCGACCGTAGCCGGTACCGCGCAAAAGACGCGCCGCATTCCATGGATGTGGCTGGCGGTACTTTGCGTCGTGGTGACGGTGGCCGGCGCCGGGTCGTACTGGTACTTCGTCGGCCGCTTCATCGAAACCACCGACGATGCGTATGTCGGCGGCGACGTCACCGTGATGGCGCCGCGCGTGAGCGGCTTCGTCACCGACGTGGCGGTGCAGGACAACCAGTATGTGCATGCGGGCCAGTTGCTGATCCGTATCGACTCGCGCGACTACGATGCGCGCCTCGCGCAGGCCAATGCCGACGTGCTGGGCGCGCAGGCGGCTGTCACCGAGCTCGAGGCGAGGCGCTCGCTGCAACTGGCGGTGATCAACGAACGCTCGGCCGGCGTGCATGCGTCGGGCGCGGAGCTCACGCGCAGCGCCGCCGACCAGTACCGCTACCGCGAACTGGTGAAAGACGAGGCCGTGTCCGACCAGGTGGTCGAGCGCGCGGATGCCGACCTGCAGAAGGCGCGCGCCGCGCTCGACAGCAGCAGCGCGGCGCTCACCGCCGCGCAGCGTCAGCTCACCGTGTTCGATGCGCAGATCGCCGATGCGCAGGCGCGCGTGGCGACCGCGCAGGCTGCGCAGCGGGTCGCGCAACTGAACGTCGAATACACGACGATCCGCGCGCCGGTCGACGGCTATGTCGGCAATCGCACCGCGCGGGTGGGCATGCTCGCGAACGTCGGCGTGTCGCTGCTGACCGTGGTGCCGGCGCATGGCCTGTGGGTCGATGCGAACTTCAAGGAAGACCAGCTCAAACAGATGCAGGCGGGCGACCGCGTCGACGTGCAGCTCGACGCATCGAGCGCGCCGCTCACCGGCGTGGTGCAGAGTCTCGCCCCGGCGACCGGCGCCACCTTCAGCATCCTGCCGGCGGAGAACGCGACCGGCAACTTCACGAAGATCGTGCAGCGCGTGCCGGTGCGGGTGGTGCTCGACGTGCCGAAGAACGGGATGCACGTGCTGCGGCCGGGACTTTCGGCGACGGTGAAAGTGCATCTGGACAAACAGCGCTCTGGCGCCTGATCGAACCGTCGACGACTTCGCATCGCACGCCCCCGGAGACTGCTCACCATGACCCACCCCGCGCAAGCGCCGATCGACCCGATGAATCTGCCGACTCGCGAGAAGGTGTTCGCGTTCACGCTGATGTGCGTCGGCTTTTTTATGGCGACCCTCGATATCCAGATCGTCGCGTCGTCGCTGAGAGACATCGGCGGCGGACTGTCCGCGAGCCAGGACGAATTGTCCTGGGTGCAAACCGCGTATCTGATTGCCGAGATTCTGGTCATTCCGATGTCCGGCTGGCTCACGCGCGTGTTCTCGACGCGCTGGCTGTTCACCGCATCGGCCTTCGGCTTCACGGTGACGAGCATGCTGTGCGGCCTCGCATGGGACATCAATTCGATGATCATCTTTCGCGCGCTGCAAGGCGCGCTCGGCGCGGCGATGATCCCGACCGTCTTCACGACCGCATTCATGATGTTTCCGGGCAGTCAGCGACTGATTGCATCCACCACGATCGGCACGCTTGCGACGATCGCACCGACCATCGGCCCGGTGATCGGCGGCTGGGTGACCGATCAATGGTCGTGGCATTGGCTGTTCTATCTGAATCTCGCGCCGGGCGTGCTGGTCACGGTGCTCGTGCCGAAGTTCGTGCACGTCGACCGTGCCGACGTGTCGTTGCTCAAGCGCGGCGACTATCTCGGCATCGTGCTGATGTGCGGTTTTCTCGGCTGCCTCGAATACGTGCTCGAGGAAGGGCCGCGCAAGAACTGGTTCGGCGACGACGCGATTCTCGCGTGTGCATGGATTGCCGCGATTTCAGGCTTCCTGTTCCTCGTGCATGCGTTCACCGCGAAAGAGCCGATCGTCGATCTGAAAGCGCTGGCGTTGCGCAACTTCGGTATCGGCAGCCTGCTGTCGTTCGTGACGGGCATCGGCATCTTCTGCATGGTGTATCTGACGCCCGTGTTCCTCGCGCGCGTGCGTGGCTTCGATTCGCTGCAAATCGGCCTCGCGCTGCTGTCGGTCGGCGTTTTTCAGCTGATCGGACTGGTGATGTATTCGACGGCAGCGCGTTTTATCAATCTGCGCATATTGCTCGTGTTCGGTCTGATCCTGTTCGGCCTCGGCTGCTATCTGTATGTGCCGATCACGCACGATTGGGGCTGGCGCGAACTGCTGGTTCCGCAGGCGCTGCGCGGCTTCGGTCAGCAGTTCTGTATCGCGCCGATTGTCACGATGGCGCTCGGCTCGCTGCCGCAATCCCGGCTCAAGTCGGCAAGCGGCCTGTTCAATCTGATGCGCAACCTGGGCGGCGCGATCGGTATCGCGGTGGTCAGCACGATGCTGAACGACCGGCTGAACCTCCACTACGAACGGCTCGACTCGCACGTGACGGCGGGCCGGCCGATCGTCGAGTCGTTCCTGCGCGGCGGCGCCGCTCAACTGACCGCGGCGGGCGGCGATGTCGTCAACGGTGTGCAAGGCAGCGTCGTGGTGCTGCATCAATTGCTGATGCGCGAGGCGCTGACGCTGACTTTCGCCGATACGTTTCTTGCGGTGGCGCTGTGCTTTGGCGTGGCGCTGCTCGCGATGCTGTTTTCAAAGCCGTTCAGCGTGAATGGCGCGCCGCCGCCCGACGCTCATTGAAGGAACCGACATGAAACCGATTCTTCTGAAAGTGCTGGCCGCCGCAGCTGTGCTGACGCTCGCGGCTTGCGCGGTGCAACCCGCGACGCACAACGATTTACCGCAGACCGTCAAAACCATCGCGCCGCCCGCATGGAGCGTCGACGCCCCGCAGGACGCAATCGACGCGAATACCTGGTGGACGCAGTTCGGCGATCCGGCGATGCACGAACTCGTGCAGTCGGTGCTGAACGGCAACCTCGACGTGAAAGCGGCCGTCGAGCGTGTGAAGCAGGCTCAGGACGACGTGAAAGTGCGCCACTCGGCGCTGCTGCCCGAGCTCGACGCCACTGCGAACCTCGCCCATACGCGGCAGATCCTGCCGCCGCCGCTCGGCTACGTCGACGCGGCCGGCGCGGGCCTTGCCGCCAGCTGGGAGCCGGATGTGTTCGGCGGCGAGCGGCTGGCGGTGCTCGCCGCGCAGGCCCAGGTGTCGGGCCGCCAGTCCGCGCTCAACGAACTGCGCCTCGCGCTGGCGGCCAATACCGCGGCCGCCTATATCAACCTGCGCTGGGCGCAATCCGAATGGCAGATCCTCAGCGATAACGAACAGATCCGCAGCCGCGCGCTGAAACTGACTCAGGACCGGCTGCGCTACGGCCTGTCGACGCAGCTCGACGTCGCGCGCGCGCAGAACCAGTTGCAGGACCTGCAGGCGCGCATGCCGCGCGTGCAGTCGGAGATCCAGCATCAGTTGAGCCTGATCGCGGTGTTTTCGGGGCGCACGCCGGAGAGCGTCAGCCAGCTCGTGCTGACCGATGCGCGCCCGATTCCGGCGCCCTCGCAGGGGGTGCCCGTGACGCTGCCGTCCGACGCGCTGCTGCGCCGCCCGGACGTGCGCAACGCGTACGCGAAAGTCGAGCAGCGTGCCGCGGAGGTGGGGGTGTCGCGTGCGGAGCGCTATCCGAAGTTCGAGCTCAATCTGAGCGACGGGCTGCTTGCCGCGTCGTGGGTGGGCACCCCGACGCTGACCGACAACCTGTTCAGCGCCGCGCTGAGCGCGACCAGCCCGATCTTCAACGCCGGCCGCATCACCGCGAATATCGACGCGAGCGAGAGCCGCATGCGCGAATCGCAGCTTGCGCTGGACCAGACGATGCTCAACGCACTGAAGGAGATCGAGGATACGCGCAGCGACCTGGTGAGCGGTGCGACCCAGGTGGAGCGGCTGGGTGGGGCGCTAGGCGCTTCCGACAAGGCGCTGAAGCTGTCGACGCAGCTGTACAAGGGCGGCGCGTCGAGCTTCCTCGACGTGCTCGATGCGCAGCAGGCGTATCTGATCGATGCCGAAGCGCTGAACGAAGCGAAACGCTCGCACGCGCAGGCGGCGGTCGCGCTCTACCGCTCGCTTGGCGGCGGCTGGGATGCGACGGCGGCGGACGCGTCGGCTGCGAATGCGAGCCAGCCGGCCGATGTGAAGCAAGCGGCGACACCGGCGGCCCAGCCGGCTTCTGTGACGCCGCCGGCGCAGCCTTCCGCGGCTGCCGTCGCCGTCAACTGATCGTGTTGACTGGGCGTGTCAACTGAGCGTGTCAACTGAGCGATGCGACGCCAGCCTCGCTTCTCGCGAGGCGAGCCGCCGCACGAATCAAGGCGCCTCGCCGCGGCGAGGCTTTTACGTGTCTGACTTCCGTGTGAGGAACAGCGATGACTACTCGAGATATCGTGATCAGCAACCCGGTTAGAACCGCGATCGGCGCATTCGGCGGCACGCTGAAAGACGTGCCCGCCACCGAACTCGGTGCGCTCGTGGTGCGCGAAACGGTGCGCCGCGGCGGCGTCGAGGCGGGCAAGCTCGGCTCGGTCGTGATGGGCAATGTCGTGCAGGCCGGCAACAAAATGAACCCGGCGCGCCAGGCGGCGATCGGCGGCGGCGTGCCGGTGTCGGTGCCGTCGCAGACGGTCAATCGCGTGTGCGGCTCGGGCGCGCAGGCCATCGTATCGGCTGCGCAGGAGATCTGGCTCGGCTTCGGCGAACTCGCCGTGGCGGGCGGCATGGAGAATATGGATCGCGCGCCGTATCTGCTCGACAAAGGCCGCTGGGGTTACCGGATGGGCAACGCGCAGATCTACGACAGCGCGTTGCAAGACGGTCTCCTCGACGCGTTTTCGAGCGAGCATTCGGGCTGGCATACCGAAGATCTCGTGACGCAGCTTTCCATCACCCGCGACGCGCAGGACCGCTGGGCCGCGCGTTCGCATCAGCGCTTCGCGGCCGCGCAAGCGCGCGGCGCATTCGAAGCGGAACGGGTGCCGGTCGAGGTGCAGGGCCGCAAGGAAACCATCCAGTTTCTGCAGGATGAGCAGCTGCGCCCGGATACGACCGTCGAAACGCTAGCCAGACTGCGCCCGGCGTTTCGGCGGGACGGCACGATTACCGCCGGCAACGCGCCGGGTCTGAACGCCGGCGCCGCGGCGATGCTGGTGGCCGAGCGCGCTTACGCGGAAGCGAACGGCATCGAGCCGCACGCGCGGCTCGTCGCATACGGTGTCGCGGCGGTCGAGCCGGGCATGTTCGGTCTCGGGCCGGTGCCGGCGGTGCGCATGGCCATCGAGCGCGCCGGATGGAAGCTCGCCGATGTCGAACGCTTCGAGATCAACGAGGCCTTTGCCGCGGTGCCGCTTGCGATCATCCAGCAACTGGGCCTCGCTGAAGACGTGGTGAATGTCGACGGCGGCGCGGTGGCGCACGGTCACCCGATCGGTGCGACCGGCGCGATTCTGACCACTCGCCTGATCCATTCGATGCGTCGCGATGGCATCAAGCGCGGCATTGTCACGCTGTGCATCGGCGGTGGCCAGGGCATCGCGCTCGCGCTGGAAATGCTCTGACGCACGCAGGCGTGCGCGCCATCGCGCACGCCTGCCGGCAAGCGACGCGGCTCGCGGCATACGCCGCGGGCCTGTGCATGCCTGACGGTTGTTCAGGCGAACTCTTGCGTACACTTACGCAATCTTTGAGCGAAGGAATGACGATGCGAATTCTGGTGGTGGGCGCGGGCGCGCTGGGTGGGTATTTCGGCGGACGTCTGGTTCAGGCGGGCCGCGACGTGACATTCCTCGTACGCGCCGGCCGCGCGGAGGAACTGAAGCGCGCCGGTCTCGTGATCAAAAGCCCGTACGGCAACGCGACGCTGCGCGACCCGCAGACCGTGCTCGCCGACCGTATCGACGCGCCGTACGACCTCGTGCTGCTGAGCTGCAAGGCGTACAACCTCGATGACGCGATCGCATCGTTCGCGCCCGCCGTCGGCCCGTCGACGATGATTCTGCCCGTGCTGAACGGCATGCGTCATATCGACATGCTGCAAGCGAAGTTCGGCGCGGCAAACGTGCTGGGCGGCCGCGCATTGATTGCCGCGACGCTCAACCGCGAGCGTGAAATCGAGCATCTGAACGATACGCACACGATCGCTTACGGCGAACTTGCCGGTGGAATCTCCGAACGCGTGCGGGACATCGAGCGCGCGTTCGAAGGCGCGAACTTCGAAGCGCACGCGTCCGACAATATCGGCGCGCAAATGTGGGACAAGTGGGTCTTTCTCGCGACGCTCGCGGCGAGCACGAGCGTCACCCGCGCGTCGATCGGCGACATTCTGCGGGCGCCGGAAGGCAGGCAGCTGATCGAAGGCATCTTCGGCGAATGCCTCGCCATTGCGCAGCACAACGGGTTTCCGATGAGCGACGGCGCGCAGGCGAGCGCCCGCGCGATGCTGTTCAAGGAAGGCTCGCCGATGACCGCCTCGATGCTGCGCGACATCGAAAACCGTTCGAAGATCGAGGCCGACCATATTGTCGGCGACCTGATCGCGCGCGGCCCGCAAGCGCAGCAGGCCGGTTCGCCGCTTTCGCTGCTGCGCGTCGCGTATACCCATCTGAAAGCGTATGAGGCACGCGAGGCGCGCGGCGGCTGAAATACGCGGCGGCCCCGGCGCGGCGGAAAATTCGAAAATTGAGGCATGAATCGCGCGCGCTCGCCGCCACGCGCCGTCGGGCGGGCGCGTCGCGCGCTCGAACGGCAAACCGCTTGAAGTAGAATCGACGGCACCCGAATCAGCCTTGCGACAGGAGGTGAATCATGCCGAGTCCTCAAGGGTCGGTGGTGGCGCTCAGTTCAGCTTCGGCAACGGTGTTCTCGATCGGCATCGTGTTCCTCGGCTACTGGGGGATCAACGAGCCCGGCGGCTGGACCCGCATGGACCGCGTCATCGCGGCGCTTGCGCTGCTCGGCTTCGCACTCCTCGGACTCGTGCCATGGATGGCGACCGCGCCCGTCGAACCTGACACCAGCGATGCGAAAGTGCGCGTCGCGCGGCGCATGTTTATCGTGGGGGTCGCTTTCATCTGGCTCGCAATCGTCGCGTCGGTGGTTGTCTGAGCCTGCCCGCCCGTGTGCCATTCTCCTGCCGCGTGCGCCTGCCTATCCCCTGCAATACGATGACAGATACATTGCGAACGGCAATCGTCTATACCGCTTATCTGATCGATCCGCATGCCTATCGAACCGGCAGCATGCTGCCGCGCCTGATCATCGGCGCCGCGGCCGCGCAAGGCGCGCTTGCCGTGTCGCTATTCATCCGGCGCGTGCGCGAGCGCGCGCTCTTTCGCGCGCTCGTGCTGCTTGTGGCGGTGGCGGTGCCGGCGGGTTTGGGGTGGGGCGGCGCCCGTGACGCGAGCATTCTGACGAGCTTGCCGGTGTGGCTCTTCTGCGCGCTGCAGTTCGCGGTCGCGTTCGTCTGGGTGGCAACGCGGCGCGCGCGACTCGCGGCGCAGGTCGCGCTGTTCATCCTGTTCGCGCTGCCGGCGCCGGGTCTGCTGGTTTGCGCGCAGCTGGTCGACCCCGCCTATCGGACTTACTGAGCGGACTCACTGAGCGGACTTGTTGAGCGGACCTACTGAGCGGGCCTACTGAGCGGACCTACTGAGCGGACCTACTGAGCCGGATGGATATCCACATTACCGTCGAAGGGCGCCACGACCTGGCTGGCCAGATCTACCGGCAACTGCGAGAGGGCATTGTCGAAGGGCGGCTCGCGGGCGGCACGCAATTGCCGTCGACGCGCGATCTCGCGGCGCAGCTCGGCGTGTCGCGCAAGACGACGCTCGATGTGTTCGAGCGGCTGCTGGCGGAAGGCTTTCTTCACGCGCGGCCCGGCGCCGGCACCTTCGTCGCCGACGGGATGCGGCGCTTGCCCGCGCAGCGCTCCGCGCATGCGCGAGCCGTGCAACAGGCTCGCACGCCCACGAAGCCGGGGGCGCGCCCGCAACCGGTCTGGGACATTCCGCTGCTGCCGCCGCTGCCGTCTCCCTCCGGCATGACCTACGACTTCGCCGGCGGCATGACCGACAAGTCGCATTTTCCGTTCGATGTGTGGCGCCGCTGCGTGAATCACGCGCTGCGCACGCAGGCGCGCAGCGGCGGCGGCTATCGCGACGCGGCCGGCGAACAGGAACTGCGTGTCGCGATCTCGCGTTATCTGGCGTTCAACCGCGCCGTCGTCAGCAACTGGGATGACGTGATCGTCACGCAGGGCGCGCAGCAAGCGCTCGATCTGCTCGCGCGCGTCACCTTGCGCGCCGGCGATGTCGTCGCGATCGAGAACCCGGGCTATCCGCCTGCGCACGCGTCGTTCGCGGCGGTCGGCGCGAAGGTGGCGCCGGTGCCGGTCGACCGTGACGGTCTGGTGGTCGGCAAGCTGCCGAACGACGCTCGGCTCGTCTATGTGACGCCTTCGCATCAGTTCCCGCTCGGCATGCCGATGAGCCTCGAGCGGCGCGTTGCGCTGCTCGAATGGGCGCAGGCGCGCGGCGCAACCATCGTCGAGGACGACTACGACTGCGAGTTCCGTTTCGAGGGGCGGCCGATGGAGCCGCTCAAAAGCCTCGACCGTGCGGGGCTCGTCGCGTATGTCGGCACATTCTCGAAGACGATGTTTCCGGACCTGCGGATCGGCTATGTGGTGCCGCCCGCTTCGTTGCATGACGCGCTGGTGAACGCGCGGCGGGTGACCGACTGGCATGGCTGCATGCTGACGCAGACCGCGCTCGCGCGGTTCATGCTGAACGGCGACTTCGCCAGGCATCTGAAGCGGATGCACAAGCTGTACGCGGCTCGCCGCGGCCAGTTGCTCACGCATCTGCAAGGCGGCCTTGCGCGCTGGTTCGAGCCGATCGTGCCGGCGGCCGGCATTCACCTCGCGGCGTTGCTCAAGCCTGGGCTGACCGAAGCCATGGTCGTGGAAGCGGCGCGTCGCGGGTCGATCGCGCTACACGGCCTCGCGCCATTCCATCAGGGCGCCGATTCCCGCCAAGGCTTCCTGTTCGGTTACGGCAACATCGACGCCGCGCAGATCGACGCCGCGCTGACCCGACTCGCCCAACTGCTGCCCGCGCTCGCCGCTGAACCTGACGGCCGTTTCGCCGAACCGGCGCGCACATCCAGGCCGGGTCCGAAAGCGAAATGGTGATGTACAGGTACCTACAAAATGCGACGTGACGACTTTTAACCCGTAAAACAAGCGTCAAAATGTGTCGTGTAGTCTGCGGCACGCAACAAAAGAGCACATGGACGCATAAAAGATTCGCGTTAAATGCCTTGACGCTTGTAGAATCCCGCGTGAAGCGTGCACATGTCGTGCGCGTTTCGTGGCTCACTGACCAACAACAGGTAGGAGAAACATGCCGACTTCCGCAAAGAAGGTTGCCAAGAAGGCGACCACCGCAGCGACCAAAAAGGCTGCTGCTACGAAGGCTCCCGCGAAGAAAGCCGCGGCTAGGAAGGTCGCCGTGAAGGCGTCCGGCGCACCGTCGCCGATCAAGGACACCTTCACGAAGGCCTCGCTGGCTGCTCACGTCGCAGAGCGTTCAGGTGTTGAACCGAAGTCCGCCAAGGCCGTGCTGGCCGCGCTCGAAGACACGATCCTCGGCTCGGTCCAGAAGAAAGGCGCTGGCGAATTCACGCTGTCGGGTCTTCTGAAGATCGTTGTGCAAGCTGTGCCGGCGAAGAAGAAGCGCTTCGGCAAAGACCCGTTCACGGGCGAAGAGCGCTGGTTCCCGGCCAAGCCGGCTTCCGTGCGCATCAAGGCGCGCGCGCTGAAGAAGCTGAAGGACGCAGCCGCTGGCTAAGCGGTTGCATCGCATGGCTTGTCTCGCCGCCGTCTTCGGGCGGCGGCGAGCGGTCATGTCGATGCCTTCGCCAGGCTGGCTACGCCATGATGCCGGCGTAACGATGTCTGCATAAAGGCTATCTCCGTTGCGGCCGTCTCTGTCGCAACTGATTTTTCGGCAACATCCCGAATCCCCGCGAAGAACACTCGCGGGGATTTTTTTATTCCCTAAGTCGGTTCGCCGCTGCATCGAACTGATCTGCGTGCGCTGCCCCGCGCACCGCGGTAGCGCATTGATGCCCGGCGCAGTACGATCAGAACAGGCCGTTCGCCGTCGCGCTCAAACATCGGGCCGGTGCGCGGGCAGCATGCGCGTTCGCAGTGCATACCGCCGCCGTGCCCTCGCATCAGCCTGAAAATCTTCCATGAGCGCAGTGCGTGCGCGACGCCAATGGCATAACGCTTGCTTGAACGAACCGGACACCGAATGCGCAGCGCATTCGCCTTCTATCCGACAAAAAAAGCGGGGCGTGACATGCGATGCTATGACGAGATGCGTCAACTCGACGAAAGCGTGCGGCCGCACTACGCCCGCTTCGCGAACTGGCTGACGCTGCAGGGCGCCGAACCGATCGCGCGCAAGCGCGCGGAGGCGGATCTGCTGTTCCGGCGTGTCGGCATCACGTTCGCGGTGAACGGCGATCTGTCCGGCACCGAGCGGCTGATTCCGTTCGATCTGATTCCACGCATCATCCCGCGCGGCGAATGGCAGACGCTCGAAGCGGGCCTGCGGCAGCGCGTGCAAGCGCTCAATCTCTTCATTCACGACGTCTACCACGAGCGCAATATCGTGCGCGCCGGTATCGTTCCGGCGGACCAGGTCTATACGAACGCGCAGTACCGGCCGGAGATGCAGGGCGTCGATGTGCCGCTCGGCGTGTACGCGCATATCACCGGCGTCGACGTCGTGCGCGCCGGAATGGACGGCGAATTCTATGTGCTCGAGGACAATCTGCGGGTGCCGTCCGGCGTCTCGTACATGCTCGAGAACCGCAAGATGATGATGCGGCTTTTTCCCGAGCTGTTCGTGCAGAACCGCATTGCGCCGGTTGCGCATTACCCCGACCTGCTGCTCGACACGCTGCGCTCGGTGGCGCCGGCGGGCGTCGACGATCCGGTGGTGGTCGTGCTGACGCCGGGCATGTATAACTCGGCGTACTTCGAACACACGTTCCTCGCGCAGCAGATGGGCGTGGAACTGGTCGAGGGCAAGGACCTGTTCGTCGACGACAACTATGTGTTCATGCGTACGACGCAGGGCCCGCGGCGCGTCGACGTGATCTACCGCCGCGTCGACGACGATTTTCTCGACCCGCTCGCGTTCCGCCCGGATTCGGCGCTTGGCGTTCCGGGCCTGCTGACCGCCTATCGCGCGGGCCGCGTCGCGCTCGCGAACGCGATGGGCACCGGCATTGCCGACGACAAGTCGATCTATCCGTATGTGCCGGACATGATCGAGTTCTATCTCGGCGAAAAGCCGATTCTCAACAATGTGCCGACTTACCAATGCCGCAAGCCGGGCGATCTCGCCTACACGCTCGCGCATCTGCCCGAACTCGTCGTGAAGGAAGTGCACGGCGCGGGCGGCTACGGGATGCTGGTCGGTCCGGCGGCGACGGCGGCCGAGATCGAAGCGTTCCGCGCGCGGCTCATCGCGCGGCCGGCGGGCTATATCGCGCAACCGACGCTCGCGCTATCCGCCTGCCCGACCTTTGTCGAAGCGGGCATTGCACCGCGTCATATCGATCTGCGGCCGTTCGTGCTGTCCGGCAAGACGGTGACGATGGTCGCCGGCGGGCTCACGCGGGTTGCGTTGCAGGAAGGATCGCTGGTCGTCAATTCGTCGCAGGGAGGTGGGACGAAGGACACCTGGATGGTCGACTGAGCGCGTTCGCCGCGCATCAGTCGCCGCGATGGCGGGCGTCAGCGTCGCCCGCCGCGCGCGTGGGGCATCACGGGTCACCCGCGCGCGCAGTTTGCATCCCGTGCCGATCGATCATAACGGAAGGCCACCATGCTGAGCCGCACCGCCGACCACCTGTTCTGGATGGCCCGCTATATGGAACGCGCGGAGAACACCGCGCGCATGCTCGACATCAACCTGAAAGCGCAACTGCTGCCGCAGACGCCCGACCAGGAAGCACGCGCGCAGCGCGCGGTGCTGCGCATTTCCGAGCTCGAACACGCGTTTTCGCAGCGCTATGCGGAACCGGCGCGCGAGCATGTACTCGATTTCATGGTGGCGGACCCGGCTAATCCGTCGAGTATCCATTCCTGCCTGCACGCGGCGCGCGAAAACGCGCGCGCAGTGCGCGGCACGCTGACCACCGAATGGTGGGAGACGATCAACGACACCTGGCTCGAATTCAACGAGCGGACCGCGGCCGGACAACAGACCAGCAATCTGGCGGCGCTCTTCGAGTGGGTGAAGTTCCGCTCGCACCTGTCGCGCGGCGTGACGCTCGGCACCGCGCTGCAGGACGACGCATTCTTCTTCACGCAGCTCGGCACGTTTCTCGAGCGCGCGGACAATACCGCGCGGATTCTCGATGTGCGCTTCGCGGACGCGGCGCCCAATTCGCGCGATGCCGCGCGTCAGCTCGAAGACTTCTATTACTGGACGTCGATCCTGAGTTCCGTTTCGGCGCTTGAAATTTACCGCAAGGTGTATCGCGATGTCGTGACGCCGGCGCGCGTCGTCGAGCTGATGATCCTCAATTCGCAGATGCCGCGCTCGCTGCTCGCATCGCTCGACGGCGTGTGCGCGAATCTCGCGATGCTGCGCACGCAGGGCTCGAACCAGTGCGAGCGCTTCGCGGGCAAGCTGCGCGCGGAGCTGTCGTATGCCGATATCCGGCAGATCTTCGAAGCGGGGCTGCATGCATGGCTCACGCAGTTCCTTGCGCGCGTGTTCGAACTCGGCAACATGGTCGCGCGCACCTATCTATTGTTGCCCGTCGCGTAACGGAGTGCCTGCATGTTTCTGACGATCCGCCACGACACGGTCTATCGCTACGACGCGACCGTGCATTACTCGATCCAGCAGCTGCGCCTCACGCCGGTGAGCGGCGCGGCGCAGATCGTGCGGCGCTGGTTGCTCGACGCGCCCGGCAAGCTCGATGCGACTTTCGATGCGTACGGCAACGTGCTGCATACGCTGGTGCTGAACCAGCCGCACGACGAGATTCGCGTGCACGTGTCCGGCGAAGTCGACACGATGCCGCTTTTCGACGGGCGCCTGAACGACGCCGCCGGTCCGATTCCGCTCGAACACTACACGTGTGCGACGCGTTTGACGGACGCCGACCCGGCCGTCTGCGAGCTCGCGCATTCGGCGCCGCCGCTCGACACACCCGCCGCGCTGCTGGCGCTCGCCGGGCGCATCGTCGAACGCGTGCCGTTCCAGTCGGGTGTGACCGAGGTCACCAGCACGGCGGCGCAGGCGCTCGCGCTCGGCCGCGGCGTGTGTCAGGATCACGCGCATCTGATGCTCGCGTGCTGCCGCGCGCGTGGCGTGCCGGCGCGCTATGTGAGCGGCTATATCGAACCCGGCGAAGTCGACGATGCCGCGAGTCATGCGTGGGTCGACGTCTGGCTGACCGGCCTCGGCTGGGTGTCGGTCGACGTCACGCATGCGGCGTTCGCAACCGATGTCTATTGCCGGCTCGCGGCGGCGCGCGATTACGAAGCCGCGTCGCCGGTGCGCGGCCGGCGCATCGGCGGTCAGGGCGAACGGCTCGATGTGTCGGTCGCGGTCAGCGCGCAGTTGCAGTCGCCGCAATAACAGCACAACAGGCGCGCGCCTCGCGTGGGTCGCGGGGTGGGTTGCGCATGGGCCGCGGGGTGGGGCGCGGGTGGGCCGAACACGCACACCGCGATTACAATAGCGGCGTCCAGTCGCATCCAGGAATCTTGTCATGACGTATTGTGTCGCACTGAGCGTCGATGAAGGGCTCGTGTTTCTGTCGGATACGCGCACCAACGCCGGTGTCGACCATATCAGCACGGCGCGCAAGATGTCCGTTTTCGAGCAGCCGGGCGACCGTGTGCTGGTGCTGCTCGCCGCCGGCAATCTGTCGCTCACGCAGGCGGTGTTGCGCGAGCTGTCCGAACCGCCGGACGACCCGCACGCGGAGACGCTGTGGAGCGCGCAAACGATGGCCGATGCGGCGCGGGTGGTCGGCCGCGCGGTGCGCGACGTGCATCAGCGCGAGGCGCATTCGCTGCAGGAATTCAGTGTCGAGTTCAATTGCAGTTTTATTCTCGGCGGCCAGATCGCGCCGCGCGCTAGCGGCGACGGCTCGCCCGCGATGCCGCGCCCGCGTCTCTTCATGATCTACTCGGCCGGCAATTTCATCGAAGCGTCGAGCGTGAACCCGTACTTCCAGATCGGCGAATCGAAGTACGGCAAGCCGATTATCGACCGCGTGCTGGTGCCGCAGACGCCGCTCGACGAAGCCGCGAAATGCGCGCTGATTTCAATGGATTCGACGCTGCGCTCGAACCTGTCGGTAGGGCTGCCGCTCGATCTGCTCGTGTATCAGAAGGACACGCTGCGCGTGACGCGCTTCGTGACGATCACGCAGGACAATGCGTACTACCAGATGATCCACCGCACGTGGGGCGAGCGGTTGCGCCAGGTGTTCGGCGAGATTCCGGACCCGGACTGGGAGGACACGGCCGAGCCGCCGCGCCTCTCCATGGAAGGCGAGACGATGCTGTTTCGTGCACCTTCAGGCGCCGCGCAAGATGCCGCCGATGCGCGGCCCGCGCAGACACTCGCGCAGGCGGACAAGCCGAAAGCGCGGGGCTAGGAAAGGGGTCGCAGCGCGCTGCGACCGCTACGCTGGGAAGAAAACGACGCGCCATGCCGGAACCGCCACGCCGGCGAGAGACCGCAGCGCCATGCCGGAACCGCCACGCCGGCAAGAGGCCGCAGCGCCATGTCGTGACGGCCACGCGAGCAAGAGACTGCCGCGCCATGCCGCGATGGCCATGCCAGCAAGAAACCGCCGCGCCATGCCAGAACCGCTGCGCTGAAAATAAACGCCTGTGCCACGCCGTCGCCCCGCCCCGCCGCACATACTTCGCGTACGCACGCAAACCCGTCACCGCGCGCGGCCGGTTGCGCCCGCAGCACAACCCGGTTGAAGCGCCAACACCACGCGCCAGGTCGAAAATCCAAACCGCACCTGATGCCCGCGCCGCCCGTCCAGTCACGCGCCGATGCCTCGCGCAACCATCAAGAAAAAAGCCAGCCTTCGGCTTGCGCCTCTGGCTGGCTTTGAAGCGCGGCGTGGAACGTCAGCTGCGCAGCGTATTGTTGCTTATTAGAACTTGTGACGGATACCGAGGCTGACCATTTCCTGCGTGCTCGTGCCCGACTGGAAGCCGTACGAGCCGACCGAAGCCTTCGCGTCGGTGGTCGTCGTCGCATCGACACGCTGCGTGCCGCTCGCGTGCTGGTACGTGCCCATCAGGTAGATGTCGGTACGCTTCGAGAGCGAGTAGTCGGCGCCGGCTGCCACCTGGTGGTAGTTCGACGACGTGTCGCCCGCGCCGTGCGTGTACGTGTAGCCAAGGCCCAGCAGCAGGGCCGGCGACATCTGGTAGCCGACATACGCACCCGCAACCTGGTACTTCTCCTGCTCGGAGAACGCCGAGAATGCATCCGGCTTGTACTGCGCGAAGCTGTAACGCGCGTTGAACGTGAACGGGCCGAACACGTATTGCGCAGCCGCCGACGAGATGCTGATCGACTTGGCCGATGCATACGCGCTGTTGATCGTCGAGCCGTCGAACGTGGCGTCCGACGTCGCGCCCGTGCTCCAGCCCGGCAGCGTGCCGGTCGGGTTCGCGAGCGACGGATTGACGCCGCCGCGCGCTGCAAAGCCATTGGCGTTGTCCATGCGGAAGTAGCCCGCGGCGACGTTGAACGGACCCGTGCCGTACGTCGCGGCACCGCCCCACGACTGGCCGGAACCGGTCGTGCCGGCCACACCGCCGAACGCGTACATGCCTTCGAACTGGAAGCCGCTGAACACCGGCGATACATACTTGACCGCACTGTTCGTACGCGAGCTGTTGTCGTTGTTGTCGACGTCACCCGGCGTGGCGAACATGGAGCCGAAGAAGTTATCGGCCGTGAGCGGCTGGATCATGTCGACCAGCGGGTCGTACTGGCGGCCCAAGGTCAGCGTACCGTACGCATCCTGCGTCACACCGACGTATGCCTGACGACCGAACAGGCGGCCGCCCTGTTGCATCTTGCCGTTGTTCGGATCGAAGCCGCTTTCCAGCTGGAAGATCGCCTTCAGGCCGCCGCCGAGGTCTTCAGTACCTTTCAAACCCCAACGATTACCTTGGATGTTGCCTGACTGCAGATGGTAAAGGTTGTTGTTCGCGGGGTCGGCGTTGTGCACCCACTGGAATGCGTCGTCGACGATGCCGTACAGCGTCACGCTGTTCTGGGCGTGCGCCGCGCTGGTCGCACCTAGCAGAGCCAGCGAGAGGGTAGACAGTGCGATTCGTTTCATCCAAATCTCCACGCAGATGATTGTTTAGTTGTTGCTTGCTGTTGCGAAACGGAGAATAACGCGGGGGTCGACCCACAAGAAACGAAAAAAATAAAGGTGTATCTAAAATGTGACAGGTGGCGGAAACCCTTGTCTCACAAGCCTAAACGTGATTATTGCGATATTGACAATGTTTTATCGTCTACCTCGCATTATTGTTCTTTCGGCGGTCTATATTGCTGCAGAATTGCATAAGTTGTCGTTTTACGAAAGTAATATGTAATGTACTTGTCTAAACGAAGCAGCCGCTTACCTTGACGCTGTAAGAAGCATTTCCGTTTGCTTTCGGATTGGACGGCGGGCGGCGACGGGCAAATGGGGCAGCGGCGCCTAGGGTCTGGCGCTCATCGCTCGCCGTTGTGTCGGCCGGTCATGGCGGCCACGATCATCGCGGCGCCTGCCGCGAGCAGGACCGATCCCCACGGATGACGGCGCACGTAGCGGTCTGCGGCCGCCGCGGTGCGTCCCGCCTGCACGAGCGTGACCGCGGCTGCATGGGTGGCGCGTGTTTCCGCATTCAGCACGGAACGCCCCATGTCCCTCGCCTTGACGAAGGTGTCGGCGCGCTTGCCGCCCGAGTTCGAGCGAGCGTCGGCGCCAGCGTGTTCCGCCGCGTCCGCAGGCCGCGCAGTCTGCACGGACCCGGCTGGAACCGCGGCGGGGTCGCGCCTTGCGGCGCCACGGCGCGCCGGATCCACGCCGGCTGTCGACGCCGCCATCATCGACGCGATCATCGCGCGGCTTCCCGGCGGCGTCGCATGCAGGAACGCCCACGCGCCGCGCGGGTCATGCAGCCGTCCGCGTGCCGCGGCGAATTCCGCGCCGAGCAGCAGCACGAGCGCCGAGAAGTACAGCCACATCAACAGCACCGCGAGCGAACCTGCCGCGCCAAAGGAATTGGCCATGCCGGCATGCGCGAGATAGAGCGCGAACAGTTTTTTGCCCGCCGAGAACAGCAGCGCCGCGACAAAGCCGCCGACCAGCGAATCGCGCCAACGCACCGGCGCGTCCGGCAGGAATTTCAGCAAGGCGGCAAAGGCCGCGGACAGCACGAGCAGTCCGACCGCGAGTTGCAGCAGGTTGCCGATCGCGACGTACGGCGAATCGCCCCACAGCCAGTTGCCGACGAATGTGATCGTCGCATCGAGCACGAGCGATACGATCAGCAGGAACGCGACGCCGAGCACGAGACTGAACGAGATCAGGCGCACCCGCACGAGCGCCATCACGCTCGACGCGCGCGGCCCGGCAGCCGGCCACACGATATTGAGCGCACTGTTCAACGACGAGAAGGTTGCGGACGCACCGATCGCGAGCATGGCGAACGAAATGATCGCGGCCGCGCCACCCGCGCTGCCGCTGCGGTGCGCATTCTGCACGATGGTCGTGATGGCGGCGGCCGCGTCGTTGCCGAGCACGCTGTGCACCTGACGATATAACTCGCCGCGCGCCGCTTCGCCGCCGAGAAACCAGCCCGCTACGGCGATCACCATCACGAGGGTCGGCGCGAGCGAGAATGCCGCGTAGAACGCGATGCCCGCGGCCAGCGCCGGACAGCGGTTTTCGATGAACTGGCGCAACGCGCCGACGGCCCATGACGCATGCATGCGCGCAGCATGTTGCAGCTTGTCGGCGGAAATCGTTTCGAGTTCCATAGCGGTCCTTCCGATGGGCGCTTGATACGGAATCTACAGGAAGCGGCGGCGCGTGCGGGTGGGCGCACACGCGGCGCAACGGGCGCCCGCGGTCGGCCCCGCGGTCAGCCCCGCGGTCAGCCCCACAGTCGGCCCCACAGTCGGCCCCACAGTCGGCCCCACAGTCGGCCCTCGCCGTCAGCCCCGCAGTCAGCCTCCGCAGTTCGTCATTCGTCGGTGCAATCGCTATGCCTGCCACGTCGACGACATGTCGATCGGAGGTACCCCGTGTTTTCCCGCAGTCACGTTGACGCGGAAGTCGATGCGAGCGATCGGAAACGACTTATACTTTTTAGTACCCCACCACAGAACGCGAGGGCCGCCATGCTACAGATGTCCCGGCGTCAGTTCCTGAAGGTAAGTGCCGCCACGCTGGCGGGGTCGAGCCTGGCTCTGCTCGGTTATTCGCCCGACGTCGCGCTTGCCGAAGTGCGGCAGTACAAGCTGTCGCGCACCACCGAAACCCGCAATACCTGTCCTTACTGCTCGGTCGGCTGCGGCATTCTGATGTACGGCCTCGGCGACGGTGCGAAGAACGCTACCGCGAGCATCATTCACATCGAAGGCGATCCGGATCATCCGGTCAATCGCGGCACACTGTGTCCGAAGGGTGCGAGCCTGATCGATTTCATCCATAGCGAAAGCCGTCTGCTGATTCCCGAGTACAGGCCGCCTGGCGCCAAAGACTGGCAGCCGATCTCATGGAACGATGCGCTCGACCGCATTGCGAAGCTGATGAAGGACGACCGCGATGCGAATTTCATCGAGACCACCGCGGACGGCAAGAAGGTGAACCGCTGGCTGACCACCGGCATGCTCGCCGCATCCGCGAGCAGCAACGAGGTCGGCTATCTGACGCACAAGGTGATCCGCGCAACGGGGATGCTCGCATTCGATAACCAGGCGCGTGTCTGACACGGCCCGACGGTGGCAGGTCTTGCCCCGACGTTCGGCCGCGGCGCGATGACGAACCATTGGGTCGACATCAAGAACGCAGACGTGATTCTGGTGATGGGCGGCAATTCGGCCGAGGCGCATCCGTGCGGGTTCAAATGGGTCACGGAGGCAAAGGCGCATCGCGGCGCGAAGCTGATCGTGGTCGATCCGCGCTTTAACCGCACCGCATCGGTCGCGGACTTTTACGCGCCGATTCGCACCGGGACCGACATCGCGTTTCTCGGCGGGGTGATCAACTATCTGCTGACGAACGACAAGATCCAGCACGAATACGTGAAGAACTACACGGACTTCATCTTCCTCGTGCGCGAGGATTTCGCGTTCAACGACGGCATCTATTCCGGCTACGACGCGCAAAACCACAAGTACGCGGACAAGTCCTCGTGGAACTACGAGCTGGGCGACGATGGCTTCGTGAAGACCGATGCGACGCTGCAGAACCCTCGTTGCGTGTACAACCTGATGAAGCAGCACTATTCCCGCTATACGCCGGAAATGGTCGAGAAGGTGTGCGGCACGCCGAAGGACAAGTTCCTGAAGGTCTGCGAGATGCTCGCGACGACCGCGGCGCCGAACCGCGCCGGCACGATCCTGTACGCGCTCGGCTGGACGCAGCACTCGATCGGCTCGCAGATGATCCGCTGCGGCGCGATGGTGCAATTGCTGCTCGGCAACATCGGCATCGCGGGCGGCGGGATGAATGCGCTGCGCGGCCACTCGAATATTCAGGGGCTCACCGACCTCGGCTTGATGTCGAACCTGCTGACCGGCTACATGACGCTGCCGACCGAGGCCGAACAGGACTTCGACGGGTACATCACGAAGCGCGCCGCGCAGCCGTTGCGGCCGAATCAGCTCAGCTACTGGAAGAACTATCGCGCCTTCTTCGTCAGCATGATGAAGTCCTGGTACGGCGACGCGGCCAGCGCGGACAACAACTGGGGCTACGACTACCTGCCGAAGCTCGACAAGCCGTACGACATGCTGCAGATCTACGAGCTGATGTCGCAGGGCAAGGTGAACGGTTATCTCGCGCAGGGTTTCAACCCGCTCGCGTCGGCGCCGAACAAGGCGAAGATGACCGCATCGCTGTCGAAGCTGAAGTGGCTCGTGATCATGGACCCGCTCGCGACCGAAACGTCCGAGTTCTGGAAAAACTATGGCGAATACAACAACGTCGATTCGTCGCAGATCCAGACCGAAGTGTTCCGCCTGCCGACCACCTGCTTTGCCGAAGAACGCGGCTCGCTCGTCAGTTCGTCGCGCGTGCTGCAGTGGCACTGGCAGGGCGCGCAAGCGCCGGGAGACGCGCGCAGCGACCTCGAAATCATGTCGGGCATTTTCTTGCGGATGCGCGCGCTGTACCAGAAGAACGGCGGCAAGTATGCGGATCCGCTGCTCAGGCTGAGCTGGCCGTACGCGCATCCCGATAGCCCGACGCCGGAAGAGATCGCGATGGAGTTCAGCGGCAAGGCGCTTGCCGATGTGACCGACCCGAAAGATGCGACCAAGGTGCTCGTCAAGGCCGGCGAGCAGCTCTCGAGTTTCGCGCAACTGAAGGACGACGGCACGACCGCGAGCGGCTGCTGGATCTTCTGCGGCTCGTGGACGCAGGCGGGCAACCAGATGGGACGGCGCGACAACGCGGATCCGAGCGGCATCGGCCAGTCTCTCGGCTGGGCGTGGGCGTGGCCGGCAAACCGGCGCGTGCTGTATAACCGCGCGTCGTGTGACCCGAGCGGCAAGCCGTTCGATCCGGCGCGCAAGCTGGTCGCCTGGAACGGCAAGGCGTGGAGCGGCCCCGATATTCCGGACTACAAGGCGGACGAGAATCCCGATACCGGCATGGGTCCGTTCATCATGAACCCGGAAGGCGTCGCGCGTTTCTTCGCGCGCGATGGCTTGAACGAAGGGCCGTTTCCCGAGCACTACGAACCGTTCGAAACACCGCTCGGCTATAACCCGTTCCATCCGCAGAATCCGCTGGCCACCAACAACCCGGGCGCGCGGGTTTTCCCCGACGATCGTGCGGCCTTCGGCAAGGCAGCCGATTTCCCGCACACCGCGACCACGTATCGGATCACCGAGCACTTCCACTTCTGGACCAAGCACGCGCGCCTGAACGCGATCGTGCAGCCGCAGCAGTTTGTCGAAATCGGCGAAGACCTCGCGAAGGAGGTCGGCGTCGTCGCGGGGGATCGTGTGAGGGTGTCGAGCAAGCGCGGCTATATCGTTGCGGTGGCGGTCGTGACGAAGCGGATCAAACCGCTGATGGTGGACGGGAAGAAGATTCAGACCGTCGGCATTCCGCTGCACTGGGGGTTCAAAGGCCTGACTCAACCCGGCTATCTGACCAATACGCTGACGCCGTTCGTCGGCGACGGCAATACGCAGACGCCGGAGTTCAAGTCGTTCCTCGTGAAGGTCGAGAAGGCATAGGGGGCGCCATGGCACTGCAATCGCTCGATATCACGCGTCAGTCGGCTACCACCGTGCAGCCGACGTCGGTGCGCGAGCCGGTCACCGGCAGCGTCGCGAAGCTGATCGACGTTACCAAATGCATCGGTTGCAAGGCATGTCAGACCGCATGCATGGAATGGAACGACCTGCGCGACGAAATCGGCTTCAATACCGGTGTCTACGACAATCCGCACGACCTTACCGAACATTCGTGGACGGTGATGCGTTTTGCGGAGTACGAGAATCCGGACGGCAATCTCGAATGGCTGATCCGCAAGGACGGCTGCATGCACTGCGAGGATCCGGGGTGCCTGAAGGCGTGTCCGTCGCCGGGCGCGATCGTCCAGTACACGAACGGCATCGTCGATTTTCATGAGGAAAATTGCATCGGTTGCGGCTATTGCATTGCGGGGTGCCCGTTCAATATTCCGCGTCTGTCGAAGACCGATCATCGCGTGTACAAGTGCACGCTGTGTTCGGATCGCGTCGCGGTCGGGCAGGAGCCGGCCTGTGTGAAGACCTGCCCGACCGGCGCGATCGTGTTCGGCACCAAGGTGGACATGATCGCGCACGCGGAGGAACGCATCGTCGACCTGAAGGAGCGCGGTTTCGAGCATGCGGGTCTGTACGATCCGCCGGGCGTGGGCGGCACGCATGTGATGTATGTGCTGCACCATGCGGACCAGCCGTCGCTGTATCACGGCTTGCCGGACGATCCGTCCATCAGCCCGATGGTGCGAGTCTGGAAGGGCATGGCAAAACCGCTCGCGCTGGCCGGTATCGCGCTGGCGGCGCTGGCAGGCTTCTTCCACTACACGCGCATCGGACCGAACGAAGTGACCGAAGACGACGAAGCAGCCGCCCGTGACGAGGCGCGCAGAATCAGGGAGCAGCGTGGTTCGCAAACGGTCGACAGGCCGGAAGGCAAAACCGAGGAGCCGACCAAATGAGCAACTATGGGAAAAACGGCGATCCGAACCTGATCGTGCGCTATACGGCCAACGAGCGCACGAACCACTGGATTACCGCGATTACGTTCGTGCTGCTTGCGCTGTCCGGCCTGTCGATGTTTCATCCGGCGATGTTCTGGCTGTCCGCGCTGTTCGGCGGCGGCCAATGGACGCGCATTCTGCATCCGTTCGTCGGTCTTGTGATGTTCGTGTCGTTCCTGATTCTCGCTATGCGTTTCTGGCATCACAACTATCTGGACCGCAACGACTGGCAATGGATGCGGCAGATGAACGACGTGCTCGCGAATCGCGAGGAAAAACTGCCCGAGGTCGGCCGTTACAACGCCGGGCAGAAGCTGCTGTTCTTTGTGATGGTGGTGTGCCTCGTGCTGTTGCTGGTAAGCGGCATCGTGATCTGGCGTACGTATTTCTCGTTTTATTTTCCGATCGGTATCGTGCGGGCGGCCGCATTGATGCACGCCGTCGCGGCGTTTGTGCTGATCGTCGGCATTGTCGTGCATATCTATGCGGCGCTGTGGGTGAAGGGCTCGGTCAGTGCGATGGTGCGCGGCACGGTCACGCTGGGCTGGGCGAGGAAACATCATCCGCGCTGGTTCCGGGAGAGCATCAAATAGCGCGTACGCCTTGCGTGCGCGCGGCTGCGGGTTTTTGCTCCTCTTGCCGATCGGTGAAACCGACGCGAGAATCGGTAGTCACACGCTTAAGTGTGCAGACTGTGTTGCCCAGTCAGGTTACCCAATCGAGTTACCCGATTGAGCGAGCCAACTGAGCGACGCATAACCGGAGCCACGCAATTGGTGCAGCGCATACTCGACCCGGGGCAGATCGAGTCGCTCGATCCTTCCGCCATTCCACGCATCCGTCTGCCCGAGCGGGCGACTTTCTTTTCGACGCGCGCGAGGCGGTTGCGCACACTTGCGAACGGCAATGCGATCGGCGGCTATTTGCGGCTGATGGCGTCGCTTGCCGACGCGCAGCAGCAAGTGCTCGCAAAGTTCGCCGCGGCGATGCCTTCCGCCGATGCGATCGCGCAGGCGCAGCAGAACTCGATGCCGCTGGTGCCCGCATCGTCGCCGCAGCGCGATCCGGCGTGGCGCGACGTGCTGCAGCGCCTGCTCGATCGAGTCGAAGCCGCGGGTGCGGTGGCGCCGGCGCTCGCGCGTGTGATCGATGCGCTGCGTCTGAAGAGCGCCGCGGAACTGGATGCGCAAGCGGACGCGATTGTGTCGCAGCGCTTCAACGAGGTCGAACCCGCCACCGCACCATTCATCATGGCGGCCTTGCAGGTCGTGTGGACCGATCTCGCCAGCCGGTTCGACGTGCCCGATATCCCGTACGTCGACGTGCCGGGCACGTGCCCCGTATGCGGCGCGCAACCGGTCGCGAGCGTCGTGCGCATTGGCGGTCCGTACCAGGGTTATCGCTATCTGCAATGCGGGCTATGCGGTACTGAAACGCATAGCGTGCGGGTCAAATGCTCGAATTGCGATTCGACCAAGGGCATCGCGTATCACGGCGTTGAGGGCGGCAGCGACGCGCTGAAGGCTGAGTCGTGCGACGAATGTCATACGTATCGAAAGATCGGCTACCAGGAAAAGGACGTCGATATCGAACCGCTCGCGGACGATCTGGCGAGCCTCACGCTGGATTTGCTGATGAACGAAGCGGGCTACCAGCGCAGCGGGCCGAATCCGCTGCTGTGGCCTGACGTACCGTCGGACCGTTGAGCCGGAGGCGCGCGTGAACGATGCGGCGATGAGTGAACGGCGGCACGCGCGTCTTGCGCGCATGCCGTCGGTCGAACGTGTGATGTCGATGCACGCGGTGCAGACGTTGACTGACGTGTATGGACGCACGCAGGTGGTCGCGGCGGTGCGTGCCGCGCTCGAGGCGCTGCGCGGCGAATTGCGGGCGATTGCCGACGGTCAGGACGACGATGCCGATGCGTTAGCCGCCACCGGCGATGAAGCGCGCATCGTTGCGCACGCCGCTCATTTCCTTGAACAGCGCTCACGCGGTTATTTGCGCACGGTGTTCAACCTGACGGGCACAGTACTGCATACGAACCTCGGCCGCGCATTGCTACCCGATGAGGCGGTGCGCACCGTGATCGATGCGCTCACGCATCCGGTCAACCTCGAATTCGATCTGACCACAGGTGCGCGCGGCGACCGCGACGATCTGATCGAAGCCCTCATTTGCGAATTGACCGGCGCCGAGGCGGCGACCGTCGTCAACAACAATGCGGCTGCGGTTTTGCTGATGGTCTCGGCGCTGGCGTCCAGGAAAGAGGTGGTGGTCTCGCGCGGAGAACTGGTCGAAATCGGCGGCGCGTTCCGCATTCCCGACATCATGGCGCGCGCCGGCGCGCGGCTGCGCGAAGTTGGCACGACGAACCGCACGCATGCGAAAGACTATGAAGAGGCGATCGGTCCGCGTACTGCGTTGCTGATGAAAGTGCATTGCAGCAACTATGCGATCAGCGGCTTTACGAAGAGCGTCGATATCGATGAACTCGCGCAGATTGCGCACCGTCATGCGCTGCCGGTCGCATTCGATCTGGGGAGCGGCACGCTGACGGATCTCGCACAGTGGGGGCTGCCTGCCGAACCGACCGTGCGCGGCACGATCGACGCGGGCGCCGATCTAGTCACGTTCAGCGGCGACAAACTGCTTGGCGGTCCCCAGGCCGGCTTGATCGTCGGGCGCGAAGCGTTGATTCGCAAGATCAGGAAGCATCCGTTAAAGCGCGCGCTGCGAGTCGGCAAGCTCACGCTCGCGGCGCTTGAACCCGTGTTGCAGTTATACCGCGCACCGGAATTCCTCGCGCAAAGGCTGACGACGCTGCGGCTGCTCACGCGGCCTGCCGCTGAAATGCACGCAGCGGCGCTGCGCGTGCAACCTGCACTGCAGCGGGCGCTCGGCGAGCGCTATGCGGTGACGGTCGAGCCGATGTTCAGCCAGATCGGCAGCGGGGCGCTGCCGGTCGATCAATTGCCCGGTTACGGCCTCGCGGTGCGCGTGGCGGCCGCGAAACGCGGCGGGCGGGCGCTGATGCAAGTCGAAAAAGTGCTACGCGAGTTGCCGCGCCCGGTTATCGGCCGTATCGCCGACGATGCGCTGCGGCTCGATCTGCGCTGCCTCGAAGCAGAGGACGAGACAGCGTTTATCGCGCAATGCGCGGAGCTGCGCCTATGATCGTCGGCACCGCGGGCCATATCGATCACGGCAAGACGACACTGGTGCACGCGTTGACCGGTGTCGACACCGACCGCCTGAAGGAAGAGAAGGCACGCGGCATTTCGATCGAACTCGGCTATGCGTATGCGCCGCTTCCAAATGGCGACGTGCTCGGTGTGATCGACGTGCCGGGCCACGAAAAGCTGGTGCATACGATGGCGGCGGGCGCGTGCGGAATCGACTTCGCGCTGCTGGTGATCGCCGCCGACGATGGCGTGATGCCGCAGACGCGTGAGCATCTGGCGATTCTCGAACTGCTTGGCGTGACGCGCGGTGCGGTTGCGCTGACGAAGGTCGACCGCGTCGATGCGGCGCGCGTTGCGCAGGTGCGCGGCGAGATTGATGCGTGGCTTGCGTCGACCGCGTTGGCGCAAGCGCCGGTGTTCGAAACCAATGCGACGTCCGCTCGCGATCAAGGCGTCACACAACTCAACGCGTATCTTCGCGACGCCGCACTCGCGTTGCGTGCGCGGCGCGACGACGGCTTGTTCAGGCTCGCGGTCGATCGCGTCTTTACGCTTGCGGGCCATGGGACGGTCGTCACCGGTACCGTGTTCGCCGGACGGATCGCCCTCGGCGACACGCCGGTGCTCGCGCCGGCACGCAAGCCAGTGCGCGTACGTGACATCCACGCACAGAATCGCGCGGCGCAAAGCGGGCATGCGGGACAACGTTGCGCGCTCAACCTTGCCGGTATCGACAAGGAGGCGATCGCGCGCGGAGACTGGATTGTCGATGCGCGGCTGGCGAATCCGTCCGAACGGATCGACGTCGAACTGACGATGCTCGCCGATGCCGGCATCGTCTTGCAACACTGGACGCCGCTGCATGTTCATCTCGGCACGACGCATCGGGTCGCACACGTCGTGTTGCTGGACGGCGATATGTTGACCGCAGGGCAGAACGCGCGCGCACAACTGGTGTTCGACACGCCGCTTTGCGCGCTGGCGGGTGACCGCTTTATCGTGCGCAACGCACAGGCGACACGCACCGTCGGCGGCGGGCGCGTGCTCGATCCGTTCGGACCCGCGCGCAAACGCAGAACGGCGGAACGGCGTGTATGGCTCGACGCGCTGCAGGCGTGGCTCGACGACGCACGCATCGAGCCGCTGCTCGAGCAGGCGCCGCGCGGCATGCAGCGCTCGATGCTGCTGTCGTTGACAGGCTTGCCGCACGACGCGCTGAAGCTGCCCGACGACGCACTCGATATTGCGTTGCACGGCAAGGCCTCCGGTGACGGCTTCGTTGTGCTGCGCCGTCATTGGGATCGGATGCGAGAGCAGGCTATCGGTGCGCTTCAGCAGTTTCATGCGCGCTTTGCGGATGAGCAGGGCCCGGATGCGGCGCGCTTGCGGCGCATTGCCGCGCCGTTGTTGCCTGATGCGTTATGGCGCGTATTGATCGATGCATTGATTGACGAGCGTGTTGTTTCGAAGAGCGGCCCCTGGCTACATTTGCCCGCGCACGCGGTGTCGCTCGATCAGCAGGAGGAAGCGCTTAAGCAGATGCTCTTGCCGTTGCTCGTCGAAGGCCGCTACGATCCGCCGTGGGTGCGCGAGCTGGCGCGCGCGGTGCATCGGCATGAGGACGACGTGCGCGCGTTGCTGCGCAAGCTCGCGAGGCGAGGTGATGTGTATCAGGTTGTGCGGGATCTTTTTTATCACCGTGATTCGATGCGGGAGCTTGCGCGTCTGGTGGCGCAGGCGGCTGCGGAGCAGGGCGGCGTATTGAGTGCGGCGGCATTTCGCGACGCGACGGGGCTCGGGCGCAAGCGCGCGATTCAGGTTTTAGAGTTTTTCGATCGCGTTGGATATACCCGTTTTCAGCGCGACGTCCATCTGCTGCGCGCCGATAGCCGCATGGGGGAAACGTTGTGACAGCAACCTGTTTTTGTGTGGGTTGAAAGAGGAAGGCATACGCATCGGGTGGTGCGGCTGGGCTTCAAACCCAGTAGGGGGTGTCAGACACTCTCTGGTCGGTTCGACTCCGGCTGCCTTCCGCCGAGAGTTTAAGCGCGGTCAAAACACCATCACATCGGGTCTGCTTGCCAACTGACCTACGCCGGTATGCCGTTCACTTGCATGATGAGCGTCAGAGCGATTGCCCTACATATCATTCCTGGCGACAACGCGATAGCGTGCGGCCCCGGAACGCAGGCGATCGAATGCTTCATTGAGCTGAGACATCGGGAATTGCTCGATAAGCGGGTTGATCTGGTGGCGCGCACAAAATTGCAACATGTCGTCAACTGTTGCCGGACTGCCTATCGGGGAACCCGAGAGGCTGCGTTGCCCCAGATTCATCAAAAGACCTGGCACACCGATCGGCTCGGTGACCACGCCCACGGTATGCAAGCGACCGCGAGGCGCCAATGCATTGAGGTAGGTTGGCCAGTCCAGGCTGACGTTCGTCGTGTTCAGAATGAAATCGAACTGTCCCGCGAGTGCCTGCATGCGTTTGCTGTCGCCGGAGTCGATGACGTGATGGGCACCCAACCGTCGTGCTTCTTCTGTCTTGCTGGCGGAGGAAGTGAAGGCCGTCACCTCGCATCCCCATCTGTTCAGAAACTGCAGCGCGAGGTGCCCAAGTCCACCGATGCCGATGACGCCGACCTTATGCGTCGGCTTTACGTCGAACTGTACGATGGGATTGAACACGGTGATGCCGCCGCAGAAGAGCGGGCCGGCACTGTCGGCATCGACACCGGATGGCAGGGCGATCGCCCACGACGAGTGGCAGCGAATCCGGTCGGCGAACCCGCCGAAGCGGCCGATGATCGTCGATTCGGCCGATGGGCAAAGGTTGTGGTCGCCCCTCATGCACTGTCGGCAATGCATGCAGCTCGAACTGAACCAGCCCAGCCCGACTCGCTGTCCGACCGCCAGGGTCGTGACGTTTGCACCCACGGCGGCGATGGTGCCGATCACTTCATGGCCGGGCACGAGCGGGTAGGAGCTGATGCCCCACTCGTTGTCGATCATCGACAGATCGGAGTGGCAGAGCGCGCATGACTCTACCCGGATGTCGATCTGGCTCGCGGCCAGCGGCCCGAGTTCATACTGAAACGGGACGAGGCGTCCCTTCGGTTGAGAAACAGCGTATGCGTTGACGGTAGTCATTCTATTTTTTCCTGACGGCTTCGATCGGTAAGGACGAGGGAAGGTCGGCGTTCAGTTCTGCGCCGGCTGCACGCGTCGCCAGAAGTCATCGAATGCAATGCTGTCAAAGAACGCGGTCGCCCGGACGATCTTCCCGTTGTTCATCGTCAGTAACCACACATAGCTGTTCGAGTAAGGCTTGCCGTCGTTGGCGGTGCCAGCCGCGTCGAAATGAACGACGACCGTGTCGCCGTCCGCATACACGCCGTGGATGTGGCGTGGGCGAAAACCGTCGCCGGAGTGCACAAAACGTGCGCCGAACGGACCTAGCACTTTCGCCATCAGTTCGGTGCGTCCCCGCGTCGTTCCGGCGGCGAGCGAGTTGCCCGTGATGGTCCACTCGATATCGTCGCTGAGGAGCAACGGAAAGGCGCTACTGTCGCCGGCCATCCATGCGTTGAACATGGATTCGACTGCCGCTCTGTTTGATGAAGCCATTGTCCTGTTTAAATGGAAAGGAGATTCGGCAAGGACTCGACCGGCAAGCACCGTCGCGATGAAAAGCATTGCCAGCAGAGGCGCGGTCATGCGTCGAGTCATCGGGTTGGCACTTGTATGCAAGCGAAGCGGGTCCTCGGGCGGGAAGCTCGAATCGCAATATCGGCTGCGATTGGCTTTGAGCTGTCCGTTGTCTGCTTGGGACTATAGGTGGGTGCGATTGACGGGTCTATACGCCAAAATTTGCATGAACTGATGGTAAAACGCCATGAATGAGCGTCCAAGCCTGACCGAACTCACTGCCTCCATGGCGGTCGTCCGTCACGCGAGTTTTCGCGCCGCGTCCGATGAGCTCGCAAAGCCGTGCTGAATCAGATTCCAATAACGGTGTGCGCGGGCCTGCGGATTGAGCGGTGCCCCGCGTATCGACAGCATGGAAGGCGAGGCGCTAGAAGTTATGCCGGATGCCTACCCTAAGTCCAAGCTGGTTCGAAGTCGACGACGGCGAAAGGCCATAGATTTGAGCGACAGCCGTCTTACCCGTCGAGTCCGTTCCGGTCGCATGTTGCCAGGCGCCAACGAGATAAAGTAGCGTCTGCTTTGACAGGTAATATTGCGCGCCGAGGTTGAGTTGGCCGTAGCGGGCAGTCTCAGCCTTGCTGTAGGTGTAACCCGCTCCCACTTGCACAGTTGGGGTGATGAGATAGGTCGCATTGAGATCGAAAGTATTGAAAGTTGCGGTGCCCGCGAACGGTGTGCTCGAAGTCCTCACCACATCCTGGAAGCGGGTGTTCGTGTACTCGGCGCCGATCGAGGCTCCCCAGAACTTGTAGTTCAGTGCGGCCCCGATGACCTGCAGCTTTTGGGCGGACGCATATCCGGAGAACGCGGGAACAGTGATGGTGTTGGCGAACGAACCGCCGGAAACCGGCTGCGCGGTGGCGTCGTAGATCGAGGTCGCCGGATTATTGATGCGTGAAAACACCACGCTGCTATCGAATGACTGATAGTTATAAGACAGGCTCACCGATTCCTTCTTGCCGGAAGAAAAGTCGCCCGGCACTCCTCCAAAACTGAACAAAGCGGACGCGCGGAAGCCCGCGAAGGTGGGCGAGAGGTACTTGATCGAGTTGCTAAGGGAATAGCTGCACCAGATATTGTCGACATCGTTTACGTGAGCCCCCCAGATACCGGCAAACTTCAGCGAAGACGAGGCGAACAGCAAAGCATCCGCGACGAGGTCATATTGGCGACCCAGCAGGACACTGCCAAATGGTCCACTCAGGCCGACATATGTCTGACGACCAAAGAGCCGCCCATTGTTGTTCAACTTGCCTGAGTTGGCGTCGAACCCGTTCTCCATCCGCGCAACGGCGCTGTAGCCACTGCCCAGATCTTCCTTGATCAAGAGTCCCCACTTGCTGCTGCCGAGACCTCCTTGACTCATTTGATAGTCGTGTTGGCCTGATTGATTGCTGCTATACGCAAAACTATCGTCCATGGTCCCATACAGGGTGACCATGCTTTGTGCAAACACCGAGGTCGCCGCCACCGAGCTTGCTGCAAGAACGAGAACTTTTTTCATTAAGTGAGTGTCGCGAGGTTGCATGGGTTGGCCCAATATTTATCGATTTCCGTAATAATTCGCATACCTGATTATTTGAACCGGTTCTCAAAATGGCTCATTGAAATATCAATGGGATCGTCTGGCCACTCTCGAAGCGTAGTTGCAGTGAGGCGAGTACTCAGTGCTTCAATCAGATCAACGTAACGGACGACTCGACCGCGAGACGGTCAGATTGACTTTATCTTCGCGCCTGTAGTGGGGCGGCTGTCTTAGGGCGAGGCGCAGGGGCGGCGCCTCGAAGATCGCCGGGTGTGTTCGAATCGAATACCGAGATTGCACGCATCCATTCGACGCTCACGAGAAAGGGCAACGCCATGCATATCAATGCGGTCACGATAGTCTCCGTTTAGTTATGTATTAGAGCGCTCTCATCCGGAATGAATCGAATCGACGATGGGCCGGAGATCACACAGTTCGATCGTAAGCGGTGTTGCACAACCCCACAAATGACAAAACTGTGAGCCATGACCTACAAAAAATTGGCCATCCGCCGGCTAGCCGGTTCGAGCCAGAGGCCACCGCCGCCGCCTTCTCTAATGACCAACATTTTCTCTATCTTCGCGCACTGCTTTGTTGGTTGTTGCTGCGCAGGCGGGTCGTTATATTTTCCCCTGACTGCAGCGATTCTCACCCACCGATGCACGGGCGAATCCTGTTGATAGTGAGACACCTTGCACCGGACGGTCGGCATCGTGTCGCGCAAACAAAATGGAGATCGATGTGAGCACAAGCATCAAGGCGGTGCAACTGCATTTCGAAGATGTATCGGTCGGCGATGAACCTCCGCGCCTCGCCAAGGCGCCATTGACCACCATGCATCTGATGCGATGGTCGGCAGCAATGGAAAACTGGCATCGCATTCACTACGACGAAAAATTTTCGATCACACATGACAAGCTGCCAGGGTTGCTTGTCAACGGATCGTTCAAGCAGAACTTCATCGTGCAAGCATTGAAGGATTGGGTCGGTCTCAATGGATGGGTCTGGAAGGTGTCCTTCCAGTTTCGGAAGATGGACGTTGCGGGCACGTCGCTCTGGGTCTGGTCGCGTGTGACGACAACGCATGAACTGAAGGAGTACGGGCTTGTAGAACTCGAGCTCGGCATTGTCAACGAAGAGGGCCGTGAGTCGACGCCTGGCAAGGCCATCGTCGCACTTCCCTATCGCGGCAAACGCGTGCCGTATCCGTTCGTGCCGCCTGTCGATTTCGCCGGAGCATTCTGATGAGCGGATTTCCCAAGGCTGTGCGGATCAATGAGGAAGGGCCGCGCGAAGGTTTTCAGATTGAAGGCGCCCAGATTCCGACGGCGCGCAAGATCGAACTGATCGACAAGCTTTCGACCACGGGTCTCAAACAGATCCAGGTCACGTCGTTCGTGAATCCGAAGCGTGTGCCTGGCGCGGCGGACGCGGCCGAGGTTGTCGCCGGATTCCGTCGCACCGACGGCGTGCGTTACACGGCGCTTTGGCTCAATGAGCAGGGCTTCCGTCGCGCGCTTGCGACCGATCGGCTTGACGTGCGAGGTCGTCTGGTGTTGTGCGCATCGCCCGCGTTCCTGATGCGTAATCAAAAAACCACGCCTGAAGAAAACCTGGCCTCGCATCGCGAGCAGGTGCGCGCTTATCTCGACCACGGCGTGCCTGTCGAGCACGGTGGACTGCAAGCCGCTTTTGGATGCAACTTTGAAGGCGACATCAGTACTGACCTGATGATGAAAGGCGCAGCAGATGCGTTTGCTATTGCCGATGAATTCGGGCTGAAGCTCAAGACATTTGTGCTGGCGGACACGATGGCCTGGGCCCATCCGGCGATGGTGACCGAGAAGGTGACGGCGTTCCAGGATAAATATCCGGATACCGAAATTATTCTTCATCTGCACAACACGCGTGGGCTCGGTATGGCCAATGCGCTGGCAGGACTGCACGCTGGCGTGTCGCGGTTCGATGCGTCCATCGGCGGCTTGGGCGGTTGCCCTTTCGCCGCGCACAAGGGCGCTGCGGGCAACCTGTGCACGGAAGACTTTGCATTCATGTGCGAGGAACTCGGCATCGAGACGGGTCTCGATCTGGGCAAGCTAATCGAGGCAGCCCAACTGGCCGAAGAGATCGTCGGGCATCCGCTTCCCGGCTCGGTCATGCGCGGCGGCAGCCTCGATGACTTGCGCCGTGCGCTTTGACGATATGACGAGATCAACGCATCAACCGGTGAAAAAAACAAAATGAGCGAGACAACAAACGCGTCGACGGGTCCCTTGAGCGGTCTTACGGTAGTCGATGTCGGGATGCTATTTGCGGGGCCGTTGGTGGGCACGCTGCTCGCCGATCTGGGCGCGACCGTGATCAAGGTGGAACACCCCAAGGGCGACGAAGTGCGTCGCGTGGGGAGGTTTCGCGATGGCGAACCGCTGTGGTGGCGAGTCACCGCGCGCAATAAGCAACTTGCGGCGGTAGACATTCGCACCGAAGCGGGCCGCGATGTTTTGCTCCGCCTGATCGACGGTGCGGACATTCTGATCGAGAATTTCCGGCCGGGCCGGATGGCGGAATGGGGCTTTCGTTACGACGATCTGGCGAAGACCAACCCCGGCTTGATCATGCTGCACATCAGCGGATACGGCCAGACCGGTCCTTATCGCGAGCGTCCCGGCATGGGCACGCTGGCCGAAGCGTTTAGCGGCTTTGCGCATACGATCGGTCTGCCGGACGCACCGCCGTCTCTGCCGATGTTTCCGATTGCCGACGGCGTGGCGGCGATCACAGGTGCTTATGCGGTGCTTGCCGCACTTCATGCGCGTAACCGGGACAACCGCGGCGACGAGATCGATTTGAGTCTCTACGAGCCGATGCTGTCGTTGATGGGCGCGATGGTGATCGACTACGATCAACTGCGATATGTCGCCACGCGTCACGGCAATCGCTCGAACTGGAGTGTTCCCCGCAATGCGTACCTGACCAGAGACAATCGTTGGGTGGCCGTTTCCAGTGCGGCCAACTCGGTGGCCAAACGATTGTTTCGCGCGATCGGCCGGCCGGATCTTGCCGATGATCCGGGCCTCGCGACGAATCCGCACCGCGTCAAGCGCATCGACGAGTGCGACGGCGCGATTGCAAGCTGGGTGGCCGAGCGGACGCAAGAAGAAGTGCTTGCGACTTTCCGGGCCGCGGAAGTCGTGGCAGGCCCGGTGTGCGATGTCGAGCAGATCTTTGCCGACCCGCACGTTCGCGAGCGCGGTACGTTGGCAACCATGCGAGACCCTGTGCTTGGCGAGGTCCGCATCCAGGATGTCGTGCCCAAGTTTTCCAGAAATCGCGCACAGATGCGCTGGCTGGGTAAGAAAAACGTCGGGGAGGACACCGCGGCAATCCTCGCAAAACTGGGCTACTCGACCGAAGAAATCGACGCTCTGGCGTCAAGCGGCGCAGTTCACATCGGTGCGGAATCTGCCGTGTCCGGTGGCCCGGCGTAATGCCCCTATACGAATCATCAACCACTTGAACCACAACGACCATGAACCTTCGAATTGAAGGCCGAACCGCACTTGTGCTGGGCGCCGGAGGTGGACTCGGACGCGCGATCGCGCTCAGGCTGGCGGAAAACGGCGCACGTTGTCTGTTGGGCGATGTTCATCAAGCGAGCGTCGATGAAACGGCGAGGCTGATCGCGCAGACCGGCGGAACCAGCCATACCGCCGTCTGGAATCTCGGAGAGCAGGGCGCCTTCGACGAGTTATATGCGGGCTTGCCCGAGGGCTTCCGCAATATCGACATCCTGGTGAACAACACGGGTGGCCCGCCGCCCACACTGGTATCGGGCCAGCCAGGCGAGTCCTGGGAGAAACACTTTCGCGAGATGGTGTTGTCGGTGATTTCGCTGACTGATCGTCTGTTGCCGGGGATGCGTGAGCGCAAGTGGGGGCGCATTGTCACAAGCGCTTCGTCGGGCGTGATCGCGCCGATTCCGAACCTCGGCCTCTCCAACGCGTTGCGCTCGGCGCTCGTCGGCTGGTCGAAGACATTGGCGCGTGAAGTCGCGTGTGATGGGATCACCTGTAACGTCGTCGTGCCGGGACGCATTGCCACGCGCCGGATTGTCGAGCTGGACGAAGCCAAAGCAAAGCGCGACGGCACGAGCGCGGAGGCCGTCGCCGCGGCAAGCACCGCAAGCATTCCGATGAAGCGCTATGGAAAGCCCGACGAGTACGCGGACTGCATCGCTTTCCTGGCTAGCGAGCGGGCCACGTACATCACAGGGTCGGTGATTCGTGTGGATGGCGGAATGCTGGCCAACGTCTGAGCGGGCGCCGGAAAAAACGTCACGCTACGCGTTCAGGCGACCATTCTCGAAGGCCGGTGAGGGTTGCCGGCCTTCCTTTTTCCAAAGGAATAGCAGATGACACTCGACCATTACCGCCGCGGACAACTCCAGCAGATTTCAACCGGCACCATCACGACTATCCTGTTCAAACAGGGTCTACGCAATGTCTGGATGCGCGGAGTCCGGCATCAGTTCGGCAACGGAGTCCGTGCAGTCGGGTCCGCGTTCACGATGCGTTTCATCGCCTATCGGGAAGATCTGTGTACGCCAGCTGCATGGAGTTCGCCAAAGTCGACGCGAGCCTGCGTAGAGGCAATGCCCGACGGGTCCATCGCGGTGGTCGAGGCGGGCGGATGTCTGGACGCCGGCGCCGTGGGCGATATCCTGATCGCCCGTATGCAGGCGCGTGGCGTCCAGGCGCTCCTCACTGACGGCGCAGTTCGTGACGCGGTGGGGATTCGCGCGTTGGACTTCAATGTTTGGGCCGCGGGCGTCGCGGCGCCGCCTGCGGTTTCGTTCATGCATTTTGTGGGCTGGCAGGAGCCCATCACCTGCGGTGGTGTCGCCGTGCTGCCCGGCGACATCATCGTCGCCGACGACGATGGCGCCGTTGTCATCCCGGCGGCGCTCGTCGACGAGGTCGTCAAGGTAGGCGTCGAACAGGAACGTCAGGAAGCGTGGATTCTTGCGGAAGTACAGAAAGGCGGCGCGCTTGCCGGCCTTTATCCGATGAGCGAGGAAACGCGTCGCCGCTACGAGGCTGGAAACCTCTGAAAAGAGCCAGGCCGCGACCGTCACGCGGGCTTGTGTGTACCCGTCATCAGGTAGCGCATGGTGATCGGTGGAAACCCCGACCGGCTGCATATGAATGTGCCGCTCAAGAACTAGGGTAAAGCCGGAGAAGCGCGAGCGGCTCTGGAGAAATAGATGCTAATCGCTTACGATAACAAACAGGCTAGTGAGAGGGAGACATTGTCAGTATGCGTAGGGTGCTACCGCCACTCAATCCGCTTCGCTCATTCGAGGCGGCAGCGCGTCACCTGAGCTTCACGCTGGCCGCTAGAGAACTGAGTGTGAGCCAGGTTGCAGTCAGCCGCCAGGTTGCTGTGCTCGAGGAATATCTCGAGGTTGCGCTATTCGAGCGTGGCGCACGCTCGCTCCAGTTGACGGCAGAAGGCGCGAGGTTGATGTCCGGCTTGACCGTCGCGTTTTCCGAACTCGAACGCGCTGTTTCGCAGGTCAGCATGCGCGGGCGTCGCAATGTCGTTTCAGTGCAGTGTTACACGACCTTCGCACAATGGTGGTTGATCCCGAGACTCGCGGCGTTTCGCAAGGCGCATCCCGAGATCGAAGTGCGTCTGACCGCATCGCTCGAGCCGGTCAACTTTGCCCGGCAAAATCTGGATGCCGTCATCGCGTCGGCGCCTGGCGATCCGCAGACGCAGACAAGCGAATTTCTCACGCCCTGTCACCTGCTTCCGGTTTGCAGTCCCGCGTTACTTGCGGATGTGAGCGAACCCCTTACTCCGGAGGACGTGGGGCGCTTCACGATGCTGCACTCGCTGTCGCGCCCGTGTGCGTGGGATGCCTGGGTCGATAGCGCAGGATGCCATACGGTCGTCACGACGCGAGGGTTGCGATTCGAAAATTCGGCCATGGCCTTTGATGCTGCTTTGGGCGGCATGGGCGTGGCGATGGGTATTCAGGAGCTCGTGCAACATCATCTGGATTCCGGCCAGCTTGTCTCGCCATTCGGGCATGTCTATCGAAGCCCTGGAGGCTACTACATCGTACGCCCGTCCCACCGTCCCACCTCCGCTGCTACGGACGCTTTCCTGCGATGGCTGCTCGAGCAAGCCCAACCTTTGCGGTAGCGCGACGAATAACTTTTGATCGGGCATGGGCGACCCTATTCTCTGTTGTCCCCGCGTCGCGCAGTCGGTAGATTTCTTGCATGCCATTACGTATAGGAGCTTGCAAGATATGCCAAGACTGACCGAAGAAATCCGTAGCATGATCGGCATCGAGACAGAAGTTCAGCGATGCTGCGATGTTGTCGAGCGCGGCGCTGTTCGGCGCTACGCTCAAGCCGTGATGGACCCGGATCCTATCTACATGGACCCGGAATACGCGGCTTCGACGCGTTACCGCACGCCGGTGGCGCCTCCGCTATTTCCATCTGCGATGTTGCGACTGCCGTTCGGCGCCCAGGATCTTTTGCATGAGCGAGCGAACGATCCGGATTTCGATGGTGTGGTCGGCTCGTCGAGTTTCGGATTGCCGCCGCTTCCGCTGGTCGGCAGCCCGATTGTCAATGGCGGTACCGAAGTCGAGTTCATTCGTTACGTGAACCACGGCGAAGAGATCTTCCTCATTGCTCGCTATAAAGGCATCACCGAGCGCGAAACCATGTCCGGGTGGGCAATCTTCGTGCAGTACGAATGTGACTTCATCGACCGTGACAGTCATCTGGTTCTGCGCTATCGGCGCGTGCAAATCCGGCGATAGCGCCGGTTGCACAATTGCATGAGTCAGTAGGGACGGTGAAGCAACTTCACGAAGACGGGGTAGTAGTCCTCCTCGTGGCCGGCATCGCGCGACCGTTCGAGCAGGTCGCGTGTGCTTCGCGCCAGACCGGCGTTAACCTGAGCTTCGTCGGCAAGCTGAATCGCGTGGCCGATGTCTTTGAGGGCGTACAGCGTGGAAAAGGTCCGCGGGGGGAAATTACCCGTCAGAAGGTGATGCGTGCCTTGGGCATGCAAGGCCTTACAGTCGGCCGAGCCCTTGGCAAACGAATCGAAAAGCACGTTGCCGTTCACGCCGAGCGATTCTCCGATCGTGAGTGCCTCGGCGAGTGCGTGCACCTGCTGAAGCACCACTTTGTTATTGAGAATTTTCACGATCTGGCCGCAACCGACATCGCCGCAGAAAATGACATCGGTTCCCATCGCAGAGAGCAGTGGGGTAACCGCTTCGAAGACGTCCCGCTTCGCGCCGACCATGAAAGCCAGCGTGCCCCGTTGCGCGCCTTCCCTTCCGCGAGCAATCGGTGCATCGATCCATACGATGCCCAACTCACGACAACGGGCCGCCGCATCGCGAGTGAAAGCAACCGATGTCGTTCCGCAGTCGACAATGACTTTCACGTTCGACGCTCGCTGTATCGCGCCGTCGCTACCGAAGCAGACGGTGTCGACCTGTTGGTCGCTTGCGAGGCAAATAAACACGAGTTCACATTCAAGCGCTATCTCTGCAATCGAGCCGCAAGCTTCTACCCCCGCTTCGGCGAGTCGTTGCAGCGGCTCTGAACGCAGGTCGTAGCCGAGCACAGGCATTGCGGCCCGCGCGGCGAGGTTTCGGCACATTGCCTCGCCCATCGCGCCGAGACCGATGAATCCCAATTTCTTCACGACTACACCATTGACCTGTATCGCCATGACGTCTCCTCGCGTTGTGCCAATCCGTTTGCGCCTGCCGCGCCAAATGTAGCATCGGACCCACTTCATCGCACCCAACGTTTAGCTGCTCCATGAGCACCTTCGACGTGGGTCATCGACAACGCGCTAGCAGGCGCGAGAGTCCGACCAACAAATTGTTCTGCGTATGGCACTGATTTGTTAATTGCCCTCAACGGATGCCGCGGATAGATTGAGAGGAAACGTGGCGGACTCGCGAGGCAGCGTGAACGGGCAGGTAAAGCGAGCGTACCGCGAACAATTCAATAAAACGTCAGGAGACGACATGGATAGCGGTAGGAAGTGGCTCATTGCAGCGATGCTGTTTATCGGAGGCGGCATCAGCTATCTGGACCGGGCCGCGCTGTCGGTTCTTGCACCGCTTGTCGCGCGCGATCTCAAGCTCCCGCCCGCAAGCCTTGGCGTCGTATTCAGTGTGTTCTTCGCGGGCTACGCAATGTGTTGTATGGCCGGCGGGATGGCGGCCGATCGATTCGGCCCGCGCAAAGTGCTCATTTGCGCGATGCTGTTATGGTCGCTCTTTTGCGGTCTGACGGGCGTTGCCCTATCGTTTGTCTCGTTGCTCGTGATCCGGCTGTTCTTCGGTATGGCAGAGGGGCCGTTCCTCAGCACGTCCAGCAAAATTATCTGTAACTGGTTCCCCGTCACCCAACGTTCGACCGGCCTTTCAATCGCGATGTCAGGAACGACGCTGGGAGGAGCGATCGCGGGACCGATTGCGGGATATCTGGCGATCTCGCACGGATGGCGAGTATCGTTCGCGGTCATCGCATTGTTTGGCGTTGTCTGGACTGTCGGATTCATGTTCGTGGCAAAGGACACGCCCGATCACAGCCCGTTGAGCAGACTGCACACAGCGGACGTCAGGAGCCCCGACAGGATGGCTAACGAGAAGACGGTTCTCTCGTATATCGGCAACCCGGCGGTGCTCGCGACAGCCGTCGGCTACTTCGGCTTCGCCTATTTGCTGTATTTCTTTCTTAGCTGGTTCCCGTCGTATCTGACGATGGAGCGCCACCTCAGCCTGAGCGACATGAGCGCGGTCTCGATTATTCCATGGGTCATGGGCTTCTTTGGATACATGGGGGGCGGACTGGTCACTGATGCGCTATGCCGTAAAACGGGTCGCGCGCTGTACGCCCGCAAGATGACGCTCGTCACCAGTCTTCTGGTTGCCGGCGTGTGCGTGGCGCTGGCCGGGCACGCTACCACGGCGACGATGGCCGCCGGTTTGATGGGCTTCTCCGTATTCTTTCTTTATGTATCGGCGAACTGCTACTTCGCGATCATTCTCGACATGGTCGAGGCATCGCGTGTTGGCGCGGTCGGTGGCTTCATTCACATGATCGCGAATTTTGCGGGCGTGCTCGCTCCGGTGATTACAGGTTTTATCGTGCAGGCAACCGGTTCATTCACTAGCGCGTTCCTGCTTGCCGGCGGCGTTGCACTGGTCGGCTCGGTCAGCGTCGCAGTCCTCGTTCCGCGTGGGCCGAAGGCGAGAGCGTTGTATGCGACCGGCCAGGCCGCCCGGACGTAACGAATGGCAAGCGGACGCTCCGCGCGTCCTCCTGAAAACCCTGGTAACTAATATGACGACGATCAATCCAATTGCAGGATCGGTGCTTGGTTCTCTTGAGGGGAAGGTGCAGAAGTTGCTGATCGGCAACACGTGGGTCGAAGCGCAAGCCGGCCGCAGCTTCGAAACGCGCAATCCGGCCACAGGCGAACTGCTTTGCCGGGTCGCCGAAGGCGATGCCGCGGACATCGATCTGGCAGTTCGCGCCGCGCGCAAAGCGTTCGAAGGACCGTGGCGCACGTTCAAACCGAACCAGCGCCAAAACCTGCTGCTCAAGCTCGCAGATCTGGTCGAAGAGAACTACGAAGCATTGTGTGTGCTCGATACGCTCGATATGGGCGTACCGATGCGACGCACCCTCGGTAACCGCCATCGCGTGGTCAATACGATTCGCTACTATGCCGGCCAGGCGATGTCGATTCACGGCGAAACCATCGAGAACTCGCTTGAGGGCGAGTATTTCACCTGCGCGTTGAAGGAACCGGTCGGCGTCGTCGGTGCGATCATTCCGTGGAACAGTCCGTTGTACCAGACGTTGAAAAAGATCGCGGTATGCGCGGCCACGGGCTGCACGCTGGTACTCAAGCCGTCGGAGGAAGCGCCGTTGACGCCGTTGCGGCTCGCCGAGCTTTGCCTTGAAGCCGGTTTTCCGCCGGGCGTGCTCAATGTGGTAACGGGCTTTGGCGCCACAGCCGGTGCTCATCTCGCGGCGCATCCAGACGTCGACAAGGTGGCATTCACCGGTTCGCACTTCACGGGCCAGAAGATCATTCAGGCATCCACCGGCAATGTGAAGCGGCTTTCTATCGAACTCGGCGGCAAATCGCCGAACATCATTTTTGCCGATGCCGATCTCGACAAGGCCGTACCGGGTGCGGCTATGGCCGTCTTCAACAATGCTGGCCAGATTTGCTGTGCGGGCACGCGCATGTATGTCGAGCGATCGATATACGACGAGTTTGTCGCGCGCGTCGCTCGCTTTGGCAATAGCTTGCGGGTGGGAAACGGTCTGGATCCGGATACCGAAATGGGTCCGCTCGTTTCGGAAAAGCAGCTGGAGCGTGTGACAGGCTATCTGAAACGTGGTCAGGAAGAGGGCGCCAATGCCGCTTCAGGGGGCGGCCGGCTGACAGAGGGTGCCTACGCCAAAGGCTTCTTCGTCGCGCCGACGGTTTTCAGCCAGGTCTCGGACGACATGACTATTGCGCGCGAGGAAATCTTTGGCCCGGTCATTTCGGCACTGCCATTCGACGAGATCGACGATGTGGTGCAGCGCGCAAACGACACAATATTCGGGCTCGGCGGCGGCGTGTGGACGCGTGACGTCGGGAAGGCACATAAAGTCGCGCGCCGTATCCGGGCAGGTACGGTCTGGGTGAACGCCTACAACGTGCTCGATCCCGCCGTGCCTTTCGGTGGCTACAAAATGAGCGGTTATGGGCGAGAGGGCGGTATGCATCATGTGGACGAGTTTTTGCAGACCAAAGCGCTCATCGTCAATACTGACTAGTACCACGATCCGGTCTGGACGTGCGGCCATGACCAACCTCTGCCTGGTCTCGCAGGCCTCTTTCGTCAGTTGTCGCTGCACCCCGTCATGGTTAATCTACATAAAAGCCGGGGCTGTTTTCGACAATGACAGGCGACGGCTCGCATACAAAATCAAGCGAGGAGACAAGATGCAGAAACGGTTAGGCTGGGTGATGGTCGTCATGCTTTTCACAGCGGGGGGAATAAGCTTCCTGGATCGAGCCGCATTGTCGATTGTGGCTCCGATGATTCTGCGCGACCTGAATCTGAGCACGTCCAGCCTGGGCATTATTTTTAGCGCCTTCTTTATCGGCTACTCGCTTCTGTGTTTTCTTGGCGGGATGGCGGGTGACCGCTTCGGCCCAAAGCGTGTGCTGCTTTGGGCCATGGTGCTGTGGTCTCTCTTCTGCGGACTGACTGCGGCCTCCACCACGTTTGTTTCCCTGCTTGTCATCCGGGTTCTGTTCGGCATGGCCGAAGGGCCGTTTCTCTCCAACGCGAACAAGCTGATCGGCAACTGGATTCCGGTTCGACGCCGGGCGATGGCTATTTCCGTCGCGCAATCCGGAACGACACTTGGCGGAGCGATCGCCGGACCGGTCGTGGGCGTGATCGCGCTTTCATATGGTTGGAGAGTTTCGTTCATTGCCATCGCTGCCATTGGGATTTTGTGGATCATTGGCTGGCTTCTGATCGGCAAGGATGCCCCCGCCGCGCGAGCCGTTGCAGTCCGCGGCGACCATGCGGTCGCGCGCCCCGTCGATGCCGAAACACGGTCGCTAGGCAGTTACCTGCGGCAGCCAGCGGTGCTGGCGATTGCGTTTGCCTTTTTCGGGTTCGGCTACCTGCTGTATTTCTTTCTCAGCTGGTTCCCGTCTTATCTGACTATGGAGCGTCATCTCAGCATCAGGGATATGAGCGGCGTGTCCATGCTTCCGTGGCTGATGGGGTTCGTCGGATACATCGCGGGCGGCGTTGCTTCCGACTGGATTCTGAAGATCACGGGGCGCGCGGTGTTCGCCAGAAAGATCGTGCTGGTGATCGGTCTTCTTGTCGCAGCAGTCTGTGTCGCGCTAGCCGGTTTTGCAACGGCAGTCTGGTCCGCTGTTGCGTTGATGGGAACTTCAATTTTCTTCCTTTATATGTCGGCCAATAGCTACTGGGCGCTCATTCTCGACATGATCGAAGAGGCAAGGGTCGGCGCAGTGGGCGGCTACGTTCATATGTTCGGCAATTTCGCCGGTGTCCTGGCGCCCACGGCGACCGGATTCATCGTGCAACAGACAGGATCCTTCACGAGCGCTTTCGCCCTGGCTGGCGTCATCGCGCTGTCGGGATCGATCTGCATTGCGCTGTTCGTCCGGAGGCCGCCCTGCAAACAGGAAGCCGCGCCGCATGATGAACCGCATCAAGGTGCTGAAATGAACTCAGGCTCGGGCCTGGCTAACTGACGGAGAGGCTAGTGGAAGGCATCGTATTTCTCGGCGACAAGAAGCTCACGCTCATGAATTTCCCGGACCCGACGCCGGGTCCGGATGAAGTCGTGCTGCAGATGAAGGCGTCGGGCATGTGCGGCAGCGATCTGGTGGCGTACCGTAAGGCGCCTGGAGAAGCGTTCAGCAATGGCATGCCGACGCCCGACGGGCCGGTTATCGCCGGTCATGAGCCGTGCGGCATCGTCGCGGCAGTCGGCAAGAGCGTCGATTCGCGCCAGGTGAAAGTGGGCGACCGTGTGATGGTTCACCACTACTCAGGCTGTCGGGCGTGCGAACACTGCTTTACCGGCTGGCCGCAGCTTTGCCAGCGCACGCCCATTGCCGCATACGGTTCGAGCGATCACGGCGGTCACGCTCCGTACATGAAAGTGCCCGCGCACACGTGCGTCATTCTTCCTGAAGCGTTGAGCTTCCGCGCCGGCGCTGCGATCTCCTGTGGTACCGGGACGGCCTACGCAGCCCTCGAACGCCTCAAGGTATCGGGCCGCGACACTGTCGTCATCTTCGGGCAGGGGCCGGTTGGCCTGTCGGCCACTCAGCTTGCCAGTGTCATGGGGGCGCGGGTAATCGCGCTTGACACCCGTGACGAACGACTTGCCCGAGCGTCGGAGTTCGGTGCTCAGGAACTGATCAACCCTTTGAAAGAAGATCCGATTGACCGCGTAAAGGAACTCACTCATGGGCGCGGTGCGGATTGCTCACTTGATACGTCCGCTTCGCCGCTCGCGCGGGCCAGCGCGGTGCGCTGCACGAAAGTGTGGGGAAGTGCGTGCTTTGTCGGATCGGGCGGTCAGGTAACGCTCAACGTCGGGCCGGACATGCTGCGCAAACAGATGACGGTGTTCGGCCACTGGACGTTCTCGACGGTGGGTCAGGCTCAGTGCGCTGAGTTTGTGGCTGACCATGGCGTCGATGTCGACGCGATTTTCACGAACGACTATGCACTGACCGACGCTCAGTCGGCCTACGAAATGTTCGAAGCGGGCAAGACGGGTAAAGGCGTTTTCCTCATGTAGTGATCAGCGTCCGACAAAAATCCGGTCGTCGGGCGCCCGCATGCCGCAATGGAGATAAATTCAGATGACGACCAATCCGATGTTCAACGCGAATCCCGCATTCCTCGACGGTACCGTGAAGAAGCTGTTTATCGACGGTTGCTGGGTCGAGGCGAAAGCAGGGGGGACCTTCGATACGACCAATCCGGCCACCGGTGAAATACTCGCGCGAGTATCCGAAGGCGGCGCGCAGGACATCGATCTCGCGGTTGCAGCCGCGCGCCGCGCGTTTGAAGGCCCATGGCGCAACTTTAAGCCCGACCAGCGGCAGAATCTGATCCTGGCGCTGGCTGAACTGGTGTCGAAGCATTACGAAGAATTGTGCATCCTCGACACACTCGACATGGGCATGCCGATCGGCCGCAGTATCCAGAATCGCGAGCGTGTCGTGGGTTCGATCCGTTATTACGCCGCGCAAGCGATGTCGATTCATGGCGAGACGATCGAAAATTCACTGGATGGCGAATTCTTCACGTGCGCACTGAAAGAGCCGATCGGGGTGGTGGGAGCAATCATCCCCTGGAACAGCCCGCTCTTTGCCACCGTCAAGAAAATCAGCGTCGCGCTGGCGGCCGGATGCACGCTGGTGCTGAAGCCCGCAGAGGAAGCGCCACTCACGCCGCTGCGAATCGGGGAGTTGTGTCTCGAAGCGGGCATTCCGCCGGGCGTCGTCAATATCGTGTCGGGCTTCGGCGAGACGGCGGGCGCGCGGCTGGCGGCGCACCCAGATGTCGACAAGATTGCGTTCACCGGTTCGCACTTTACGGGGCAGAAAATTATCCGGGCTTCGGCCGGCAGCGTGAAGAGCCTGTCGATGGAGCTCGGCGGCAAATCGCCGAATATCATTTTCGCCGACGCGAACCTCGACAAGGCTGTGCCCGGTGCCGCGATGGCGACATTCAATAACGCCGGTCAGATTTGTTGCGCGGGCACGCGCATGTTCGTCGAGCGCTCGATCTACGACGAATTCGTGGCGAGGGTTGCCGAGTTCGGTTCCAGGATGCGAGTGGGTAACGGCCTAGACATCAACACGCAGATGGGTCCATTGGTGTCGGCAGAACAACTGGCGCGGGTCACCGAGTATCTGACCATCGGCGCGCAGGAAGGCGCCGAAGCCGTCACAGGCGGACAACGGCTAACCGAAGGCGCTTACGGCAAAGGCAACTTCGTAGCGCCGACTGTGTTCCGCAATGTGACGGATAACATGCGTATCGCGCGTGAGGAGATCTTCGGCCCGGTGATCAGCGCCATTCCGTTCGACACGATCGACGACGTCGTGTCGCGCGCGAACGACACGATCTTCGGTCTGGGCGGCGGCGTGTGGACGACGGACGTGGGCAAGGCCCACAAGGTCGCTCGACGCATTCGCTCCGGGACTGTGTGGGTTAACGCGTACAACGTCATGGATCCGTCCGTTCCGTTCGGCGGCTACAAGATGAGCGGATATGGGCGTGAAGGCGGTATCCATCACGTAGACGAATACCTGCAGACCAAGGCCTTGATTCTCAACACCGATTGATCGCGAGAAGCGGCGCGGCGTATCCGGAGATACCTGTTGAACCCAGACTACGTTATTGTCGGCGCGGGCACGGCCGGCTGTCTGCTTGCAGCCCGGCTTACCGAGAATCCGGCGGTCAACGTCACGTTGATCGAAGCAGGTCCGAAAAACAGCAATATCTGGTTTCGGATTCCTGCCGGATATGGCCGGCTCTTCCAGATGGGCGGTTTTCATTGGCGCTTCAGCACGGATGCGGAACGTCAACTCAATGGACGTTTATTGCCATGGCCTCGTGGCCGGGTCCTTGGTGGCTCCGGCGAAGTGAACGGAATGGTTTTCCTTCGCGGATCGTCGCACGACTTTGACCGATGGGCCCAGACGTGCGGTCCGGACTGGTCGTACCAGGCTGTGCTTCCGGCATTCCGGCGCCTTGAGCGCTGGGAGGGCGGCGAGAGCGAGACCCGCGGCGGCATTGGCCCGATTCGGGTGCGAGACCCGGCGAGTCTTTCCCGGGGCGCACAAGCCTTTATCGAGGCGTGCGAGTCGCTCGGGATGCCGCGCAATCGCGATATGAACAGCGGCCAGATACTTGGCGTGGGGCCGGCACAGATCAATGTTGGCCGGGCCTTTCGATCCAGTACGGCGCGAGCGTATCTAGCGCCGGCGATGTCGCGCCGAAATCTTCGGATCATCACCGACGCGACCGTCACGAAGGTGAATTTCTCGGGGCGGCGTGCGACGGGCGTCGAGGGCCGCCGCGCAGACGGATCGTCGTTCCGTATCGACGCATCGCAGCGGGTAATTCTATGTGCCGGCGTCATTGGGTCTGCGCAACTGCTGCTTGCCTCCGGCGTGGGGCCGGTCGACCACCTTCAGGACGTTGGCGTCGCGATGGTCGCCGATTCGCCGGACGTCGGATCAAACCTCCAGGATCATTTTGCCACCCGGTTCTCATTTTTGACGAAGCCGGCAGGCACGTTGCACGAGATCATGGCTAGCCCGATGCGCAAGGCGGGCATGTTGCTGCAATATGCGCTTTCGCAGAATGGCCCATTGATTCGCAGCGTAACGGAGGCAACGCTCTTCGCGCGAACGTCTCCGTCGAGTGTTGAAGCGGACGCACAGTATCACTTTACGAATTTCTATATCGACGGAAAGAGCTATGTGCTTGCGAAGCAGCCGGGCTTTATGTTCAGTTTCAATCAGTGCCGGCCGCACAGTCGTGGGACGATTCGACTGGAGACGCCGAATGCGCTCGACGCTCCGAGGATCCAGCCTAACTATCTCAGCGCGGAACAGGACCGAAAGGCCGTTATCGCGGCAGCGAGGCTAGGGCAGCGGATTCGCTGGGCACAGCCATTTGCGTCTTACGTGCTGGCGACGAGGTTTCCCGATGATCAGCGTTGTCCAGATGATGAGCTGCTGGCATTCTCGAGGACGAATGGCACGACTGTTTACCATCCGGCGGGAACCTGTCGCATGGGATCCGATTGCAAGTCGGTGGTTGACGAGAGACTGTCCGTGCGCCACGTCGACGGGCTTTCTGTCGTCGACGCTTCGGTTATGCCCTCGCTGCCGTCAGCGAACCCGCAAGCTGCAACCATGATGATCGCTGAGCGCTGGCTGGAACTGCACGCTGCTGGCAGCGGGGCCGTCACAGGACGCTCGTTCGAGGCAAAGGCGGCGACCCAGATCACGGGCTGAGCATCTGCCTGGTGGCTGCATCGTATTAGCCTTTGGAACCGGCGGCGAAGACACCGCATGTTGCTACTATAAGTTGCCCGTGTAGCACGTCAATCTTAGGCGTTGTGCCTGAAACGGTTTGTCTTTCATATGAAACTTCCAATTGAGAATCTCGTTTAAACCCCGCGAAAGGATGAGGTCACGAGCGTCTTAAACAAACGGTAGATTCCCTGTCGTTTATCTGCATGCTACTTATTGCCTTCAAATGGGAAACTCAAGAAACAGATGGCGCTTGCATCAACTTAACGCCTGGGCGTGAACCAATATTGCACAGTTCCGCAAGCGAACCATCGTTGACATTTTTATATGTATGATGATACTTTCGTATATATAGTGATATCCCTCTAATCGGATTGATCCATGTCAGCGACTATCGATATAGTCACGCCGGACCTGTATAGCGGCGCCACCCTCAAAAAAGTATCGAGAAAGGTGATCGCTCGGTTCGGCGTTCGCTTCAGTGTCGAGAAGCGACGCGGCGAAGATGAGTACGTAAGCGCTGACAAATCACTGGATGCCAGCGAACATGGCGTTGCAGGCGCACGCGTCCGATCTTGCTCTGCAGCAGATGCGCGGCCTCAACATTAATGAGTTCGGTCGTAACTTCGAGATTCCAGACGACGTTGAGGTGATCGCGATGATCGCGCTTGGCTCCTACGGCAACGCAAACAGGCTTGCTCCCGAATATCGACAGCGCCATTTGGTGGCACGTACGCGCTTGCCATTTAGCGAAATCGAATTGGAAGGCGCCCGGAATCAAGCCGCCTATCCGTTTGCCGTGTGCGGCACCGCGGCGGCGCACGATCAAAGCGATGCTGATTCGCACAAGACCTGGTGGTCGGCATTCAAGGAACGTCTGCGCAACCCATTTGTCGAGGCTGAAATGCTTCGCACCGTACCTCGTCGTGTCTGGCATGTTCGGGCATGTCATCGCCCTATATTGAGGGGGCACAGATGAATCACATCGGACATGCCACTTCTGTACCGGCGTCTGCGCCAGTTGACGCTACCCCGAACGAGCCGCGGCACGCCTCGCGCGTTCTGCGCGCGCTCGGGCTCGGCGGCGCGCTCTCGCTTCTGCTGGTCCTCGGCGCCTGTGGGGCCGATCCGGGCCAGCATTACAGCA
>NZ_CADIKF010000007.1 GCF_902859875.1 Paraburkholderia solisilvae | reverse complement strand
CAGGCGCGCGCGGCCGAAGCGCGCGGCGACCTCGGCAGCGCGCGCACGCTGTTCGAAGATGCGTTGCAGTACAGTCCCGACGACCCGTGGCTGCGGCTCGACCTCGCGCGCATCTACGCGAAGCAGGGCGCGTACGCGAACGCGAAGAGCATGATGGACGGCCTCGTCGAGCTGCATCCGGATATGCCGGATGCGCGGTATGCGAGCGCGCTGCTCGCCGCCGATATGCAGGACTGGCGTTACGGCTTGATGCAACTCGACCGGATTCCGGTCAACCAGCGGACCATGCCGATGACGGTGCTGCAGCATCGGCTGTGGGTTCATCAGCAGGCCGATGAGGCGAGCGCGCTCGCGCGCGCCGGACGCGCCGCGCAGGGCCGCGCGCTGTTGCAGGCGGCTGAGCCGGTTGCCGGACAGGACCCGGAACTGATCGGCGTGATCGCCGCGGGATACGTGAATACCGGCGATCCGGGGCGCGCGCTGATGATCGTGCGCGGCGCGCTCGCGCGTGCACCCGGCGACGCGAATCTGTTGCTCACCGGCGCGGGTATTCTGCTCAACACGAACCAGGATGCCGAACTCGGCGAAGTGATGCGCAGGCTGTCGGCGATGCAGTTGACCGCGCAGCAGCGGCGCGATTTCGAAAGGATCAACGTTGCGATCGTCGTGCGCCGCACCGACGCGCTACGCCAGGCGGGCGACCTCGCGAGCGCCTATGACGTGCTCGGGCCGTGGCTCGCCGCGCGCCCTGACGATCCGGAGGTGCTGGCGGCGCTTGGGCGTCTCTACACGGCGGCGAAGGACAACTCGAATGCGCTCGCCACGTACCGACTCGCGCTTGCGCAAAAGCCCGGCGACGTCGGTTTGCTGACCGCCGCGGCGGGCGCGGCAACCTCGGCGCGCGATTTCGACTTTGCGGAAGCGACGATGAAACAGGCGCTCGCCGCCGCCCCGAACAACCCGGACGTGCTGGCCGCGGCGGGCCGGATGTATCGCGCGCAAGGCAGGGACACGCTCGCCGCGCAGTACCTGCAGCGTGCGCTGCTCGCGCAGAACGGGGCGCTTGCGCCGCCGGGCGCCGCGGGCGGGCCGGCCGCACCGAACGGCTGGAATGTGCCGTTGCGGCCGTCGGGGCCGATTCCGCCGCCCGGCATGAATCCGTTTTCGAACAAGGTGACAGGCGACGCCGCAGCCGTGCCTGCGCTGCCGCTTGCGGCTGCGTTCGATACGTCACCCGGCGTGCCGCTCACTATGCCTGCCGGTGCGCCGGTCAATCTTGCGTTGTCTCAACCGAATCCGGTGCCTGCCATGCCTGCTTATCTGCCGCCGATGCCGTTGGCCCAGGATGCGCCGTACGTCGCGCCCGGGACGGACGTCATGCCGATCAACCCGCTTGAGGCCGTGTCGCCGGCAACGGCTCCGGGAGCGGCGGCCCGGGCCGCCGCCTATGCGGATGCGCCGCCCGCTATACCGGACGCGGATGGTTACGGACCAGATCAGTACGGCTCCACGCAGGCGGGTGGCGGGCTTGCACCGGGGCAGGCGTATCCTGCGCAGCCGTATGCGCCGGCGCAGTCGTATTCGGCGCCGTATCCCGCGCCGCAGGGGAATGTACCGACGGGCGGATATCAGCCGGCGGCGGGTTATGCGCCGGGCGGTTATGCGCCGAGCGGTTATGCGCAGAACGGTTATGCACAGAACGGCTATGCGCAAGGCGGTTACCCGCAGGCCGCACCCGCGGCGCAATCCGCGTATTCGCAGGGCGGCTACGCACAGCCGCAACCATCTTACGGACAGCCACCCGGACAACCGCCCGCCGGCTACGCGCCGCAACCCGGCGACGGTTACGTGAGCACGCCGTGGCCGATGTCGCCGCAGGCCGCGCAGGCGAGCGAGGCTGTGCAGGCTGCACAGACCAACCCGCCATATGCGCAGCCCGGCGCGAGCACGGCAAAACGGCGCACATCCGGCAAGAGCGCGCACGGCACGACGAACCGCGTCGCGCAGAATCCGCCCGCACCGCCGATGTATCCGGCGGGCTATGGACAGCCTGGCTATCCGCAGGGCTATCCGCCGCAGCCTTATGCACAGCAGTCCTATGGGCAGCCGCAGTACCCGTCGTATCCGCCGCAAACGCCGATGCAACCGCAGCCGCAAATGCAACCGCAGCCACAGCAATACGCCGCACAAAACTACGCGCCGCAACCCTACGTGCCGCAACCGGCGCCGCAGGGCTATACGAATCAGGGTTACGGCCTCGTCCCGTACGTGCCGCAGCCGCCGGCGCCGCGCATCAGCGCGCCGAGCCCTTATGCGCCATACCAGCCGCAGGGCGCCGCGGCCCAGCCGCCGTCGCTCGGTCCGCAGCAGACACTGACTGTCGAAGAGGAACTCGCGCAGATCAATCGCGAACAGACCAGCACGGTGAGCGGCGGCATCCTCTTTCGCAACCGCAACGGCGAAGACGGGCTGTCGAATCTGAACGATATCGAAGCGCCGCTCGAAGGGCGCATTCATGCCGGCGACGGCCACGTGGTCATCACCGCGACGCCGGTGCTGCTCGATGCCGGCACGTCGGACGCGTCGCCCAATACGCTCGCACGTTTCGGCTCCGGCGCGTTCCAGCGCAATACGACGCCCTCGGGGTCGCAGCACGCGGCGGGCGTCGGCGCATCGCTCGGCTACGAGATCGGCGGACTGAAGGCCGATGTCGGCGGGACACCGTTCGGCTTTCGCGAGCAGAACGTCGTCGGCGGCGTGCAATATCAGGGCGGCCTGACCGACCAGGTGTCGTACAAGCTGACCGCGGGGCGGCGCGCGGTCACCGACAGTCTGCTGTCGTATGCCGGCACGAAAGACGATGCGACCGGGCAGGAGTGGGGCGGCGTCACATCGAACGGACTGCGCGGCGATCTCGCGTGGGACGACGGCACGAACGGCGTCTATCTGAACGGCGAGTTCCAGTATCTCGACGGCCACAACGTGAAGAGCAATACCGCGGGCAAGGGCGGCGGCGGTTTCTACACGCGGCTCTACAAGGACGAGAACCAGACCTTCACCGCCGGCGTCAACACGACGCTGATGCACTACGCGAACAACCTGTCGTTCTTCACGCTCGGCCAGGGCGGCTACTTCAGCCCGCAGCAGTACGTGATCCTGAACGTGCCGGTTCGCTGGACCGGCAGGAACGGCCGCTTCTCATACGACTTCGGCGGCTCGCTCGGCGTGCAGCACTACCGGCAGGACAGCTCGCTGTACTACCCGACCAGTTCGACGCAGCAGGATCTGGCCGCCAGCCAGAACCTCGCGCCGGACCCCGGCGCCGTCTATCCGTCGCAAAGCCACACGGGCGTGTCGTATTCGGTCGATGCGGTCGGCGAATATCAGCTCGCGCCGCAGTTGACGGTGGGTGCGTCGGCGTCGTTCGGCAATGCGTACGAGTATCGCGAGTTCGTTGCGGCAGTCTACGTGCGCTACGCGTTCACCAAGCAGAGCGGCTTTTCGACGCTGTTCCCGCCGACGCCGATGACGTCGCCTTATTTGCCGACGAACGATTGAGCCGGCTGGCCGGTCGCGCGAGGCCGGCGCACGCGCGCGAGGAGCCCTGGTCGGCCGTCGTCAGGGCACGATCGACAAAAACAGATACGCGGCGAGCAGCGACAGATGCACCGCGCCTTGCAGGATCGTCGTGCGTCCGCTGCTCAGCGTCAGCGTGCAGACGACGAGTGTCAGGAACAGCAGCACCGAATCCTTGCCGTCGATGCCGAGCACGAGCGACTGGCCTGTCCATAGAATCACGACCGCGACGGTCGGAATGGTCAGGCCGATGCTCGCGAGCGCGGAACCGAGCGCGAGGTTCAGGCTCGTCTGAAGACGGTCCGCACGTGCTGCGCGCACGGCGGCAAAACCCTCGGGCAACAGCACGAGCGCCGCGATCACGACGCCGACCGCGGCCGGCGGCGCGCCGATGTCGGCCACCGCGCGTTCGATCGACGGCGACAACTGCTTGGCGAGCAGCACGACCGCGACCAGCGACACGAACAGCAGCAACAGGCTCAGCAGCGCGATCGCGACGCTCGGCGGTTCCGCGTGGGCGTTTTCATCGTGCCCGTTCGCGAGAAAGTAGTCGCGATGCCGCACGGTTTGCACGAACACGAAGACGCCGTACAGCACGAGCGACGAGACGCCGGCGAACGCCAGCTGCGAGGTCGACAGCACCGGGCCGGGGACGGTGCGCGTGTAGTTCGGAATGACCAGCGAGAGCACCGATAGCGAAGCCAGCACCGCGAGCGTGGCGCTCGCGCCGCGAGCCTGGAAATCCTGCTCGCGGTGGCGCAACCCGCCGACCAGCAGACACAGGCCGACAATGCCGTTGCAGACGATCATGACCGCGGCGAACACCGTGTCGCGCGCGAGTCCGGCTTTCTCGGGGCCGGCCGTCAGCATCACCGAGACGATCAGCGCGACTTCGATCACCGTCACCGCGACGGCCAGCACCAGCGTGCCGAATGGTTCGCCGACGCGATGCGCGACCACCTCCGCGTGGTGGACGCCCGCGAACACCGAACCGGCGAGCGCGACGCCGACCAGCGCGAGCAGCAGCGCGTGCCCGGGCAGCGCGTACGCCGCGCCGAGCACGATCCACGCGGCGATCGGCGCGCCGATGGTCCAGCGGGGCAACAGGGACGACGAGGTGGCCATCGGTCTATTCCTTTGTTGTGGGGTGAACCGGCGGAGGGTGATGCAGCCGGTTTAAGTTAATAATTTAGATTGGGAATGTGCGGTAATATAATGAAATATAAAGGAATTTTCTGTCACGTATCTTGGATTTCTGGGTCGCTTGACAGCCCGTCATGTCTGAATCCGACACGACGCCACGCATAGAGTATCGGCTCGATCCTGGTCGCAGGATTTATTACGTCGGAACGGCCGTCTCATCGTGCAGGATCGCGGATTCGGACTCCATGCCTTCCTGGTTGCCAAGCTGCAAGGCATGAAACAGAAACTGTTGTAAAGTCGCGGCGGCAGTCGTTTGATCATCTGCATCCGTACAGGTGAACAACCCGAAATTGGCGACCGGGGGATTGGGCAACCCGAATTCGCATGGGGCAAGCACGCGCATCGTGTCGCGCCGAATGTTCCAGTCCAGTAGTATCGCGATTCCCAATCCTGCCTGAACGGCCGATTGAATCGCCGCCAAACTGGTGCTTGTACAGACGACTTTCCACGCAATACCCGCTTCGCGCAGCGAAGTAAACAGCTTGTCCTGCCAGGGGCAGCCCCCTGCGAATGAGACGATCGGGACAAGGGTGTCGCCGAATTTCATTTCCCTCATGTTTGTTGCGGCCCAGTGGAGTTGATGCTGCCACGTGACGACAGGATCTGCGTGAATCAGCGTCGGATCGCCAATCACAATGTCGAGCTTGCCTTTGGCGAGCTGTTTCCCCAGGGTCAGACTGCCGTCGATCACGATCTCGAGCGCAACCTTCTCGAAGGACGCCGCGAACTGTTTCAACGCGTGCGGTAGATGTCCGACGGCAACGTCCTCGAGCATGCCGAGCCTGACGGTGCCCAGAATCTCTCCGGCGTTGAGTGCGGCGCGTGCGGCGAGGCCGGCATTGAGCAGCCTGTATGCGTAGGGCAGCAACACGTGGCCTGCCGCCGTCGGTTTGACGCCGCGCGATGAACGTTCAAGCAGACGTTGACCTACCTCATCTTCCAGGCGGCGCAGTGCCATGCTGATGGCAGCCTGGGTTCGGTGCAACACACCGGCGGCGTTGCTCACGCTGCCGGTTTCAACCACGGTGACGAACGTGCGCAGAAGCGTGCTGTCGAGGTCGCGGATCATAAATTTCCCTGATACGACGATAAAAAATACGAGCTTATACCAGGGGAATAGGTCCCCTTACTATCGTGCATACGTTGACTGATGAGCCCCGTCATGCACGATGACTCGAATGTGACGCCGTCCGCGGGAACGGCGAAATTGCCTTCCTCGCTGTCGAGAACCATTGCGCCGCTGTTCTGCATCGTTTCGATGTCCAGTATCCAGTTGGGCGGAGCGCTTTCCCGGCCGGTATTGATCGAATATGGCACCGTCAGCACGACATGGCTGCGTCTGTGCGTTGCCGCCCTTGTACTGGTCGTGGTGGCCCGGCCGCAACTTCGTCGCCATGCGCGCCAGCGTTGGCTTGCGGCCCTTGTCCTCGGCAGCGTGATGGCGGGCATGACGCTGTGCTACTTCGAGTCGGTCAATCATGTGCCGCTCGGTCTCGCCGTGGCCATCAATTTTCTTGGACCGCTTGCCGTCGCGACGGTTGGCATGCGCCGCATCACGATGCTCACATGGCCAGCACTCGCTGCGCTGGGTGTATGGCTTTTGGCTCGCCATGACGGCATGTGGGTCGTCAACCAGCCTTGGGTGTTGCTTTTTCCGGTCGGTGCGGCATTGTGCTGGGCCGCCTATATCGTCCTGATGAAATATATCGGGCAGCAATTTGACGGGCTCGAAGGCCTGGCCGCTTCGTTACTCGTCGCTGCCGCGGTGACGACGCCATTCGGGCTTGCGCAAAGCGGCGGGCACATCGCTGTCAGACAGGTACTGGATGCCGCATGGCTGGCGCTGCTTGTCCCGCTGTTGCCTTATGTGCTCGAACTCAGCGCGTTGCGGCGCATGAACTCCGCATCGTTCGGCATTCTGATGAGTGCAGAGCCCGCGATTGCGGCAGCGACCGGTTTCGTTGTTCTCTCACAGCCACTGACATCGTGGCAGATTGCCGGCACCTTATGCGTTGTCGGCGCCAGTATCGGTTCTGTCGTGCAGAAGTAACGCCCGCGAATTCGATCGCTGGAATACACCTTTCCCCACGCTTTTAGCCCACTACGCTGGAGACTTGTCATGAGCAATGCCGATCGCGAACGTTTTGAACTGGTTGCAGCACAAGCGATTGAAAAGATGTTCGCCGCATCACCGGTAACGGCCGCATTTCACCGCGGCGAATGGATTGACCGCGAATACTACCGTCGTCATCTGGTCGAAACGGTGCTGCGTATCCGCCTCAATAACGAAGTCGATGCCTTCGCGCTCTACAGGATTGGCTTCAAGGACAACCCTATTGCGCAAATTCTCGCGCAATATCTCGCGGAGGAATATGGCCACGAAGGGCTGTTCCTGCGCGACATCGAGAAATTCGGTCTGACGGAGTCTCAGGTCAATGCCATTCAGCCGTTTCACTGCACCGACAAGTTGATCGGCTTCCTGTACCTGAGTATCGGCCGTGATGGCCCGTTGCCGACGATGGTCTGGAACTGGCTGGTCGAGTGGTATTCGGATCGGTATAACAAGACGATCACGGAGGCGGCGGCACAGGCCTTTGGTCACGATCTCGTGAAAGGCTCGCTCGGGCACATCCACTACGACGAATCGCACAATCACGACGACCTGATGTGGAGTGCTGTGCAGCGCGCAATCGACAACTGGGGTGGCGTCGCGAGGGCCGAAGTTTATCTGAGCCACTTCGTCGGATTGATCGGAGAATACTTCGATGAGTTGTTGCAGGCGACCGCGCCTGAACTGAAAAAAGCCGCCGCCTGAAGGCAGACGTGTCATGACTTCGATCGTGATTGTGGAGCCAGCATCTTCTGGTGTTGCCCTCGCTCATGCGGCGGCGCGCCTGGGCATCGAAGCACACGTGGTTTCTGCTTACCACGACGACAGCGAGGTGTCGTCCGCGCTAGAAGCAGTCGCTAGTTCGGTGACGAAGGTCGATACCTATTGTGCGGCGGCGGTGGCAGATTTCTCGAGAAAAATGGGTGCGAAAGCGATCGTTCCCGGATTCGAGTATGTCGTGGGCGTGGCGGCCGACGCTGCTTCAAGGCTGGGCCTTCCCCATCTCGAACCCGACGTTGCCGAGTTGGTGCGCGACAAGTATCGATGTCGCATGCATCTCGCGGCTGCGGGGCTGGCCGTACCGGGATTTGCGCGCCTGACTCATGCTGACGACGTGGCGGTTGCCGCGGAGCATGTGGGATTTCCGGCCGTGTTGAAACCGACGGATGGGTGCGGCAGCCTGCGCGTCGTACGAATCGATTCGCGCGCTCAATTGCAGCAGGAAATCGAATATGTCGCGCGTGGGAATGTGACTGACATGGGGCGAACGATCGGGAAAACGATGTTGCTCGAGCAATATCTGAATGGTCCTGAATATAGTATCGAAGGCTGCGTTGGCCGACATGGGGCGCACGTTCTGGCGGTAACCGAAAAGCTGCTTGGCCCTGAGCCCTATTTCGTCGAGATGGGGCATACGGTCGAGGCAGGATTGGCCGCTGATGTGCGTGCCCGGCTTGTCGCTTACATCGAGGACGTCGTCGATCGTATCGGCCTGACGCTCGGTGTTTTTCATGCCGAGGCACGTTTGACCCGCGAAGGCCCGGTGTTGATTGAAATTGCGGCGCGTCTCGGCGGCGATCGCATCTATCGACTGGTCGAACTCAGCAAGTCGATTTCGCTGCCGGAGGTGATGATCCGCAGTCACCTCGGCGACGATGATCCCATACAAGGCGATATCGGTCGCTTGCCGACGCGGGTCAGTGGCGTGCGTTTTATCGCGCCACATGAATCGGGATGCCTTACCGGCCTCGCGTGTCTCGACGAACTGCGTGCGCTGCCCGGCTGCGAAGAGGCCGAAATCTATGGTCGGACCGGGGAGCCGGTCCAGGCCTTAACCGATTTTCGCGGCCGGGTCGGTCATGTTCTCTTTGCCGCGCCTGACCGCGAAACGCTCGAGCGTCGCCTCGCCGAGGCTGCCTGTCTGCTCGGATCAAGGACGGCCTCGCTCGCTTCATGAAGGAATTCAGTTCATGACATCCACGCCGTCGAACAAACGGGAACGTATCGTTATCCTCAACCGCTGGGCAGACGAATTCGCCGCGTACGATAGATACATTGATCATCGGGCGCATGACGTTGCTTACGTGTGCACCCCAGAGGGAGCAGCCGCGTTGAGTGCGTCACGCATCGTCCATGCCGAGCACTTGCCTGATTTCAAGAATGAAGCGGCTTTATCCGAGGCCGTGCGGCGATGCGCAGATCGGCTCGGCGGCCTTGAGCGTCTGATTGCATTGTCGGAATTCGACCTGATCGCCGCGGCGCGGCTACGGGAAGTTTTCGATATCGCGGGTGATCGTCCGGAGACGGTCAGGCGGTTCAGGGATAAAACTGTGATGAAGCAGGCGATTATCGCCGCGGGCCTGAAGGCACCGCGGTTCGTCGAGTTGAATCGGGTTCAGTCGCATGATGCGGAGGAACTCGCCAATTTGCGACTCCCGCTCATCATCAAACCTCGAGCCGGCGCAGCCAGCGACGGAGTGGTGCGTATCGACACGCGAGCGAGGCTGGCGGAACTATGGCCGGGTTTGGCCCGCGAAGATTACGAGTGCGAGGAATTTGTCGAGGGGCCGATTTATCACGTCGACGGACTGGTCTCGGATGGAGCATTCGTGATCGTGCGCGGCTCGCGCTACGTGAATACCTGCCTGGATTTCGCGAATGGCAAGCCGTTGGGATCGATCATGCTCAATGCCGGCTCCGCCTGCGACGAGCTGCTCGTTTTTGCGAAGGCTTGTCTTGATGCGCTGGCGTTGAAGGACGGCGCATTTCATCTCGAAGTGATCCAGGGAAGTACCGGCTTCTGCTTCCTTGAAGTTGGCGCGCGCGTAGGGGGAGGTGAGATCCCCTTCATGTTCCGGGATCTCTACGGTGTTGACCTTTACCAATTGTGGGTCGCGCAGCAATCCGGCGATGCGGAAAACTTCGAGACGCTTGCTCGCAAGGCGCGCGCAGCGCAGGCGTCGCCATTGCGCGGAGGCTTCCTGATGTTGCCGGAGCCAGTCGGTACACGGCTAATCGACGTACGTTTGCCGACCGGCATTGCACAACTCTACGGCGCCATCGTCCCGAAATTGAATCACGTTTTCAACGGCACAGGCGGCTATGACCAGATACTCGCCCGATTCCGTTATCGCGGTGATTCAGAAGCGGAAATTGCGGCGGCCATCGATGTGACGCTGGGTGCGTTCCACTACACGCTGTCCGATATCGCCGCCCCTGGCCCATCTGTCCTGCCGCGTGTAGGAGACAGCGTCGCAATGTCGAGCACAATCTGAATCGACAGGGATCGCTTTTGAGATTTGCCGACGCTCGACTTGGCTCGTCAATTGGGGAGCCAGCTTCGGACGTTAGCAGGAAAGACGCTTACCCGGCTTATTCCCGTGTGAGGCCCATCCACGCTCCTGCATGCGATGCGATAGGCACCGCTCTTCGCCTTGACGATGAAGAGCGGTGCGTTCCGGGATGCCGGACCGGTTGTCCGTTTACTGGCCGACCGGGCGAATCGTCAGGTCGTTCTTGACGTTCTTCACACCCGCCACGCCTTGAGCGACCTGCGTGGACTGGTCGACTTGCGGCTGCTCAGGCACCGAGCCTTCGAGCCACACGTCGCCGGTGTTGGCATTCGCGCGGACGATGATGTTGGCGGCGCTGACACCCTTCGCTTTCGCGAGCGCGGCGCGAACTTTGCGAGCCAGCGCACGGTCTGCCTTCTTCATCGCCTTATGCTGTTGCTTTGCGCTCGGCTGCGTGCTCAGATCCGTTGCACCCTCGGTGCCGCTCGCTTGCGAATACGCGTTGAGCGACGCGAGCACGATAAGTGCGCCACCTACCACCTTGATTGCCTGAATCGCCTTCATTCACTTTCTCCTGTTGTCATGCTTGAGCGACGGTCAGCCCGTGAACGGGGACCCCTGCACTGCCAACTTCTGTACTTCTGGGATGAAAACGCGTGGAACGGTGTTGCGGTCTACGGTGTAAACCCCGGGTGTGAACCCGAACGCTACCTACTCGAACGCCACCTACTGACAAACTGGGTTGGCCAGCTGTTACGGCTGGCATGCGAATGTCTGTCGGAGTGTAAAGATACCGCAATTGGTTCCACAGTGATCGCTTAAGGAAAGCGAATGAGGTTTTGGCACAACGGATTTGGCGAAGACGCGCGGTCTGTCTTGCTTTCCGGCGCATCACGCGGGTCGCGTGGCGCGCCTCACGAGGTATCCGGATGAACCCAACAAGCACGCGGATCATGCCGCTTGCGCGCGCCGCGCTACCGGTCGACACGGTCGAACTGGCGCGCTTTCTGATTGGCAAGTGCGTCGTGTACGACCGGCCGGACGGGCGCGTCAGCGGGCGGATCGTCGAGGCGGAGGCGTACCCGGTCGGCGACTCGACCGGGCATGCGTTTATCGGCCGCCGTGACTACAACGAGTCGCTCTTTTTCGCGCGCGGGCACGCGTATGTGCGGCTGACGTATGGCGTGTCGTACATGCTGAACGTGTCGAGCGAAGCGGAGGGCACCGGCGCCGGCGTGCTGCTGCGCGCAGTCGAACCGCTCGAAGGCATCGCGCAAATGGAGATGCGCCGGCCGGGCGTCAAATTGCGCGATCTCGCGCGCGGCCCGGGCCGTCTCACGTTAGCATTCGGCATCGGACCATCGCTCAACGGTGTAGATCTGTGCACCGGCAAGGGGCTTTGGCTGGGCGCCATCGCGCGGGCCAAGCGTGTACCGGTCGCGGCAACCACGCGTATCGGCCTGTCGCGCGAGATGCATCGGCCGTTGCGCTTCTACGAACCGGGCAGCCCGTTCGTCAGCGGGCCGCGCAAACTGCTGATGCCCGGCGGCCTCGCGGTCGAAATCGACAGTGAATCGTAAGAAATACGGCTGATCCATGCCGACGATGTGCAAGGACTGATATCTGCAATACCCATCATTGCGGGTTCCGCAATTAAGAATCTTCCTAATAAGGGTTTCCCCTAGGTCAACAACTGATTAAACTGCTGTTAATGGCTCTTGCATGGGGCAAGCAGTCAAGCAGAAAAAATCGTTGGGGGTCTAGATCATGAAATCGCTTATCAAGGCTGTTGCTATTGCCGCGCTACTCGCAGCTCCGGTCGTATCGTTCGCTCAGGCGAGCCAATCCACCGTGACGCGCGCACAAGTCCGTCAGGAACTGATTCAGCTGGAAAAGGCCGGCTACAACCCGGCGTTGTCGAACGACACCACGTATCCGGAAGATATCCAGGCCGCTGAGCGCCGCGTGCAGGCGGCCAACGCTGCGCAAAACCAGGGCGTTGCCCGGCAACCATCGGCGCCGTCCGCAGATACGGGTTACGGCGCGGCAACCGGCGGCAACTCGCAAGCCGGTGCGCCGATCCAGCTGAACCGCGGGAATTCGGTCGATTACGGCCACTAATTCTGGTTGCGCATGTTGGTGACGGGGCAGGGTCCTGGCGTCTACGACGCGAGGGGCTGAAAGCGGGCGGTGACGAACCGGCCTGTGTCTAAAGAGGACACAGGCCGGTTTTGCTTTGATGGAAGACCCGCGGAAAAAATCTGCACCGCCATCACGGCGGCACAGTCCGTCCCACTCGAAGTGGGCGCCTTTTGCGCGGTCCCTTCGCGCTGCTCGGTGAAGCGTGCGCGCCGCGCGGCGTTCAACCCGCGCCGGTGATGTACTGCTCCAGTTGCTGAATCGTGAACTGCTGCTCGGCGATGATGTTCTTCACGAGGTCGCCGATCGACACCATACCGACCAGCCGGTCGTGATCGAGTACGGGCAGATGGCGCATGCGGCGCTCTGTCATCAGCGCCATGCACTCATCGGTGGTTTGCTCGGGACGCACGAAGCGAACCGCCTTGCTCATGATGTCCCGCACCGGTGTCGACTTGGACGAGCGGTCCATCAGCACCACCTTGCGCGCGTAGTCACGCTCCGTGACAATGCCGGCGATCGCTTCCCCTTCGGTGACGAGCAATGCGCCGATCTGCTTGTCGGCCATCAGTTTGAGTGCGTTGTAGACCGAATCCGACGCGTTGATCGTATAGACGTTCTGGTCCGGCTTCGATTTGAGTACCTGGGCAACGCTGGTCATAGAGCGGCTCCTTTCGCAGTGCAGCACGCCGGGCGGCATGCGGTCCGAGGGACTGGCCAATCCAGTATAGGCGGCACGGGCGCGCGCGGCGACGCGCTCGCGTGCGGCAGCGCGCGCACGAGCGGTGCGTCGTACGGGCCGCTTGATGCACTGAGAATGGGTCTTCGTGTTTAGCGGTAAACTCCAGTTCCGAACTTTGTCCCCGGTTTTTCACGGGCTCATGTCTGCCATACGCATAACGCCATGCCCATGCCTCCCGATCCGTCGCGCATCGACGGACTTGCCCAAGAATGCGTCGTGCTCGACGCGCAAGCCACGCTTCCCACCCGCTACGGCACCTTTACCGCCTATGTGTTTCGCGTCGCCGACGGCGATGCCGAACATGTCGCGCTCGTGATGGGCGATGTCGCGAACAAACAGTCGGTGTTGACGCGCTTGCACTCGGAGTGCCTGACGGGCGACGTGCTCGGCTCGTATCGCTGCGATTGCGGCGAACAGCTGGACCTCGCGTTGCGCTATATCGCCGCTGAAGGATGCGGCGTGCTGCTTTATCTGCGCGGCCACGAAGGACGCGGCATCGGCCTGACCAACAAGATCCGCGCGTACGCATTGCAGGAGCAGGGGCGCGACACGGTCGAGGCGAATCTCGAACTCGGCCTGCCTGAAGATTCGCGCGAGTACGATTCGGCCGCGGGCATCCTGCGCACGCTGAAGGTGACATCGGTACGGCTGATGAGCAACAACCCCGAGAAGTTCGACACGCTGACCAAACACGGCATTCCGGTCTGCGAGCGCGTCGGGCTGGCGATTCCGGTGCGTGAAGAAAACGAACGATATATCCGGACCAAACAGGCGAAGTTTGGGCACTATTTCGACGAAAACGAATAACGCGCGCGCCCGCGACGGCGCCGGTCACCTCAAGCCGGCGCCGACGCCCGGTTATGACGCGCAGTTCTCGCATCGCGCGTGGCACGGATGCAGGGTACTCACCTGATGCGTGGCTTGCCGCGTCGATACAGATACACCAGCGCCACGCAGATCACGAGCCCCAGCAGCTTCCCGAATACCGTCGGCGGATAGAGACACAGCAACAGAAAACAGACCAGCCAGATAATTTCTGCTGCCGACACGTTGCGCGATTCTTTCATCTACATTATTCCGGGTTGTCCTGTTTTTGTGGATCGTGCGTATGGGGCGATCCGGCCGCTCAGTCTCGTGCTCAGTACTCAGCTGTGTGCTCAGTTCTGTGATGAATCAGGCGCCTTCTTCGCGCTCCGCATCCGGCCACCAGTTTTCAAACACGCAATCGGCAAGTGGCGCGCGCGTTGCCCAGCGTTCCATTTCGAGCATCGGCTCCGGATAATACGCATCGATCTGCCCCACGCAGAGTATCGCAACCGGCTGTGCGCCGTCAGGCATGCGCAGCAGCGTGCGCACCTCGTCGGGATCGAACAGCGACACCCAGCCGATGCCGATACCTTCCGCACGCGCCGCGAGCCACATATTCTGGATCGCGCATGACACCGATGCGAGGTCCATCTCAGGCAGCGTGCGCCGCCCGAAGATATGCGCTTCGCGTCCGTCCATCAGCGCGACGACCAGCACTTCGCCGCAGTCGCGCATGCCTTCCACTTTCAGCTTCATGAATTCATCGCGCCGTTTGCCGAGCGCGTCGGCGGTTTGCAGCCGCTCGCGCTCGACCGCATCGTGCAACGCGCCGCGCAGCGCCGCATCGGTAATGCGCGCGATCCGCCACGGCTGCATGTAGCCGACGCTCGGCGCGTGATGCGCGGCGTCGAGCAGGCGCCGCAGCACGACCGGGTCGACCGGGCCGGGCACGAAATGACGCATGTCGCGGCGTTCGTAAATGGCGCGGTAGACCGCCGCGCGATCGGCGTCGTTAAAACGCGTTGCCATAAAAGAGTGCCGCGGTGAAGGCCGGATTCGACGGCCAGTAGCTGTGCATATAAGTCGCGACGATCGGACCGGCGCGGTACACCGCTTCGCCGGCGACATCCGACTGCGCACGCGTCGCGTGCAGCACGGGCGTGAGCGGTGTGCTCACGTGCGAATAGTGGAACGTATGGCCGGTCAGCGTCCCGAGCGGTCCGTCGAGCTGCTGCATGCTGAGCGCCGCAAGCCGTGTCTGCATGCGCACGTGGCCGGGCAGCAGCCCGAGCATCGGCGTGGTCGTGCCATCGGTTGCGGTCAGACTTTCGAGCAGGTACAGCATGCCGCCGCATTCGGCGATGACCGGTTTGCCCGCCGCGGCATGCGCGCGTATCGAGTCCGCGGTGCGCGTATGGCGCGCGAGGGTTGCCGCATGCAGCTCCGGGTAGCCGCCTGGCAGATAGAGGGCCGTGGCGTGCTCCGGCATGGCTTCATCGGCAAGCGGCGAAAAAAAGCTGACACGTGCGCCAAGCGCGTCGAGCAACGCGAGATTCGCCGGGTAGATGAACGAGAATGCGGCGTCGCGCGCGACGGCAATGTGCGCGCCGTCGAGCAGACGTGGCCGCGCTCCGGCCGGTTGCGACGGACCCGATGACGGCTTCGACGACAGCTTCGACGACGGCAGGAAGCGCACCACGGGCGGCAGCGCCGCGAGCGGCGTCGGCGCAAGCACGTCGGCGGCTTCATCGAGACGGCGGTCGAGGTCAGCGATTTCCATCGCCTGCAGCAGGCCGAGGTGGCGGTCCGGCAATTCGATTTCCGCCGTGCTCGCGATCGAGCCCATCCATGTCAATCCGGCCGGCAGCGATTCCTCGAGCATCCGCGCGTGGCGCGACGTGCCGACGCGGTTCGCAAACACCCCGTGCACCGGCACGCCCGCGCGATAGTGCGCAAGTCCGAAAGCGACCGCGCCAAACGTCTGCGCCATTGCTTTCGCCGAGATCACGGCGACCACCGGCACGCCGAACGCCGCGGCCAGATCGGCGCTGCTCGGCGTGCCGTCGAACAGGCCCATCACGCCTTCGATCAGGATCAGGTCCGCTTGTGCGGCCGCCTGCGCGAGCAGGTCGCGACACGCGGACTCGCCGACCATCCACAGGTCGAGCGACAGCACCGGCGCGCCGCTTGCGCGCTCGAGAATCATCGGGTCGAGGAAGTCGGGACCGGTCTTGAACACGCGTACGCGCCGGCCTTGCCGCCGGTGGTGGCGCGCCAGCGCCGCGGTGATCGTCGTTTTGCCCTGGCCGGACGCGGGTGCGCTGATGAACAGGGCGGGGCAGTCCGCCATCGTTCAGAACTCCACGCCGCGCTGCGCCTTGACGTGCTGCTCGCGATACGGATGCTTGATCGCGCGCATCTCGGTGACGAGGTCGGCCGCCTCGATCAGCGCATCGGGCGCATGGCGGCCCGTGACGACCACATGCAGCATCTCGGGCCGCGCGGTCAGCACCGCGAGCACCTCGTCGAGCGGCAGATAGTCGTACTTCAATACGGTGTTCAACTCGTCGAGAATCACCATCTGATAGTCGCCGCTTTCGATCATCCGCTTTGCTTCGGCCCAGCCTTTGCGTGCGGTGGCGATATCGGCGTCGCGGTTCTGCGTGTTCCACGTATAGCCGTCGCCCATCGTGATGAATTCGCAGTTCGGCAGACTGCCGAGAAAATCGCGTTCTGACGTATGCAGCGCGCCCTTGATGAACTGCACGACGCCAAGACGCATGCCGTGCCCGAGCACGCGCACGGCCATGCCGAACGCCGCGGTGCTTTTGCCTTTGCCGGTGCCGGTGTTGACCATCAACAGGCCTTTTTCGATGGTCGCTTCCGCCTGTTTTTTCTCATGGCCTTCGCGACGGCGCTGGGTCATGCGCAGATGCGAGTCGGGATCGGTTTTCATTGAAAGTCCTGTGGGTGAGATAACGATGAGGTGCGCGGGACGGTTGCGTCCGCAACGGTCCGGGCGGTCAGCACCGCGATGGCGACGGTGACGCCGTCGCGCACATGTTTTGGCGTAAGCAACTGTCCTCCGGATGCCGCGAGCCGCGCGCAGGGCTCGCAGACGCCATCGACGCCGAGATGTGCGCGTGCCGCGGGCGAAGGCGTCGTGGTTGCGTCGGCGCCGGCCGCTGCGATCTGCTCGCGCGAGAACACGCGCAGCGGCAACACGTGGCGCGCGCAGAACGCGACGATGCCGGGTTCGTGCGCCTTGACGTCGACGGTCGCGACGGTATGGATTTCGTCGATCGAATGCGGGCCGAGCGCTTCGCGCACCGCCGCGTCGATCTGTTCGACGCGCGTGCCGCGCTTGCAGCCGATGCCGACGGCAAGCCGTTTCATCGCAGGCCGCCGTGCAAAGCGTGGAATACCGCGGCGCGAAACGCCACGGCGCGGAAAACCGCGCCGGTGCGCGCGGAATGAAGACGTGTCATGCGATGCCACATGGCGTGCACGGCGGCGGCGAGCGATGGCTGCGCGCTGTGCGTGGGCGCTGGTATCCGTCCCCCGCGGAACCGGCGACTGGCGACCGTGACGTTCGCCCCCTCGCGTCCGGCCGGTATCCGGGCTGACGGCCTCATGCGCTTCGCCTTCCCATCGGCGGACGGCCGACAGTGGCATCGAAACGCATGCGCGGGGATGACCCGCGGGCCGCTTACCGTTGGCGGGGACAGCACAGGCTGGACGGGGCATGGCCACGCTTCCTGTTTCCCGTTTAACCGCATGGGATGCGCAACGCGCATATGCGGCACCGGACGCGGGCATACGATAGCACAGGCGTCGTGGGCGGATAAGTCGCCTGTATACTGAAACCCTTGCCGTCCAACCCTCACGTGCCTGTGAACCCAACGCTCTCGACCCTGCTCGCGGAAACCGATCGCCAAAAGGCGCAACTGGATGCCGCTCGCCCGCTTCCAGAGGAAACCGTGGCGTCGCTACGCGAGGTGCTGACGCTCGACTGGACCTACAACTCCAATGCGATCGAGGGCAACACGCTGACGCTGCAGGAAACGAAAGTGGTGCTCGAAGGCATCACCGTGGGCGGCAAGACCTTGCGTGAGCATCTGGAAGCGACGAACCATCGCGACGCAATCGAATGTGTCGAGGAGATCGTCGCGAAGCGCGAAGCGCTTACCGAATGGCAGATCAAGAACATCCATTCGCTTGTGCTGCGCGGCATCTCCGATAAGGATGCAGGCCGTTACCGGCAAGGGAATGTGCTGATCGGCGGCGCGAGTACCGTCCCGCCCGACGCCGTGCATGTGCCGCAGGAAATGAACGCGCTGCTTGTCTGGTATGAGCGCTCCGCTGCGCTGCACCCGGTGGAACGCGCGGCGGAACTGCATACACGCTTCGTCAAGATCCACCCGTTTATCGACGGCAACGGTCGCACCGGGCGGTTGCTGTTGAACTTTGAACTGATGAAGTCCGGCTATCCGCCCGCGGTCATCCGCACGCAAGACCGCCAGACCTATTACCGTGTTCTTGACGAAGCATGCGTAACCGGCGTCTACGACGGCATTAGCACGCCAGTGGCCGAAGCGGTGCAGCGCACCCTGACGCTCTATCTCGGTCTGATCGGCGGCGGCCTGAGCAAAAACGGCCAACCTTGACGCCTGTGCGCCTCACGCCTACACTCGCACCGACTTCTGGTGCTCGCGCGCGCATTCTGGCGTGCGCAGTTAAACGGGAAACAGCGACCCACGCCACCGTCTGACGGATCATGGCTGCGGGCCCCACTGTGCTGCCCCCGCAACGGAAGGCGAGCGCATCGCGTTTGACGCGATGCAGAGCCGGCTTCGAGGTCCGCGCGCAAGGCCGCGCGGGCAGATAACCACTGCACGAGAAATCGTCGACTCGTGTGGGAAGGTGAAGCGGCGCTCTCGCCAGCCCGGATACCGGCCGGAAGAGCAGGGTTGACGCCGCGGGGTGCGGCGTTCCGTCCATGACTTCTTCGCGCGCTTCACGTCACGCGCTTTTAGTGTCGCGCTCTAACGTCGCGCTTTTAGTCGCTAATCGTCGCTATATACCTCGCCCATGCAAACCCAGATGCGCAAGATCCCGGTGACGATCGTCACGGGCTTTCTCGGCAGCGGCAAGACCACCTTGTTGCGCCATATTCTTCAGCACGCCGGCGGCTTGAGGGTCGCGGTCATCGTCAACGAGTTCGGCGAACTCGGCATCGACGGCGAAATCCTCAAGGGCTGTGGCATCGGCTGCGATGAGGAAGGCCGCGAAACCGAAGGTCAGCTCTATGAACTCGCGAACGGCTGCCTGTGCTGCACCGTGCAGGAAGAGTTCTTTCCCGTGATGGAGCAGCTCGTCGAGCGGCGCGCGCAAATCGACCACGTGCTGATCGAAACCTCCGGCCTCGCGCTGCCGAAGCCGCTCGTGCAGGCGTTCAACTGGCCGTCGATCAAAAACAGCTTCACCGTCGACGCGGTGGTGACGGTCGTCGACGGCCCGGCGGTCGCAAGCGGCCAGTTCGCTGACAATCCGCTCGCGGTCGACGCGATGCGCAAGGCCGATGCGAACCTCGATCACGAGTCGCCGCTGCACGAACTGTTCGAAGATCAGCTGTCCGCCGCGGACCTGGTCATTCTGAACAAGGCCGACCTGCTCGACGCCGCGCGTGAGCGTGCGGTCGAAGCGACGATTCGCGAAGAGATTCCGGCGCAGGTGAAAATCGTCCGCGCGCAAAACGGTCAGCTCGATCTGAACACGCTGCTCGGACTCGAATCCGCGTCGGAGGAAACGATTCATCTGCGTCACGATCACCACGGTTCCGCTGAAGATGCCGACCACCATCACGACGATTTCGACTCCGTGGTCGTCACCGCCGATGCGCCGTCGCGCGAAGCGATAATCGCGGCGCTGCAGCGCGTGGTCGAGCAGCACACGGTGTATCGCGTGAAGGGTTTTGCGGTGTTGCCGAACGCGCCGATGCGTCTTGTGATTCAGGGCGTCGGGCGCCGCTTCGACAGCTATTTCGATCGCCGCTGGCGCGACGACGAACCGCCGCGCAACGCGTCGGCGAGCCGCTTCGTGATGATCGGCGCAGACCTCGAGCAGCCGGCGCTGCAACGCGCGCTGGACGACGCGCTGCACGCTCAGCGCGCATAGCGGCCGCGCGCCTTAGCCCTACGAACCGGAGACGGCACGAACATGCATTTGCTGCGCACCACGCCGGGCGGCTTCGTCGACGATACGAAAGGGGTGATCCGGATCGATCAGCGGCCTGCGGATATCGTCGTGCTGAGTTCCGCGGATACCACGCTGTCGCTGCTCGCGAGTGTGGTGTCGCGTCTGCCGGCGGGCTTTCCGAGCGTGCGTCTTGCGAACGTCACGTATCTGCGGCAGCCGGCCTCGGTCGACTTCTATGTCGACGATGTGTTGCAGCATGCGCGCGTCGTCGTGGTCGACCATCTGGGCGGCGAATCGTACTGGCCGTACGGCATCGAACAGGTGGTCGCGCTCGCGCAGCGCAAACAGCAGACGCTCGCGATGTTCTCCGGCGATCTGCAGGAAGACCTGAACCTCACCGCGCGCAGCACCGCGGACGCGGCGCTGTGTCATCAGTTATGGCGCTATCTGCGCGAGGGCGGTCCGCAAAATGCGGAAGCCTTTTTGCGTTGCATCGCGTCGCGCTCGCTCGGCTTCGGCGCTGAGCCTCCGCTGCCGGTGCCGTTGCCCGCCGCCGCGCTCTATCATCCGTCGCACGACACGCCGATCATCGCCGACTGGCAGGCGCGCTGGCGCGCCGACGCGCCGGTGGTCGCGATCCTGTTCTACAAGGCGCATCTGCAAGCCGCGAATACCGCAGTGTTCGACGCGCTGATCGATGCGCTCGAAGCACGCGGAATGAACCCGTTGCCGATCGCGATCACATCGCTCAAAGACGCGCTGAGCCGCGACATCGTCGGACAGTTGTGCGAGCAACATCATGCGTCGCTGGTGCTGAACACGACCGCCTTCGCCGCCAGTGCGATCGACGACCCGGCGCCGCTCGCCGTCGCGGGCGACGCGCCGGTGCTGCAGGTCATTCTGAGCGGCGGCAATCGCGAAGACTGGCTGCAGGACAATCACGGCCTGAATTCGCGCGATATCGCGATGCATGTCGCGCTGCCCGAGGTGGACGGCCGCATCATTACGCGCGCGATCAGCTTCAAAGGCCTCGCGTATCGCTGCCCGCATACCGAAGTCGATGTGGTCCGCTACCAGCCGGACCTGGAGCGCGTCGCCTTTGTCGCGGAACTGAGCGAACGCTGGTGCAGGCTGCGCACGCTCGATAACGCGGACAAGAAGCTCGCGCTGATCCTCGCGAACTATCCGGTGAGCGAAGGACGGATCGGCAACGGCGTCGGGCTCGATACGCCGGCATCGGTGGTCGGCATTCTGGAGAGACTGCACGACGACGGCTATCGCGTGGCGGAGCAACTGCCCGAGGACGGCGACGCATTGCTGGGCCAGCTCACGCAGGGCGTGACGAACGATCCGGTGGTGCGCGACCTGCGGCCGGCGCTGCAAAGCCTTGCCGTGGCCGATTACGAAACGCGTTTCGCGCGCTTGCCCGCGTCGCTGCGCGATGCATTGAACGCGCGCTGGGGTCCGCCGCGGCAGGATCCGACCGTGCGGCGCGGCCGCTTCATGATCGCCGGCTGGCGTTGCGGGCACGTGTTCGTCGGCATCCAGCCGTCGCGTTCGCGCGAACAGCACGACTACGCGAGCTATCACGACGCCGAGCTCGTGCCGCCGCATGCGTATCTCGCGTTCTACTTCTGGCTGCGCGATCAGTTCGGCATCGATGCGATCGTGCACGTCGGCAAGCACGGCAATCTCGAGTGGCTGCCGGGCAAAAGCGTCGCGCTCTCCGATGCGTGCTGGCCGGATGCGATTCTCGGTCCGCTGCCGCATCTGTATCCGTTTATCGTCAACGATCCGGGCGAAGGCAGCCAGGCGAAGCGGCGCGCCCAGGCGGTGATCGTCGATCATCTGATGCCGCCGCTCACGCGCGCAGAAAGTTACGGACCGCTGCAGGACCTCGAACGGCAGGTCGACGAATACTACGAAGCGCTGATGGTCGATCCGCGCCGCGCAAAGCTGCTGCGAAGCACGATCCTGTCGACCATCATCGAACACCGGTTGCACGAGGAACTGAGCATCGCGAAACCCGCCGGACAGGACGCCGAAGACGCGTTGCTCACGCGCGTCGACGCGTGGCTGTGCGAGTTGAAGGAAGCGCAGATCCGCGACGGTCTGCATACGTTCGGCCAGTCGCCGCGCGGCGTGCAGCGGCGCGATACGCTGCTCGCGCTCGGCCGTTACCCGGTGGGCGACGGGCAGGGCGCGAACGCGGGCCTGATCGATGCGCTCGCGCGCGATCTGGCGATCGATCATCTGTTCGATCCGTTGACGGCCGACTGGTCCGCGCCGTGGCAAGGCGCGCGGCCCGCGTTGTTGCAGCAGGTCAGCGATGCGCCGTGGCGGCACAACGGCGACGCGCGCGAGCGGCTCGAACTGCTTGCGGGCGCGTTGCTGGCCGATCTGTGCGAGCCACGCGGTGAGACGCCGGCGGCGTCGGATGTCGCGCTGCGGCACGCGAGTGAAGTGCCGCAGACTGAAAGCACACTGCGGCATGTCGAAGCATTGCCGTCGGCCGCGCAGGGGCTGCGCCCGATGGGCGAATCGCTACAAACCGCACGTAGGCTGCCTTCGGCGGGCGATTTACTGCAGCGCGAACGCGTGCTGCCTCCGACCGACGAATTACCGCAAACCGCACGCCTACTGCCTCCGACCAGCGAACTGCCGCAAACCCAACGCGTCCTCCAACGTCTGCGCGCCGACGTACTGCCGCGTCTCGACGCATGCGGCACGCAGGAAATGCTGCAATTGCAGCGCGGCCTCGAAGGCCGCTTCGTGCCGCCGGGGCCGAGCGGTTCGCCATCGCGCGGGCGCCCCGACGTGCTGCCGACCGGCCGCAATTTCTACTCGGTCGACACCCGCGCGATTCCGACCCAAGCCGCGTGGACGCTCGGCATGAAGTCGGCGCAGCAATTGCTCGAACGTCATCTGCAGGAGCAGGGCGACTATCCGCGCGCGATCGGCCTGTCGGTGTGGGGCACCGCGACGATGCGCACCGGCGGCGACGATATCGCGCAGGCGCTCGCGTTGCTCGGCGTGCGCCCGAAGTGGGCGCCCGGCAGTCATCGCGTGACCGACTTCGAGATCATGCCGATCGCCGTGTTCGACCGGCCGCGCATCGACGTCACGCTGCGCGTATCGGGTTTTTTCCGCGATGCGTTTCCGAACGTGATGCATCTGTTCGATGCGGCCGTTCAGGCGGTGGCGGACCTCGAGGACGAACCCGAGCATCTGAATCCGATCCGCGCCCGTGTGCTGCGCGAGCGCGACGCGTGGCTCGCGCGCGGACTCGATGCGCAGGAGGCGCGCAAGCGTGCCGGCTGGCGCGTCTTCAGCGCGCGGCCGGGCGCGTACGGCGCGGGCCTGCAGGAGATGATCGATACGCGGCAGTGGCAGACCGACGCGGATCTCGCGAACGCGTATCTCGCGCACGGCGGCTACGCTTACACGCAGAAGAACGCCGGCGAAGAGGCGCGCGACACATTCGGCATGCGGCTCGCGAGTCTCGACGTGGTGCTGCAAAACCAGGACAACCGCGAACACGACCTGCTCGACTCGAACGATTACTACCAGTTTCAGGGCGGCATGGCCGCGGCCGTGCGGCATTTGTCCGGCAGCCAGCCGCAGCTGTATCACGCGGATCACAGCAATCCGAACGCGCCGCGCGTGCGCACGCTGACCGAAGAGATCGCGCGGGTGATCCGCTCGCGCGTCGTCAACCCGAAGTGGCTCGACGGCGTGAAACGGCATGGCTATAAGGGCGGGGCCGAGATCGCGGCGACCGTCGACTATCTGTACGGCTATGACGCGACCGCGCGCGTGATTGCCGATCATCAATATGCGCTGGTCGCGGATGCCTATCTGAACGACGCCGCCACGCGCACCTTCCTGCAGACGCATAACCCGCACGCGCTGCACGGCATCTGCGAGCGCCTGCTCGAAGCGATGCAGCGCGGCCTGTGGCAGGAGCCGGGCGCGTATCGCGAACAGATCGAGCAGCACCTGCTCGCGAGCGAACAACAGATTGAAGGGAAGCGCTCATGAATACGATCGTCAACGCGACGGCAGACGGCCGCGCGCCGGTGTTTCCGTTTGCCGCATTGCTGGGGCAGCCCGAGCTGCAGCAGGCGCTTTTGCTGGCCGCGGTCGATCCGGGCATCGGCGGTGTGCTGGTCAGCGGTCCGCGCGGCACGGCCAAATCGACGGCAGCGCGCGCGCTTGCCGAACTGCTGCCGGACGGTCAGTTCGTCACGTTGCCGCTCAATGCGAGCGAAGAACGCCTCGTCGGCACACTCGATATCGAAACCGTGCTGCGCGACGGCTCGGTGCGCTTTGCGCCGGGCCTGCTCGCGAATGCGCATCGCGGCGTGCTGTACGTCGACGAAGTGAACCTGTTGCCCGATGCGCTGGTCGACGCATTGCTCGATGCGGCTGCAAGCGGCGTCAACACGGTCGAACGCGATGGCGTGTCGCATAGCCACGCGGCGAGCTTCGTGCTGATCGGCACAATGAACCCGGAAGAGGGCGAATTGCGCCCGCAACTGACCGACCGCTTCGGCCTGATGGTCGAACTGCAGAACTGCTTCGATCCGCTGGTCCGGCAGCAGATTGTTAAGGCACGGCTCGCGTTCGATACCGATCCGCAAGCGTTTCGTGAACGCCACGGGGCGCAGCAGGATGCGCAGGCAGGCCGTATCCGTGCGGCGCGCGCGGCCTTGGCGCAACTTGAGTTCGACGAGGCCGTGCATCAACGTGTCAGCGCGTTATGTATCGCCGCGCAAGTCGACGGCATGCGCGCCGATCTGGTGATGTTGCGCGCCGCGCGTGCGCTTGCCGCGCTCGAAGGGGCGCCCGCGGTGAGCACCGCACATGTCGAGCGCGTCGCGCAATCGGTATTGTTGCATCGGCAACGAAACGGCGAAGCGTTGCAGCAACTGGAAGAACCAGGTTTGACTGGTGAGCAAAACAACAACACGCGTGCCACGACCGGCGAACGCGATGCGCGCGAGGCCGACGCGCCAGGCGATAGCGACTGGGGCTATCTGCCGCCCGAACCGGTCGGCATTAAGCACGTGAAGCGCGTGATCCCGCTTCCGTCAAAAAAACGCTGAGCCATCGGAAGAGCGCCGCCGCTGGCGTTTCGCGCAGCGGTTTCCGATGGCCCGCAGGCGAGGTCAAGGTCAACGGCACGGCCGCGGCGCGCGGTCAAGCGGGCGCGCGCATCGCGTGGCCGGGCACGCTCGCGGCCAAAGGCCCGCAACGCCTGCGCGCCGAACATCTGCGCCTGGTCCGCGAAGCCCATCCGCGCGGCGCGCTGCATTGCTTCGTGCTCGATTGCTCCGGTTCGATGCTGGCCGCTGCGCAGCTCGCGCTCGCCAAGGGCATGCTCGCCGCGCTGTTCGGACGCGCGCGTGCCGACCGGCACGAGGCTGCGTTGATCTGCTTCGGCGGCACGCGCGCCGATCTGCGGTTTGGGCCGGCCATTCCGCGTGGCTGGAGCGAACAGTGGCTGAATCCGATCGGCGGCGGCGGCGGGACGCCGTTCGTACCGGCAATCGGGCGCGCCGCACAATTGCTCGCGCGCGCCGCGAAGCGCAAGCCGGCGCAGCAGCGCTGGTTGTGGCTGTTGACGGATGGCCGCAGCGGCGGCATGCCGGCGCGGCCGGAAGCAGCCGACCGTATCGTGCTGGTCGACTTCGAGCAGGGTGTCGTGCGGCTGCGCCGCTGCGAGCAGTTAGCGCGGGCGTGGGAAGGGCTGTATGTCACACCTGATCAGTTGATCCACGCAGGCTGACGTTATCCCGTCGAATCTGCCGGCAGCAAGCGCGGTCGCGCATCAGCCGCGGCCATCGCGCATGATGGGGCGCATGTCCGTGGCCGCAACCAGCGCAACGGCGTCGCGTCAGCGCACGCCGTTCGACCAGTGCGAGATATCGTCGATGCGGTCGAACACGAACGATTTCAGCGCAAGCTGCTGCGCGGTATCGAGATGTTCGAATTCGAGCCCGTGCGTCGCGAGCCCGTCGGCCGCGGACGCAGCCTGCGCATTGCGCACGATCGCGGTGGTTTCGATGAGCGTGTCGCTATCTTTCGATTGCAGCCGGAACGACACGCGCACGCGCTGTCCGACCTTGCCGATCAGCCACGGCGTGCCGAACGACATGCCGAGCGCGCTGATGGTCTGCATCAGGCCGAGCCCTTCGTAGGCGTCGCCGTCCGCGTTGATGCCAAAGCGCACCGGCAGCCGCGCATGCACGCGAATCGACTTGCGTTCGCGCAGCCGGCGGATCACACCGGGCTTCGATAGCACGACGTAGTCGAACGGCAGGTGACACACCGAGTCGACCGTGCAGACAAAGCGGAACACCGCCTGACTTGCGATCGCGACGATCTCCACGTTTTCTCCGACCGTCAGCGACAGCGGACGGCCGTCGACGTGCGGCGGCATGACGAATACGGACTGGTTCGGCGCAAAACCGATGACGCGGCTCGGCAGCATCTGGCCGCTCGCGTTTTGCGGGCGTACGCCGATCAACGCGCCGATCGACAGATGCGTGTCTTTCAGCGACAGCGGTGTGTCTTCTTCGTCTGCATCGTCACGCTGCGCCGGATTGAGCGGCGCGCCATCGGCGTCGGTTTCAGCGAGATCGCCGCGGCGCGGCTTGAAATGCGCGAACAGAAAACGGCGTTCTTCCGGGCCGATCACCACCGCGCCGCGCTCGAATAGCAATGAGCCGTCGGCATCGACGACCGGCCATTCGAGCGGCGTGCCGATCGGCAGGGCATCTGCGATCAGAACGGCGGACGGAACGATGAGGTTCGGTGCGGCAAGGTCGTTGTCGGTCTGCATGACGTTTGGCGGAAACGAAGTTAACCGCTGATATCGTCAATTTTGCCGCGCACCCATATCGGGAAGAACCCTGACTATTGCAGGACCACTGACCGTTCGACGGTGTATTGAGGGCGACGCGAAGCCCGGTTTTGCGATAAACCATTGCAATGCTCGACGTTTATGCCATATGAATTCAGGTTCCAATATCGTAGACGACCACATCATAAAGAGAGTTATATTGTTCAGGATTATCCTGAGTGGTGGGATATAACAATTGAAAATCAACATCGAGCGGCGTGTCCGCTTGAATGACATGTGCTCCATCCGGAGTTTGAAGCGCGACGGTTCCCTCGGTGCCGTCCATGACGATTTTTACCCACAGGCTGCTTGCGTCATAAACTGTCGTGCCAATCGGCAGTTTATCGAAATACAGGATCCAATCGGTGACCGGTTTATCAGTTACTCTTAGCGAAACGCGATAGCTGTAGATCCAGTACTGCGTTGCCCAATCCTGCCATGAACCCCGTTTGGAAAATGGCGCATTAATCGTGGGTATTGTCGAACCGGTTGGGAAGACTGTCACGGAAAGCGGACACGACGGTCCAGTTTCCCCTGCGGCGTTATAGTACGCAATCTTGCCGTCGTCGATCGTCGCGCCCGTGGGTGCGTCCGGGTCGACTGACAGGACCACGCTCCGATTGACTGCCCAGCTGACTCCGGAGGTCCTCCGCCCGGCGCTGGCGCCACCGATTACGATATCCGCCGACCTTCCGTTGTCGTTGACCTTGAAGGTTGTTCCGGCTCCGTACGAAGCGTTCATGATGTTTGTATGGGCCGGCGCATCTATATGAATTTTCGCGCCTGCATCATCCGGCTCCTGATTGTTCTCAAACGTATACGGAATTAATATCGCGTTTGCCGGCTGAACGATCGGAACGCGGTTTTCAAATATCCTGGACACAATGCATGACATGATTCGATCTCCTGGCGGGAGCGCCGTCGCGCGAAACATCGTGGCACCGGATAAGTGCCCGGGGGTCTTGAAGATCAGATTGGTTTTATTGGTGGTAGATTATTCGTGAAACTGGAGTAGGTAAAGGTTTTTTAACAAAATTTAAATTATAATGAGGTGATGATTTGTGTGGATAATGGCGTGGAGTTAATTGACTTAATGGCGGTCTACTCTTGCCGGGAATAGCGATGCGCACATTCCTGTGCGCATTACCGGACCCATTGTTCACCGATACCAGCGCGGCGTATAAACCCATTCGCGCGGCGCGCCATGCGCCGATCGCCGCACAAATTCGCGCGTAGTCGAAGACCCGATGATCACCATCGTACGCATATCGACGTCCGCAGACTTCAACTCGCCGAGCGTCATCGTCACAAGCGATGCACCAGGCCGGCCGATATCGCGTCCCAGCACGACCACCGTTTCCGGCGCACGGAATTCGCGCACGATATCGAGCGCCTTGTCGAGTTGCCAGGGGCGCGCGCGCGATACCGGGTTATAAAACGCCATCACCAGATCGGCTTGCGCCGCATGCGCGATGCGCGTTTCGATGATCGACCACGGCTTCAGGTTATCCGACAGCGACAGCATGCAAAAGTCGTGGCCGAGCGGTGCGCCGGCCTGCGCGGCGGTCGCCATCGCGGCAGACACGCCGGGCACGATCTCCAGTTCGACGTCGGCCCACTCGGGCGCGTCAGACGCATCGAGCGCTTCGAGCACTGCCGACGCCATCGCGAACACACCGGGGTCGCCCGACGACACCATCACGACGCGCCGTCCGCCGCTCGCAAGCTCGAACGCACGACGCGCGCGTTGCATCTCTTCGCGGTTATCGGTCGGGTGCACCTGTTGGTCGGCGCGAAACGGCCCGGCCATCTCGACGTAGGTTGCATAACCGAGAATGTCCGTTGCCTGATCGAGTGCGGCGCGGGCTGCCGGCACCATCAGGTCCGCGCTGCCGGGACCGAGGCCGATCACGGTCAGCCGGCCGCGCGCACGGCCGATCGTATTGACATCGACCGGCCCAGCCGCGACGGCCAATGCGACGCCCGACGCGCTGTCGGCAATCTCGCTGTCCGGATCTAACGCGGCGGTCAGCAACGCGCGCGACGACAGCGATGCGGGCGCCGCGTGCGAATCCTTGACGTCCATGACTGCAGCGGCGTTCGTGCCGTTCGCGCTGTTTGTGCCGTCGGTAACGTCCGCGACGTCGGCAAAACGCAGCGGCGCATTCAGCGCGCGGGCCGCCTGCTCGAACGCTTCGTCGCCCATGCGTGCGGCCGGTGCGACGATCGCGGCCAGCGCGAGCGGCGACAGTGCCTGCGCCGCGAGTGCATCGCGTATGCGCTGTGCCGCGTCTTCACCGTCCGTCAGCGCGACGACGACGCTGCGCGGATGAATGACGAGTTCATCGATATTGCCGTCCCATGCGTGCGGCGTGATGCGGATCGCGCGTTGCGCATCGGCCGAGCGCGGCAGTTGCGCATCGTCGAGCCAATGCGCGTCGCCTTCGATGCGCGTGCTTTCACCCGCGAGCAGATCGGACACGAAACGCTTGCCCTGCGCGAGACTGGCGAGCGCATAGCCTTCAGGCGGATTCAGCACGCAGGTGCCGAAGCGCAGTTCGCCGCTTGTCGTGATGGCGGGCGGCACGTCGAGCGCCGCCGCGATCTCGCGGGCCATTACGTTGACGCCGGCGAGGCCGCCGAGCAATGGCGCTACCGCGCTGCCGTCCTCCGCGACCGCGAGCACCGGCGGCTCCGCGCCCTTGTTCGCGAGCAACGACGCGACGCAACGGATCACGATGCCGGCCGCGCACAACGCGACGATCGGCGTGCCGCTCGCATACAGTTCGCGCAGATGCGCGCCGAGTTCGTCGAACAGCACATCGGCCGCTGTTGCGCCGCTGCCGGCTTGAACGCGACCGCGCAAACCGTGCACGCGCGCGTCCGGATAGCAGGCCGCGATGCGTCGCGCGGTCGCGGTCGCCCCGCTGCCGAGCACGATAATCGCGGGAGGCTTCAGCCTTGCCATTTCTCCCCCGGAATCACGAGCAGCGAAAAATACGGCGACGCCATCGGGTCCACCTCGGCAAGCGGCACGATCCGCTGATTCGCCATCGTCGCGCGCTCCACATAAAGCGCGCGTGGCGCGAGTCCGAGTTCGTCGAGCACGCGCCGCACCTTGTCGAAGTTGCGGCCGAGTTTCATGATGACCGCCGCGTCGGCGTGCGCGAGCCGCCGCTTCAGTTCCGCTTCGGGCAATACACCCGAAAGCACCGACAGCGTCTGATTCCGGTAGACGAGCGGCGCGCCGAGCACCGCCGCGCCGCCGAGCATCGAGCACACGCCCGGCACGACTTCGGCTTCGAAACGCGTCGCGAGCCGGTCATGCAGGTACATATACGACCCGTAGAAAAAAGGATCGCCTTCGCAGATCACCGCGACGTCGCGGCCCGCATCGAGGTGACCGGCAATCACAACCGCCGCGGAGTCGTAGAAGTCGGCGATGATCGCCTCGTACGATAGCGGCGGCTCGAGGGCTTCGGTCGTCACCGGATAGACGAGCGGCAGGTGAAGTTGTGCATCGGACAGATGCGCCTCGATGATGCCGAACGCGTTGCCTTTCTTGCCCTTGGCAACGAAGTACGCGACCACCGGCGCCGACTTCAGGAGACGCAGCGCCTTGACGGTGATCAGCTCCGGGTCGCCCGGTCCGACGCCGAGACCGAGCAGGCGGCCGCGCACGGTTGCAGGATGATCGGCCATCGATCTATTCCTCCTCCGACGCGAGCGCGTTGACGGCGGCGGCCGCCATCGCACTGCCGCCGCGCCTGCCATCGACCACCACGTATGGCACGCCGCGGCTGTCGGCGGCCAGCGCCGCCTTCGATTCGGCCGCGCCGACAAAGCCGACGGGCAAGCCGAGAATCAGCGCGGGACGCGGTGCGCCCGCGTCGAGCATCTCGAGCAGATAAAACAGCGCGGTCGGCGCATTGCCGATCGCGACGACGCTGCCCGCGAGATGCGGCCGCCACAATTCGAGCGCAGCCGCCGAACGCGTGTTGTTCAATTCGCGCGCGAGCGTTGGCACGGCAGGATCGCCGAGCGTGCAGATCACGTCGTTCGCGGCGGGCAGCCGCGCGCGCGTGACGCCTTCGGCCACCATGCGCGCATCGCACAGTATCGGCGCGCCGTTTTTCAATGCGTCGCGACCGGCGCGGCCTGCGCCAGGCGAAAAGCGCAGGCTGCCGGCAATGTCGACCATACCGGACGCGTGAATCACGCGCACCGCGAGTTTTTCGAGGTCGGCGGGGATGCGCGACAGGTCGGCCTCCGCACGAATCGTCGCGAACGACTGACGGTATATCTCGCTGCCGTCGCGGATGTAGTCAAGCATCAGGGGAGCTCCGGGGCAGCCGGTCGAGCAGATCGGCTGCGTATTCTATGGTCAGGTGATGCGCAACGAGGGTGCCGAATCCGCTGTCGAAACCTGATGCGGCAGCGCCCGTCGCACGATCGCACCGGTACAGGTCGTATAGGCCGGGAGCGACCGCGAGCAGCGTGAACGGCACCGGATGCGCGGCGGCGCACGAGCGCGTGCAGCCGCTCAGATGCACTTCGACGTCGGTATCCGTGGGCAAGCGTGCGGCGAGCAGGGCGGCATCGGCTTTCGTATCGGCGTGGCCTTTCGCACAGCCGGACGAGCCGGTGCATGCAATCAGCCGCGCGAACGGCTGCGCGCGATCGCACGCGAGGCCGAGCGATGCGAGGCGAGCCAGCGCGGCCGGCGCGGCGTGTGTGCGCACGTCCGGCAGCAGCAGGCTTTGCCACGGCGTCATACGCAGCGTGCCGTTGCCGGCTTCCTGCGACAGCGCGGCGAGTGCGCGCAATGTCTGTGCATCGAGTCGCCCGAGCGGCGGCGCGCCGCCGACATACGCCATGCCGGGCTCGCGCTGCGGATGCGCGCCGAAGCGCAAAGACGGCTGCGCGCGCGAGCGGCGCCATGCGCTGATACGCTCGGTTCGCAGCAACGGAAAATTCGCGCGCGCCTCGACGTGCGCGAGCACCGCGTCAGCCGGTCGATGGGCGAGCAGATCGCGCATGCGCATGTCGTCCGGCGCGGCCAGATCGAGAAACGCGTGCAGCAGCGCATCGACGAGCGCGACGACATGCTCGGGCCGCACCGCCGCGAGCGCAGCCGGATCATGCGGTGCGTTCGGCGGGCAGCCGGCGAGACCGAATGCGAAGCACGCGTTGCCGTCTTCGTCCGGCAATGCGGCGAGCCAGACATCGTGCGGATGTCCGGGCATCGCGAGACGTTCGCCGCCGTCGAGCAGCAACGCGAACTTCGGCGACAGCGCCGCGAAGCGCGCTTCGGTCTGCAACAGATTCAGAATCTGCGCGGCAAGGGCGGTCGTATCGAACAGCGCGTCGCGGTCGTGGCCGGCGCTCGGGCTGATCATCAGGTTGCGCACGTCGTCGGCTGCCGGGTGGGGGATAGGCACACTTTGCGTGGCGTCAGCCGATGTGCGCGCATCAGGACCCAAACCCGCGGCAAGCAGGCATTCGATCAACGCCTGTTCATTGCCTGCGCGAACGCCGCGTATCTGCAGGTTCGCCCGGTTGGTGATGTCGACCACGCCCGCCGCATGCATTTGCGCCGCGTCCGCGATGGCATGCGCCTCGTCCGCATTCAGCACGCCGCCCGGCAGCCTGATCCGGCAAATCCCGCCGTCGCGCGCGGCCACGATTCGCAGCAAGCCCGGGCAGGCGGAACCGCGGGGCCGGCTGACGGAGGGTGCGGCAACGGAAGGCGACTGGTTCAAGGCGAATACCGGGTTAGCGTCGCGCGCTTTCCCGGGCGTCGCTCGCCGCCTGAGCGGGAGCGAGCCCGGCATCGGTACACCCCGCCCGATGCTGGCCGCGCGAACAAATGTGTGTGGCCGGCAGGTCTCCTGGCTTGCAGGTCGCTGTCCGCATCGGCCTTCCCGGTCAAGCCAGTGGCGGGTGAGATGCGGACTCGCTGCATACAGTTGCGGGGGCAGCCACGGTGTGAAACGTGTTCCCTCTTCGGCCCCGAAGGGCACCGGCGACGCTGCGTATTATGCCCTGTTTCGCCATGCGCACTCGCGCACGGACGGTTTGCATGCCACATGCGCGTGGCCGCGCGCATCGCATGCCGCGCGAGGTATCCGGGTATCGCCCGCGAGGTCGGCACGTGGCGAAAATGGCCCCATGTTCATCGCTCAAGGAGGCCGTCTCACCTGATTCTGCACCTGATTATCCGAATCGCTCTGCAGCGCCAGAAGTTCACTGTCAACCGAATGATTTGAACGTGAAGGAATCGAACATGCAAACGATCAATGTGTCCGGCAATCAGCAGGTTCAGTTTTACAACTACGAACACGGTGAAGACAATCAACCGGGCAACCCTCAAGCGCCGATCCATTCCCGCAGCCCTGCGGGTGACCCGAATGTGCAGTCGGAGGACGGTCGAAACGACAGCCGCATTTTCAAGGACCGGTGGCTGACGCCGCTGCAGTCCCGCTTCGAGGCCTTGAGCAATCAGGTGGCCGGCGTGGCCGGCAACATCAACTCGCTGAGCGGCCAGATCGGCGGCCTGTCGAAGTCGGTGGACAACGTTCAGAACGGCGTGACGAATGTGCAGGACAAATTCGGCGACCTGGACAGAAGCATTGGGCAGGTCAACAAGAACATCGAGTCACTGAACGTTCAGACCTCGCAAAATCAGACAAGCCTCGGGAATATCGAAACGACGCTGGGCAAGCTCGGACCGAAGATCGAGAGCACCGCCAGCGAAGTCACCGGTCTGAAGGATTTCGAGCAATGGGTTAAGCAGAACGGCGGCAACAGCGGACATTAACTCCGCATGCGGCCGGTCCGCCGAACGCGAGCGGACCGGCCGCGGCACGTCCCCCTGCGCGGCTCGCATGGCGAGCACCCGCAGCGGCGCAGTTCGCAGGTCGATTTCTTCTTCAATTCAAGCAGGTGCGATTCAATCGAATGGGTCGCCAGCCTGAAGGAGCCCAGCATGCAAAGTTCACCGCAAATTCTCATCAACGTTCCCGGCTATCGCTGGAACGACCACACGCCCGCCACGGACGACGGCAGCCCGGAGGGCCAGCCGGCGACCGAAGCGCGCGGTCAAACGCCGACGCAGCAATTTCAGGGGCGAATAACCCAGCTTTCCAATCAGATCAACAATGTGTCCAATCAGGTCACCGGCATCGCAACGCAGGTGAACGGTGTGTCGCAGTTGATGGGACAGTTTTCGCACGAGGTCGGCGGCGTCAACAGCCATCTGACGTCTCTCAAGGATGAGCAGCTTGCGACGTCGAAGAAGGTCGAATCGGTCGGCGGCCAGGTCCAGAACGTCGCAAAGGACTTCCAGGCAGTCAGGACGCAAGTCGAAGCCAATGGCATGAAGACGGACAATCTCGACAAGCGGATTCAGAGCGTCAACAGCAGTCTCGGCGGCTTCAAGGACGAGCAGCTTGCGACGTCGAAGAAGATTGAAGCGGTCGGCGGGCAGGTCCAGAAGGTTGCCAATGAATTCGACGCGCTCAGGACGCGAGTCGAAACCAACGGTGCGAAGACGGACGACCTCGGCAAGCAGATTCAGGCCGTCAACAGCGGCGTCAATACGGCGAGGCTGGAGATGAACGTCCTCAGGACCCAGTCCACGGAGCAGGGTCGCCTGATCAGCGCGCTTGGGAATCTGTATAACGATCTGGCGGCAAAGCTGGACACGGTCCACGACCAGACCAGCGTACTGGCGGACTGGGCGCGTCGACATGGCTAGTCGCGGCAGGTGACGCACCGCGTGACGGCGACGCCGGCAACCCGACCTGACTGTGCGGCTTGCCGGCGTTGCCACGACATCATCCGGCGCCGGATCCGGCTTTCCTGCCGCACACTCGCGTTGCCCTCGCAGACCGGGTGATGGCGGGCGCCGCGGCGCGTCAGACCGTCGTATCGGCAGGCGCCGCGAACCAATGCGAGTGACGAGCGCGGTATCATGCGGGTTCTACAGGCGAACCCCGGGCGAAGCCCGCTTCGTTTCGATGTCGACGAACGCATTGCAGCACTCCGATCAGCAATTGAACCCGCGCGACCCAACCATCCGCCTGCCGGCGTCGCTCACCGTCGTCGGCATCGGCGACGACGGTTTTGCCGGACTCGGGCGCGCCGCGCGCCGCGCGCTTTTCGACGCATCCGTGATCTACGGCGCCGAGCGTCACCTCGCGATGCTGCCCGCGCGCATGCGCGCGCGCCGCGAGCGCTGGCCGAGCCCATTCGACATCACGCCGCTGCTCGCCGGGCAGGATGCGGCCGTTTGTGTGCTCGCAAGCGGCGACCCGATGCTGTTCGGTATCGGCGCTACGCTCGCGCGTCATGCCGGCGCGGACCGGATGCGTGTGCTGCCGGCGCCGTCCTCGCTCTCGCTTGCCGCCGCGCGGCTCGGCTGGCCGTTGCAGGATGTCGCAACCGTCTCGGTGGTGGGCCGGCCGCTTGCTGCCGTCAACGCGCATTTGCACGATGGCGCGCGTGTCTTCGTGCTGAGCAGCGATGGCACGACTCCCGCGAAAATCGCCGCATGCGTTGCGGCGCGAGGTTTCGGCGCGACGCAGATGACCGTCTTCGAACACGTCGGCGGGCCGCTCGAGCGGCGTATCGACGGCATCGCACACGCGTGGCAGGTCGACCGCTGTGCGGCGCTGAATCTGATCGCGCTCGAATGCCGCGCAAGCGGACATCAGCCGCGCGTCGCGTTGACGCCCGGCTTGCCCGACGATGCGTTTAGCCACGACGGCCAGTTGACCAAACGCGATGTGCGCGCGCTGACGCTCGCACGGCTCGCGCCCGCGCCTCGCGAACTGCTCTGGGATGTCGGCGCGGGCTGCGGCTCGATCGGCATCGAATGGATGCGCGCGCATCCATCTTGCCGCGCGATCGCCATCGAAGCGCATCCGGAGCGGCAGCGCTTTATCGAACACAATCGCGACGCGCTCGGCGTGCCGGCGCTGCAGCTCGTCGCCGGTGCGGCGCCCGCTGCGCTCGCCGGTCTTGCGTCACCGGACGCCGTGTTCATCGGCGGTGGCGTCACCGTGCCGGGCGTCTTCGACGCATGCTGGAGCGCGTTGCGCAGCGGCGGACGATTCGTCGCCAATGCGGTCACGCTCGAAGGCGAGGCCGCGCTGGCCGCATGCCGCAAGCGGCACGGCGGCACGCTGACGCGCATCGCACTGGCCGACGCGCAGCCGCTGGGCGGCTTCGAAACGTGGCGCCCCGCGTTGCCCATCACCCTGTACGAAACCGTCAAACCGTGAGCACGATGTCGCGCATCCTGTTGCTGGGCGGCACCGGCGACGCGTTGCAGATCGCGCGCAAACTCACTGCGCTGGATGTGTATAGCGTCGCAGGGCTGGGGCGAACCCCCGTGGGTCTTGCTTGCGCGGTGCGGGTCGGCGGCTTCGGCGGCGAGGAGGGGCTCGCGCAATACCTGCACACCGAGGGCGTCGCGCTGCTGATCGACGCGACGCATCCATACGCCGCGCGCATCAGCGCAAACGCGGCGGCAGCGAGCCGTGCAGCCGGTGTGCCGTGTTGGGCGCTGCGGCGTCCCGGCTGGGACGCGCAACCGGACGACGACTGGCGATGGGTCGACGATTGGGCCGGCGTGCGCGCCGCGATTGCGCCATTTGCGCGGCCGTTCTTCACGCTGGGCCGCGAAGCGCTCGAGCACCTCGACGAGATCCCTGCGCATCAGCATTGGACCGTGCGTTGTCTCGACGCGCATCCCGGCAATGCCCGCGCGACGGTGATCGATGCGCGCGGCCCGTTCAGCGTCGACAGCGAGCGCGCGCTGTTTGCCGAAAACGCATTCGATGTGGTTATCAGCAAGCATAGCGGCGGCAGCGCGACGCAGGCGAAGCTCGAGGTCGCGCGCGAGCGTGGCGTGCCGGTCATCATGGTCCGGCGTCCGGTTCTGCCGGCGGTCGAGCGCATGTTTGCGGGCGCGGACGAATTACTGGCAGCGCTGCAAAGCGACGCGCCGCGCGCGTGACGCCGGGCGCCGTTAGCGTGGCTTTCGCCGCGCGAGCCTTCGTGGCCGCGCGTCGGCAGGTTTAAGGAGCGTCGTTCAATGACAGTATTTTTTATCGGCGCGGGACCGGGCGATCCGGAGCTGATCACCGTGAAAGGACAACGTCTCGTGCGTACGTGTCCGGTGCTTCTCTATGCGGGCTCGCTCGTGCCGGACGCGGTGCTGGCCGGCAACATCGCCGAGGTAGTCGTGAATACCGCGGAACTCGACCTCGATGCGATCGTTGCATTGCTGGCCGACGCGCACGCGAAGGGCCAGCATGTCGCGCGTGTGCACTCGGGCGACCCGTCGCTGTACGGTGCGATCGGCGAACAGATCCGGCGCTTGCGTGCACTTGGCATTCCGTACGAAATCGTGCCTGGCGTGACCGCGACGGCGGCCAGCGCGGCGACGCTCGGGTGCGAACTCACGCTGCCCGGCGTGTCGCAGACGCTGATCCTGACACGCTATGCGCGCAAAACGTCGATGCCTGACGGCGAGCAATTGCATGATCTCGCCCGCCACCGCGCGACGATGGCCATTCATCTCGGCGTACGGCATATCGCGCGCATCGCTGAGGAACTGATTCCTCATTACGGCGCGGATTGTCCGGTGGCGGTGGTGTATCGGGCGAGCTGGCCCGACGAAGAGAAGATAACCGGCACGCTCGCCGACATCGCCGCCAGGGTGCAAGGCACCGATATCGAGCGGACCGCGCTGATTCTCGTTGGACGTGTGCTGAATGCCGAGCAGTTCGCGGAGTCGACGCTTTACGCGAAAGGGCCGGCGTCCGGGGACGACTGATCGGCAACCAGGAGATCGGACGCCATGGTGGTCACGCCTGTTCAGGTTTGAACCACCTCGCGCATGCGGGGAAATGTTTCCTGAACAGGTTCACGGCGATCCTCCCGCACACGGGAGGAAGGATAGCGTTGACGCCGTAGGCGTCCTTCCGGCGCATCGGTGCAGTGTCCGCAGCTGCGGCACGTACGGGCACTGGCGCACGACGGCAACGCAAGCGCCGCCGCAATCACTTGATTTTTTCGCTGCGACGCGCTGTTTTATTTATAGATCTTTATAGACCGTCGTATGTTCGCCGCCGTTTTTATCATGGATGGTCGTTGACGATGTTGTGCCGTCGCAGTTGTACGCATGCTCAAAACAGACACGGCCGTTGACCGACTTGTTCTCGCTGAGAAATCTCTTGCCATTCTCGTCGTAGTACAAATACTGGCCGGCTTGTCCGCCTTGTCCACTCGGCAGGAATTCGAATTGTTTCTGGCCGTTGGAGTAAAAAGTCGTGGTCGGGGCGGATGCTGGTGCTGATATATTCATTTGAGACCTTTATATCGGTTGTATATGGATGGATTTAAATAAGCCATAGATAAGAGACACAAAAACTTCTCAATAACAAATCGTGTTTATTCGGTGAGCCCTCCCGTATTCGCATTGACGTTAAGGGCATTCTCGAATGCCGTGAGCGTCAACGGGTGGTGTGTGCATATGCGCGCCGCATCAAGCCGGGCGGCGAATGCAGCGAGGCGCGTAGTGAATCTTTCGCCCGCTTTTACGCGAGCGAAAGACCGACGAAAGAGAGAGGGGCAACCGGATACGCGCTTTGCGTCAATGCGTGCGCGCGCTCGACTGTTCCGGATGCAGATGCGGTTGCGTGACCGCGCTGACAATCGCCAGCACGATCACATTCATCGCGAGCGCGACAAAGCCGATATTCGCTTCCTTCAGCGAGTCCGGCAGGAACGGCAGCAGTTGCCCCACGCTGAGATGCATCAGCGTTGTCACGGTCACGACCAGCACGCCGACCGCAATGCCGCAAAACGCGCCTTGCTTCGTCACGCGCTTGTGCGACGCGAGGCTGCAGACGAGCGCCGGGAACAGTTGCGTGACGAAGTTGTAACCCATCAGCAGCAGCGCGACGATCGTCTCGCCGCCATGCAGCGTAAACAGCACCGCGACCAGCGCGACCACCGGCACCAGCCGCCGCGCGAGCTTCGCGACGCTCGCATCCGATGCGTCGCGCGCGAGCGCACCGCGGTAGATGTCGTTGGCGAGCAGCGTCGACGCGGTGGTCAGAATCATCGAGCCCGGCACCAGCGCGGTCAGCACGCCGGCCGCGCCGACCACGCCGACCAGCCAGGGGTCGAAGGTCTGCAGCGTCAGGCGGAACAGCGACAGGTCGATGTCGCTGCCTTTGAGCCCCGGCACTTTGAGCGTCGCCGCGAAGCCGACGAAAAACACGAATAGCAGGATCAGCTGATAGATCGGCAACACCATCGCATTGCGCCGGAAAATCTGTTCGTTCTTTGCGGTGAACACCGAGCCGAACGTATGCGGCCACATGAAAAAGCCGAGCGCGGTGAGCAGCACGGTCGACTGGAACCAGGTGACGCTCGAGCCTTTATCCGGGAAAGTCAGAAAACCGGGACGCGCGGTGTCGATCGCATGGAACATCTCGCCGAGGCCGCCGTAATAATGGATGGGCAGATAAATGCCGAGAAACAGCACGACCGCGAGAATCAGCAAATCTTTCATCACCGAGTTCCACGCGGAGCCGCGCACGCCCGACGCGCTCACGTAGATCGTCACGACCGCGGCGCCGATCCAGCTCGCGGCCGATGACGAAATCGCGCCATACGACGTGGTCGCGACGATAATGCCGAGGCCTTTCAACTGCAGCACGAGGTATGGAATCAGCGCGGCGACGTCGACTACCGCGACCAGCACGCCAAGCCCGCGGCTGTCGTATTTGCGCGCGAAGAAATGCGGCTGCGACACGAGCCGGTGCGTTTTCGCGAAGCGCCAGACCGGTGGCAGCAGCCAGTACGACAGCACATAGGCGAGCGTCGCATACGCAAGGATGTAGTAGACGGGCGCGCCCTTGCCGTACGCGAAGCCGCTGCCGCCGAGGAAGGTGAACGTCGTGTAGATTTCGCCCGCCATCAGCAGGAACACGAACGTGGTGCCGAAGCTGCGCCCGCCGACGGTCCACTGTTCGAGATTCATATCGTGGCCGTGGCGCGCGCGGACGCCGAGATAGAGCGCAAATAGCGTTACCGCGGCAATGATCACGAGGGCGGTGCTCATTGGCGCTCCTCCGCCACGACCTGGCTGCGTGCGTGCGGCTCGCGATTCACGGGGTCGAGCCGGTAGATGATCGCCATGATCACCGCCGCGAGCACCACCCACATCACGATCCATGCGAGCACGAGCGGCATGCCGAGCACGAGCGGTTCAACGCGATTGACGAACGGAACGCCGAGCAGAATGCCGATGAATGGCAGCACGGCAAGCAGACGAAAGGACATAGGCATCTCCTCGAACGATAGTGCGCGATACTGCGTTTCGGGATCGATACGTCTTCGGAAGGCGGCCCTGCGCGTCCGACTGTATGCCGCCTCGCCCGCATAAGCCAAGCGATCAAAAATGCGTAGGACTTTTGAAAGATATGCGCACCGGATGAGCTCGCGCGGAGCGGCTGCCCGCACCGCGACGGCACGCGGCAGCAAGCCTGATGTCAGGACGCGAAATGCAGCCGGACGGCCGCGATGCCGCACTGCAAAGCCGGCGCGGTCCGGCTGCAGGTACACTGTGCGACAGCGTGACAGCGCGGCCGCACCGATGGCACGGGGCGCGGGCCGCATGCGGACTGACCACGGATCCGAAAAGAATGACAAACAGCCTCGTCTCCGACATCCTGTTCGGCTTTACCGGATTGATCAGCATCATCAATCCGTTTGCCATCGCGTTCGTGTTTCTCGACCGCACCGAGTCGTTGACGGTCGAAGAGCGCGCGGCGCTCGCCAGGCGTGTGTCGATCAACGCGTTTTTCGTGCTGATCGTCGTGTTCTTCGTCGGCACGCCTGTGCTGCACTTTTTCGGCATCTCGATCGAAGCGCTGCGCATCGGCGGCGGGCTGGCCGTCGCCGTCAGCGCGTGGAACATGCTGAATGCGCCGGAGACGCGCACCGAAGCGGCGACCGGCAAGCCGGTCGACCCGGACAACGCGATGTCCAAAGCCTTCTTTCCGTTGACGATGCCGCTCACCACCGGCCCCGGCACGATCGCCACGGCGATTGCGCTGAACGCGAACCGCACGCACAAACTGTCGGAATTCGTGCTGTCGTCGATCGCATCGATTGCGATCTCGCTGCTGGTCATGCTGGTCATCTATTTCACGTACAGCCGCGCCGCCTATATCGCGCACATTCTCGGCAAGGAGGGCACCAAGGTCGCGTTGCGCGTATCGGCCTTTCTGCTGCTTTGCATCGGCGTGCAGATCATATTGACCGGGTTGTCGGAATTTCTCACGCCGCTCGCCGCAAGCCGTCCCGCTTCATGAACTTTTTATTGCCGTTATTCGATACGCATGAGGGTTAGCGTAAACCCGGCTGTTTGAATCGCGTTCATTTGCCGATGTCGCGTTGAAAAGGGCACCGATGAACCATCACGATACTGCAGACAGGATGACTGAAAGCCCATCTTGCAACGCGTCCGAACGCGAAACCAGCCCCGCGCATGACAGCGGCGGCTATCGTCCGGCCGTGGCCGCCCAGGTGCTCGAGTCCGAGCGCGCCGTGCTGCGCCTGCTCACACGCAGCGCGCCGCTGCCGGAATTGCTCGCCGAAGTGTGCCGGCGCGCGGAGTCGCTGCTCGGCGACGGCGCGGCCTGCTCGGTGCTGGTGCTCGACACCGACGGACGGCATGCGCGGGTCGGCGCCGCGCCGTCGCTGCCCGCCGCCTTCCATGCGGGGCTCCGCGACTTCGAAATCGGCCCGCGCGCCGGTTCATGCGGCACTGCGATGTACGAGCGCCGTATGGTCGTTGCGGAAGATATCGAAAGCGATCCGCTCTGGGCGGACCATCGGCATCTTGCGGTGCCGTTCGGTCTGCGCGCGTGCTGGTCGATTCCGTTCGAGGACGAGACGGGCGGCGTATTGGGCGCGTTCGCGGTGTATCACCACGCGCCGCGCCGGCCGACCGACGTCGAAGAAACCGTTCTGCGCGACATCGGCCGCACGGTCGGGCTCGCGATTCACCAGGACCGCATCCGCCTGCGTCTTGCGCAAAGCGAGGAGCACCATCGGCTGGTGGTCGCGCATCTGAACGAAGGGATCGTCGTGCAGTCGCGCAGCGGCGAAGTGCTCGCGTGCAATCCGAGCGCAATGCATATGCTGCGCACGACGCCGGCGATCATCGGCACGAATATCTCGAACGTGATGCTGCATGCGCGGCGCGAAGACGGCTCGGTCATCGAGACGCCGGACCGGCCGACGCTGCAGGTGCTGTCCACCGGCAAACCGGTGCTTGGCGTGACGATGTCGGTCGAGCTGGCCATCGGCGAGACGATCTGGATCACCGCGAACTTCGTGCCGATCATCAAACCCGGCGAGCTCGAGCCGGGCGCGGTGCTGATCTCGTTCAACGACATCGGCCCGGTGCGTGCCGCGCAACGCCAGCTCGAATATCTCGCGACGCGCGATCCGCTGACGGGGCTCTTCAACCGCGCGTATCTGTCGGACCGCATGCGCGAGCTGCTCGAACCGGCCGACGGCCGCGCCGGCACGGTGCCGCGCGTCGCGGTGCTGTTCGTCGATCTCGACGGCTTCAAGAAGGTCAACGACACGGCCGGCCACGAAGCCGGCGACGCGTTGCTGTGCAGCGTCGCGCGGCGCCTCGCCGCCTGTGTGCATAAGGGCGATACACTCGCGCGGGTGGGCGGCGACGAGTTCGTGATTGTCGTGAGCGGCTATGAAAGCGTCGCGCACCTCACCGCGCTCGCGCGCGAGGTGCTGGAGACGATTGCGATGCCGTTCGCCGTGGCGGACAACGAATACTATCTGGGCGCGTCGATCGGCATCAGTGTGTGTCCGGAAGACGGCCGCGACGCGGCAACGCTGATGCGCAACGCGGATTCAGCGATGTATCAGGCGAAGCAGCGCGGCCGCAACAGCTTCGAATTCTTCACGAAGGAATTGAGCCGGCAGCTGCAGCGCCGCTTCTCGATCGAGCAGTCGCTGCGGCGCGCGCTCGCGGCCGACGAACTGCGCCTCGTGTACCAGCCGATCGTCGACGGCATCAGCGGCCGCACGGTCGGCGCCGAAGCGTTGATGCGCTGGCATAACGATGCGCTCGGCGACGTGTCGCCGATCGAGTTCATTCCGGTCGCGGAAGACACCGGACTGATCGTGTCGCTCGGCCGGTGGCTGCTCGAGCGTGCCTGTGCGCAAGCCGCCGAATGGCGCAAGACGATCGCACCGGATCTGATGATTGCGGTGAACCTGTCGCCGCGGCAGTTCAACGAAGGGCTCGTGCAGGAGGTCGCGCAGTGTCTGGCGGCGGCGCGGCTCGATCCCGCCGCGCTCGAACTCGAGATTACCGAAGGTCTGCTGATGAGCGAGCGCGCGCCGGTGATGCCAATGCTGACGTCGCTGTCGCGCATGGGCGTGCGCATCTCGGTCGACGACTTCGGCACCGGGTATTCGTCGCTGTCGTATCTGAAGCGTTTTCCGCTGCATAACCTGAAGGTGGACCGCTCGTTCGTGGCCGGCTTGCCGGATCATCGCGACGCGGTTGCGATTACGCACGCGGTGGTCGCGATGGCGCATTCGCTGGGGATGAACGTGACCGCGGAAGGTGTCGAGACGTCCGCGCAGTCGGCGTTTCTGCGCTCGATTGGCTGCGACCGGCAACAGGGGTATCTGTTCGGCCGGCCGGTGGCGCCGGGCGAGTATACGCGGCGGCTGACTGAAGTCGCGGGGCAGGGCGGCAACGCTACGCCGATGTAGCTGCCGTCATCAGGCTAGCTGCGCGTTCTGCAATGACCAATGTGGGTGCGAGGGTGTTTCCGGTCGTTATTCTCGGCATCACCGAGCTGTCAGCCACTCTCAGATTAGAAACACCGTGGACACAAAGGGTTGGGTCTACGACCGAACGTGCGTCAACCCCCATTGAACATGTTCCAACCGGGTTCCAGTAAGTACCCATGTTGTTCCTGACGAACTCGCGTAGCTTCACCTTACTCGAAGGCGGTGTCCGTACCGAGCCCGAACGTTGCTTGAGTAGCGCCGGTGCTGCAGCGAGATCGACGCACATCTCGACGGCAGTACATAACGCGGCTAAATCGGCTGGTTCAGCAAAGTATCCGGGGTCGATAAGAAGCGGCGCATCCCAATCAGTCGATGTAAGCGCGAGTCGACCTCGACTTTGCGGACGTACAAGCGCCGTGTGTAGCGAGAAGCCTCTCTCCACTGGCACGTCTGACTGTCCGGTTGACCAGGCTGAGATGATCACTTCGTGATCGGGCGCAGGTATCCCATCGCTTGTGCGTGCGTAAAGACGGGCGCCCACACTTTTGGTAGCGGCGGCTGCCTCCGCGGCAAAAGCACTCACGAGGCAATGGTCATGGAGATTCTCGCCGACACCGGGTAGATTCGCGACTACGTTCAATCCGAGCCGCTCCAGTTCCGCTGCATCGCCGACCCCAGAGCGCATCAACAAGCGGGGAGAACCCATCACCCCGGCACTCAACACAACGTCATGGCGTGACCGGATCTCCAGCAATTTCCCGTCAGCCTCACCCCGAACACCCGCGCAGCGCGTCCCGTCAAATATCAATGAATCGACGTTAGCATCGGTTAAAACAGAGAGATTCGGACGACTGATCGAAGGAAGGAGGAAAGCCCGCGTGACGCTAAAGCGTTGCCCATTCACGACGGTGAAATCGTAGGTTCCACAGCCTTCGCTGATCGGCCCGCTTACGTCGTCAAGCACCGCGTGACCCATCTCCTTGCACGCTTGAAAGAAAGCCGTTGTGAGCGGCACGCGGTCCGAGGTGGAGGTCAAACGCATGCGCCCCGAGTTGCCACGTCGTCCATCGCAGGAACCATGCAGACGCGTTTCAAGGCGTTGGAAAATCGGCTTGAGACTTCCGAAATCCCACCCGATATTGCCCGCATCCGCCCACGCATCAAAGTCAGCTGGATGTCCCCACACCCAAACCGCGGCGTCGATACTGCTTGATCCGCCGAGTACTTTCCCGCGGTTCCAGTCGAATCTTCGTCCGTTAGCGTTTGGCTGCTCGACGGTACGATACTGCCAGTCCGCCGCGGTTCCGAAATTGGTAAACCAGAGAGCCGGATCGACCATTGAAGGTCGATCTACGGAGGCATCGCCAGCCTCGATAAGCAGGACGCGGCACTCGCTATCCTCGGACAGTCTTGCGGCAATGAGAGCGCCAGCTGATCCACCACCAATGACGATATGGTCGTACGAGTCAGTCAATACATCGGCTGTGACAAGTGGCAAAGCAGATACTCCCGCGTGAACACATTCAACGATGACATTGGAAGATCGGCGGAACGTGATGCGCTAACCTTGGATGACGATGCTACATCGAAGCATTTCGCATCAACTATCCTGAAACGTGCCTGATGCGTGACTGAAACGTTTCTGCGCGGCCGTATCCGTTGACAGGAGGGCACCATCATGATTTGCGCTTGCTCGCCGCCGGCTAACAGCTTGACAGGCCGCCTGCTTCAGCCGATTCGCCGAGCCTGTTTGAAACAGAACCCGCAGGGACAAAAACCTTGATTCCCCGGAATATCCGCAGCACTCCAGACGTTTTCCGGTACGCTCCGGCATATTGAACAAGAGGCAGCGGATGTCGAAGTTTACGGACGTCCAGTACGTTGAAAGCTTTCCGGCGGATGATCATCGTGTTGTCGATCGGAACTTCGCAACGGCGCATCGCACTGCGGAACGCGTGCTCTTTTTCGACATGAGAGTGAATTGACCGCAGGCCAGCTTGCACGAACGCCTCGCACATTTTTGGCTTGTCATGCGGCACCCGCAATAATCTCCGGTCTGGTGCCGGTCAACGTTTGGAGATTTTCCTTGACGCTCGCCATCGTCGAATATCCAGAAAATCCTTCGCCAACGCAGCAGGAGAGATGGAGGTACGAGTTTGAGAGTCAGTGCGGCATGACGTGTCAGTCCGATCCTGGAGAAAGTTTCCGGTCGTGGTCCAAAACATGGCATGCCGGTCAGGTCGGTATTCTGGATGCCCGCGTGAGAGATCAAACATGGGCCTCGCTGTTGCAGGGAAAATGCCCGGTCAGTGAAGACTGCGTATTCGTGAAGGTCATCGCGAGCGGTTCAGTCGTCATTTCGCAGCATGGCGAGGAACGCACGTTTCCCGTTGGGAGCGTGTTGGCCGTCGACGGGGGATGGCCGTTTCAGGAACGCTTTCTCGGCTCAACCCGTCTCGTAGCGTTACGCATGCCAAAGCAGGCGCTCAAGGTGCGCGGGTACGCCTACGGTTCACGTCGAATCATTGTTCCTGAACAGTCGTCTCCGGACGTTACCTTTCTTAGAGACCTGTTTGTCTGCTTCGCGGGTCAGACGGAACTTCCTGGTCCCCAATTTCGGGAAAGAGTCGGTGAACAGACACTGGACATGATGGAAACGTTGCTAGGCGATGCCACCGGTTCTTTAATATCCGGGCGATCCGACATGATTATCCTTCGTGCGAAAACGATGATCGCGCGACGTCTTGGCGACTCCCGTTTGAACATCGACCAGATTGCGACCGAGCTTCGCATCTCGGCAAATTACCTGGCAAAGCTCTTCAGAAAGGAAGGCACGACCGTCATGCGTTACGTTCTGGAAAAACGCCTTGAGCGGGCTTATAGCCTCGTGAAGCAATTCGGTCAGCACCGCATGCAGATGCAGGAGATCGCGTACACATGCGGTTTTGAATCGCCATCGCACTTTAGCCGGATCTTCAAGCAGCACTTTGGTGTTTCCCCTCGCGATGCGGCTGGCGCATGAGCGGATCGTAATTTCGATATCCGCCCGCGGGGCTCTCGTAACCTGGACTTGCCGTTGTACGGTCGGATACGCCGCCAGTACGTTCTGCCGCCGAGCCAGGCAATTCAGTGATCCGACCTCCTTATCACATCGGACCTGCTCGTCGCCTATCCGCGTCGCCACAGAACCATCGGGCAAAGGGCGGTGGCAGGGGACAGCCCCTGGAATAATGACACCACGCCGGGTGTTGTTGCCTGCGCGCCCTCCGAGGGACACGGTCTTTGCTGTCCTGCGTTCGTCACGAATCAGATCCATTCCGGTTGCAACCGGAATGGATCACGCACCGCCTTATTACATTCATCGGAAATCGTATGCCGCCAAATCTGGAAGCGTCAGAAAAAGAAACCACTCAACTGCATGAAGTCGTCTGGGTTCGACTAAAGCGATTGCTCGTGTGGCTGCTGTTGTTTGGGATCTTTCTGCGCTACGCCAGCATATGGGCGTCAGCCTTGACCGGGGCATCCCTCCCGGGCTTGGGCTCTGCCGGATTCACGGTGCTGTTTGCGGCCTTTTCGATCTTGCACGCCAGCGATATGCTTGGCTGGCGTCGGGCGCTACTATTCCTGCTCGTCTGTGTCGCTGTGTCCTGGGGGTTCGAGTCCGTTGGCGTTGCAACCGGCGCGGTGTACGGCAATTACCACTACGGTGATGCGCTCGGCGCGAAGATTGCGGGCGTCCCACTCATCATTCCGTTCGCCTGGTTCATGATGGTGTACGCGAGTTGGATCGTGGCACACATTCTTCTCGAGGGCGCGGGCACGCCGTCGTCAATCGGCGGTGCGCTTGCGAGGGCATTCGTCGCGTCGACAGCGATGACCGCGTGGGACGCGGTGATGGATCCCGGTAAGGCAAGGTCCGGTGCCTGGATCTGGGAAAAGGGCGGGCCTTACTTCGGTGTTCCGTTCCAGAATTTCGTGGGATGGATCGCAACTACGGTCGCGATCTATCTGATAGTCGCAGTCGCCTTTCGATTTGTGCCGCGACGTCAGATTCACAGCAATACACGCTTTTATACCGGCTTGCCCGTCCTGGCGTATGCGCTTGTCGCCTTCGATCATCTTCTGATCGAGACAATTCCGGAGTTGCATATCGTGGCCGCATTCGGCATTTGCCTTGTCGCGCTGCTCGCAATTCTGCGATTGATACTGGTGAGAGATGCGATAGCGTTGCCGGACTGATCTTTGCGCTCTCGTCAATTGGCGGTGCAACCGCACATGCGACGACGCGGCCGCGAACCCGCTTGATCGCGTTGCAACGGATGACGCGCTACGCAGCGGCTCGACGGCTCGAATGCGCAGGACGTCTTCACGGTGCAGTCCAACTCGCAGATCCTCCAGTTCTGGCGCGTGATTTGATGCCGCCAGATAGGTGCGTCGAAAGCGAGGCGTCTCCCTCAGCGCAGACGTCTGATTCGAGTCCACCCACACAAGCAATACGTTCACCGGACTGAGGCCCGGTGGGCTTCTTTCGCCTGCCAGGGCGCGCCAGGCGATCAGCCGTTTCTTCTTCTTGCAGTCGCTCTCATAATAAGAGTATAGTGCCTTCAGGCCCGATGGCAACGTCGCTCGCATCGACCATGCAACCGCACGCTTGCATCGACGTAACCCCCGGCCTGGAACGACGCTAGACGTTTTTGATTTCCATTCGGAAGAGGACCCCATGGCGCCGAACTTCACCGTCTTTTCCGGCAACCGTATGCTTGCGCTTGCTGTCAGTGTGATCGCGGCGAGCCTCTGGTTTGCCGCGGTTGTTGCCGCGCCCGAGTTCCAGCGCGCGTGGCTGTCGGTTATCGCCGTGTGTCTAGCCGTGCCGCTGTTGTTGCTCCGCGGCGCATGGCAAGCTCTCAGGCATACGTCACTGACAGCAGCACGGCGCATGCGGACCTGGATGGCTATCGCGATTCCGCTCGCACTGTGGCTCGGCTCAGTGTGGGTGATTGCCGCCAAAGGACTTCTACTGCCGGGTGTAATCCGATTTCCGTTGCTGCCACTGCTCATTGTTGTTCCGACCGCAATCGCTGTCGTGGTGCTTCGGCGCTCGCTTCATATCGGCAAGATACTGGATGTCACACCGGTTGCCTGGTTGATCGGCATTCAATCCTACCGGGTCGTGGGGGCGGTGTTCTTCCTGGGATGGACGGCGGGGTCCATGCCGGGCGTCTTCGCCTGGCCCGCCGGTATCGGTGATGTCATAACGGGGGTGATGGCCTTTCCCGTCGCCGCGGCGATCGCGAGCGGACAGTCTCGCAGTGTGCGCGCGGCGGTGATCTGGAATGTGTTCGGTTTGGGCGATCTGATCCTGGCGATCCTTTTAGGCGCGCTGACTTCACCCGGACCGCTTCAATATCTGCACTTCGATCCCGCTAACCTGGGGATTGGAGCGTATCCGTACGCGATCATTCCCGCCTTTATCGTTCCCGGTTCCTTCTTGTTGCATATCCTTTCGTTGCGCCAGTTGCTAAGAAAGCCGCGTTTCAGCGACAGCATTGCACCTGTCGCGATGCGCGAGGCAGACCAATTTTTATGATCGCAAGGATGTGTTCGCGAAGTTATCCAAACTTGTCGTGCAGTACTTACACCGCAGGAGATGAGATTAAATGACTTACTTGAACGATGCCGCCCGACGGGGTTTTCTGAAGACGGCGGCAGTGTTGGGCGGAACAGCCGCACTTGGGGTTCCGCCGCTTGCAGCAGGCGCGGATGAACTCCCGCCATCCGACATCGCTGTCACGACCGTTAAGGATACGCCATCAAATTCGGGCGCAAAGCTGACCGTGGAGCGTCGCGGTCCAATCGTCCTCTTCGGTCTCAATCGTCCTGACGTTCAGAATCGTGTGGACCCCGATACTTTCAAGGAACTGGCCGAAGCCTATTACAACTACGATCACGATCCCTCTTTGCGTGCCGCAGTGCTGTTCGGTCATGGCGACAATTTTTCAAGAGGCATTGATATTGACGGCTTCAGGTCGCTGGGCGGAAAGCCGCCGATATCGGAAGCCACCGCGATCAACCCGCTTGCAACGACGCCGGGCCCGCGTCTCACGAAACCGCTCGTCGTCGCTGTACACGGCGATACCTGGAACATGGGTCATGAACTCCTGCTTGTCGCCGATATCCGCGTTGCTTCGGCCGATACCCGTTTCGCTCAGGACGAGAATACCCATGGACGTTTTCCTGGAGGCGGGTCGACGGTTCGGTTCGTCCGCGAAGCAGGATGGGGCAACGCTATGCGCTACATCCTGACGGGTGATCATTGGAGCGCTGAAGAAGCCCACCGCATGGGAGAAGTGCAGATCGTCGCCGCAGACGCAAAGGCGGCGTTGGAGACCGCCATTCAACTGGCGAACAAGATTGCCAATTGCGCGCCGCTTGGCATCAAGACGACTTTGGCGTCGGCTCATCTGGCAATTGACCCCGCCGAACAGGAAGCCTTGTTCAAGCTCACTGCACAATATCGCGAGCTCTTCCAGACGCATGATTTTCTGGAAGGGCGCAGAGCCGAGATAGAGGGCCGCAGGCCTGTCTACGAGGGAAAGTGAGCAGACCGTTACGTCGATGCTGAGCTTCGCCGCCTGCTCGGGCGGCGTGCCGCCTCGCGAGACGATGCGTCATCGAGCTCACGCTCCTCGCGACGGCGCGCGGCGTGCGATAACCGCCACCGCACGAGGTCGTCCGCGCCGGGACCTTCCTTGATGCCCAGATCTTGCCGGCCGAGCCGCTCGCCCGTCTTCTGATCGATCAAACACCATGACACGTCGCCGCCCGTTTTCAGGTTGACGAACTTCAGCGGCGGCGCCGAAGCGCCGGAGACCTGCCAGCGATCTCCAATCTGCGAGAGCATCAGCATGACAGGGGCGATTTGCCTGCCCTTGTCGGTCAGGAAGTACTCGAATCGTTCCGGGTTGACCTGATAGCGCCGGCGCTCAATGAGGCCATTGGCTTCCAGATGTTTAAGCCGGTCGCTAAGTGTGGCATTGGTTACGCCGGACGATTGGCGAAAGTCGTCGTATCGGCTAAGACCGAAGATGAGATCGCGCAGAATCAGCAAGCCCCAACGATCGCCGATCGCCGCCATCACGCCGGCGATCGAGCATACCATTCCGTCGAATCCTTTCGAGCGCATGACTGTTTCCCTTGGTTTATCCAACGGTAATGGTCGCACAACTCTCATGATGAGAGTTAACAAAATCGGGTTGATTTGGGGACTTGCGAGCAAGTTGGCCGCTTGCTCTCATAGTCACTCTTATTATAAGATTGACGGCGCATCCAGCGTTTGGGCATGCGTGCCCGGACAATTCACTCAATCGAATCTGCGGAGTATCGATGGCCTCCAGCACTACCTCCAGAATCTTCGTCGTCGGCGGCACGGGCGCTCAGGGCTTGCCGGTGATCAGCGCCCTGGTCGCCGACCGGAAATACACGGTGCGAGCCCTGAGTCGCGACTCCACGTCGCGCCGCGCAAAAGCACTTTTGGGGCTGGGCAACGTATCCATCGTCGAGGGAACGTTTGCCGACGAAGCCGTGCTGCGGGAAGGATTCCGCGGTTGCGACGGGGCGTACATCAATATCGACGGCTTCAATACCGGGGAGAAGACGGAGATCTATTGGGCGATTCGCAGCTATGAGATTGCCATCGAAGAAGGGATACAGTTCTTCGTTTACGGAAATCTCGATTACGCGCTCAAGAAGTCGGGTTACGATTCCCGGTTCCGCGCCGGCCACTACGACGGCAAGGGCCGCATAGGCGAATGGATCCTGACGCAAAACCAGACGAACAAAGACAGGATGGGCGCGGCGGTATTCACCACCGGGCCGTACATGGAGATGGCGATTTCGGCAATGACGCCCATGTCGCCCATGGTGGAAGACGGGATCTTGACCTGGAGAGTACCGCTCGGCAGCGGGGCCGTGCCTCACGTTGCGCTCGATGACTGCGGATATTACGCACGATGGCTCTTCGACAATGCGGAGCGCGCGAATGGCATGGATCTCGAAGTCGCTATCGAGCATGTCGGGTATCAAAAGCTTGCTGAGGCATTCGAGAAGGTGACGGGGCATCCGGCACGCTACATCGACACTGATTTGGATACCTACTGGAATGGTGCGCTCAGGATGGCCGCCGCTTTGCCCGCCGGGTACAACGCGGATATCAATGACAAAAGCACCATGAGTTTCCGGGATAATTTCACCGGGTTCTGGAATGTCTGGAAACACGGTGTCATTCAGCGGGACTATGCGTTACTGGACGAAATTCATCCCAATCGGATCAGAAGCGTTGAAGCGTGGCTTAGGCGCGAGGATCAACTCGGTAGAGCACTTGGAAAAGGGAGCCTTTGGGAGCGGGTCCAGCCAGAAAACCTCTATAAATCGCCTCCGCTTCTTAAGCTGAGTGAGGACGGGCGAAAGGGGAGACTGTAAAGGCATGGCGACGGGACGTGGGCGCGAAACCTGATCGGACCTTCCCCCGTTGGGGCGAGGGTCCGTATCAGGGCGCGTCTGCCCGGCGCGGACCGGTCAACGCGGCCCACTCCGTAGGTTCGACGTCGGGCCGGCTTTGGCCAGTATTGAGTGAAACTAACTTACTGGCCGTGCCCAGTCATGGTCGACATTTGACGTTCGACGCGGGCCGCCTGCTCGGGGGCTAGCCTGCCGTCTACGCACAGTTGGGCCCCGAGGCGCCTGATCTCCGCCTCGCCGTATTGAAGGGCTGCAGTGTTTGTATGCACAGAGTAATAGCCTTCGACCAGATCGAATGGGCTGTGCGCGGCCGATCCCAATACAAAACCGCAGTTCGCGCTTGCAACAAAGTCGACGCTGCGCTCGGATTGCTCGAAAATCGCCAGCTCGCCTTCTGAAACGTGCTCACCCGCGTCGAGAGATCCGGAATACAGGGATATCCACAAGACATCGTGCCCGGCAGGAGGGGTGTAGCGCCAATTTTCGCCTTCCCTAAGACGAACATGCAGGTAAGTAATGGGCTGAGGCTCGCAGATCGGACTTGCCCGTCCGTTCAGAGAACCCAGCAAAACGTGCGCGGGGCCGTCCGAAGGGACGTCTTCGGGGCGCAGGAACATTTGGGACGGCGCGCTCAATTCGAGCGGTGGCGGCAGTCCAATCCACAACTGATACATCCTGGCCGTGCCGGTGCTGCTGACGGAGCCGCCATGCCAGATACCGCGACCCGCCTGCATCCATTCGACGCCCCCATCCATCACGGATCTCGGTTGTCCGTTGCTGTCCTGGAAATGAAGCGATCCGCCCACGAGCGTCGTAAGCGTTGCAATGCCCGAATGAGGATGCAGCCGGGCGTCGATCGGTGAAGGCAAGTCGAGCTCGGCATAGTCCAGGAGCACAAACGGCTTGATCAATTGCCCAATGTCCGACGGGCTTGCCAGCCGAGTGATCGGGCCGGTGGTTTTTCCGCTGGTTCGTTGCAGAATTCGGCGTGCTTGCTGCGAGTCGACTGCTGCTGGAGGACGTGTCTCTGAATCCATCGCTTCACCATTTTGTCAGGATCGAGGTGGTAGTACTGGGCGCCGCAACCACGTGTCTGCGGTGAGTCATCGTGCTTTCGAGTGACCAATGGCAACCCCAGGCGTTGCTGCCATGTCCGTAACATTTCAACGCATCATGTGTTCCTTTGCCTGACGAGAGCCATACGGCTAGAAATAAAAAGCGATCTCGTCATTCGACGTAAAAGTCGACGAACTCGCCTGTGGTTCACGCGCCGGCTCGCTGTGAACGGACCGGACGATGAAAGGCATGCGAGTTTCTTGACTTATTACCAGCATATGCAGATACCGGATTCATCGCAACCGAAATGGAGCTTGCTGCCATGCCATGGGTCGAAATCACCACGCGCGAACCGCTGAGCGATGACGTTCGGGCGAACCTCGCGCGAAGCATCTCGGACACGATGGAGATCATTGAGTTCGGCCGCCCCACAGAGAAGGCCCGTAAGATGGACTGGGTATGGTTCCATGTGCTGGCTGCCGATAGGTGGGCCATTGGCGGTCGGCTTGACGATACCTATTTGCAAGGACGCAAGATGGCTTTCGCGCGGATCATCGCGCCCGAAGGTTTCATGAACTCGGAACTCAAGGCAAGAGCTTTAAGCGAAGTGGCGAAGAATATCCGCGAGGCGCTCGCAGTCGGCCCCGACGATGACGCAACCGGCATCTGGGTGGTGTGCACGGAAGAGCGCGAGTTGCACTGGCTTGTCGGGCACCGCACAACCCCGTTGAGAGAAATCGTCGACATGATGGACGGCGATGTTTCGCAGCAGCGTCGCGACGAAATGCAAGCTCTGTTCGACGGTCAAGCCAAGCTTAAAGCCGAATTCGGCATCCCTCGATAGCGCGCGCGTCAAAGATGCATCATTAATCACCGTCACGAACGTTTTCGGGTTTTCGATCATCGTTCCGTTAAGTCATGCTTATCATGACAATGATTCTCTGGAGGTAAGTCATGAGCGAGCTTAACCTGATCCAATCTCCCGCGCCTGACGAACTGATCGACTCACGCGAACGACAGATGTAACGAAAGTGTTCTACAAGGCAATCGCAAGCGGTATTCGCGCGCAACGTGCATTACTCCATCCCTGTGAAGTATTTTCCAGAAGGAAGCATGATGATTGAACAGATCACGGTAGACCACGTCACCATCTCGACGAAACGTTCGTTCGACGAGGTCGTGAACGCTTTCGAATCGCTGGTTGGCAGTGCGGAAATCGACGGATTGTCATCGATGGCAGAACGCGCAACGGACAAAGCCGACTTCGAAAAACGCGTCACGGCGACGCTTGGCTCGAGCGGCTTAACCCGCTTCATCACATTCGATCACGGTCAATGGGCGGCTCTCGAAGGCCACCCGCACAAGATGCGCATGTACGTCATCGGCAATCCGTTGATTGCCATCACGATGATTCGGCACGATATCGGGGCGGGGCTGGACGTACCTGTGCGCGTTGCCATTTACGAAACCACGAATGGCGAGACCCGTTTCATGTACAACAAACCGTCGACCCTGATGAGCGGCCTGAAAAATGCTGCGTTACACGAAGCCGCGTTGAAGCTCGACGCGAAATTGCTCGCCCTTGCAGAATCGTCCACCGGCGCCCGCGCCTGATCTGACGCCGCGTCTTTCTGTGAGTCAAACTGTGGCGCCGGTGGGGTTCATCAGCAGGGAAAGTTGCTGGATCGCGCCGTCGCCATCGCGGCAAGGAAGGGTGGGCAAACAGGCTGGCGTATGCCAGTGTATGCAACTGCATTTCCTTAGACGTTTTGGAGATTCGAAATGCCGAGTTATCGAGTAACGGCAACGAGGGGTACCCTCAGCCCGGAGCATAAGGTAAGGCTCGCGCAGGCAATTACGGCAGCTCACAGCGACATAACAGGCGCGGATGTGTTCTTTGCGCAGGTCATGTTCCACGATCTCGAGTCAGGCGATTTTTTCCTCGGCGGCACGCCGGTTGAGGGACAACAAATCTTTGTTCACGCCTTCATACGAGCGAGGTCCCTTGAACTCGAGGAGAAACTCATTGCCCGCCTTCTAGCAAACACGATGGAGACGACAGGGCTCCCGTCCCGTTTCATTTGGGTATACGTTTCTGATCTGCCGCAAGAGTTGATGATCGAGTACGGTCACGTATTGCCCAAACCCGGGCAGGAAGCGAAGTGGAAGGAAGGGTTCTCCGCGGTCGATCTGGAATATATGCAACGCACGGAGTATACGAGGCCGCGGTAAGTCATCGCTTTAGAACATGCACGTTGCAGCAAGAGGTGCAGCGCGTGGTTGCAAATGTGGCTTTTACCCATTTCGATTTGCCACCTCCTTGCACAACGCTGATCTTCAAGCCTGGCGTCTTACTCATGGAACAGGCCCGGGGTGCACCCGGCCTGTCGTCGTTGCGGTGTCAGACGTACAAATCGTTGCCTGGGGACTGCGCAACCGCGGCGCCTTCGATCAGGCCACCTTGATCAGTCCAGGCTGTCGCGGCGCGATGCCGGCGGAACACGCGAACTCAGCTCCGCGCATTTGTGGCGAAATTCGCTCATGACGAATGCGTCGTAAGTTGCTGCTTCGAAGGAGCGCAAATGCGGCGCCTGCTCGACAGCAATGATCGAGCGCGCTGCCGCTATTGCTGAGAGCAGCGCAAACAGCACACCTTGCCCAGTGCGAGGGTCGAGCAGTGCGGCAGCGTCGCCGACGATCCAGTAAGCTGCGCCGGCAGTCGGTCGGACCACGCGCCAACTCACATCGAATCCGCGCGCATGTGCAACATCGCATAGGCCGGTGTCGTCCGGAGAGGGCGCCCGCGGCGGTCGGTTCGCGTCACCAGCCCACGTCCAGGCCAGCGAACCGTCGTCGAGCGGCGCTTGCCACAGCCAGCTCGAGCCGAACGTTTGATACGTCGGCATTGACGATGTTTTTCTGTCGTTCGCTTCAATATTGCCGCGATCGCGTTGAATGCGCGTCACACCGCGCCACGCGAACATTTGCTTGCCCGGCCGGAGCACGGCAAGGCGGCATAAGCGCTGCAGCACACCGCTGCGCCCGGACGCGTCGACCAGCCAGCGCGCCCGAACCGATGCAGAGAGGCTTTGCGCCATGACGCCATCCCGCGTGAATTCTACCGCGGTGAGCCGCTCGCGCATGATCGTCACATCCTGCTCGAATACATGATTCAACAGAACCCGATCGAATAGCCGCCTATCCACATGCCAGCCCTCACCGGGCATGTGAGACGTACCGGTTTCTTCCAGAAAAGGGCGCACGACGCCGTCCGACACGATGCCGTGAAAACGCCCGGCAATTGCATCGGCGAAGTGGTGGTGGGGCAGTCCGGCGGCTTCAAGCAGGCGGGGCACGTTCGGCGGCAGGCTCTCGATTGCGCCTTCGCGGTTCGCAGGCATTCGCGGCGCGATCATCATGCATCGCAAACCCGCGCGGCGCAGCTTCAACGCGATCATGCAGCCGGCAGGACCATCGCCGACAATCAATACATCACAGGTGGCAGTTGTCACGGCACGTCGCGAACCTGCCATTCGCCGTACCTATCGGTCGCATCGTCGAACCGCGCATAACGGACCGAGCGGGGCACGAGGCCGTCCGGACCGTCAAAGCGGCACTCGGCCTTGATCCGGTTGCCGACTGGTCGCCACACGCGCCAATAACCGGGGGCGGCCGCATTTTCCACTGTGCGCGACTCGACAGTCCGTGCATGGGCGTTATCGGGCACGCACAACTCGAACGTATAGCGTGGCGCACGCGCATCGGTGTCGCGCACGGCCTTTGCCCCGACAACCCAGTAGTGTGTTTCCGAGGGCATTGTCGAGCCCGCCTTCGGAATCGCATCAAGGCATGCGCGAAGCGCCTCTATCCGGCGAATCAACTCATCACTCGAAAGATCGAAGACACGCGACGCGAACGTGTTCTGCGTGGCGTTGTAAACATAGTCCGAGCGTCGAATATCCGCCGAATTGACACCCGGCACGCCATCGCGGGTTTCGAAGAATGGACCGAACTCGCCGTCCCAACCCGGCTTCGCATCAGGCGTGCCGTCCGGGCTTTCCGGGTGAAAGCCCAGTTCGTCGTCGAGCATCGGTACGGCGGTCGGAATGTTCGGCCTCTCGAATGTACGAGCGGCATCGGGCGACGCCGCGGGCCAGTACGCGTTGGCCGATGCGCAGAATTTCACGTCTTCAGGAAACGGTGAACCGAGGCCATGTGTGGTGTAGTAATACGTGCCGTCCAGTTCGTCGTACGACACATCCCATCCCGGCGCGAACTCGTCGGACGCGCTATCAGGCAGGAACCCGCCTGCGTGCCGTCGAAAATCCGCAACCTCGGGCTGCGGGTTTTCCGAGCCTTGCGGCAACGGTCGACCGACCACTGCGGTGGCGGTGTTATCCGCGCGCGTAAAAAGCGGCGCATCGCGCCGCAAATCCTTAAGCAACAGGTTGGGCACAAAACGCCCCGCGGACAGCGGCGTGGGACCGCCTTCCTTGAACTCATGCCACGCAGCGCGCGACGGGTTCGTTTTGCTCCACGCCTGAAGATCTTCTTCGTCCGCGCGCGGGAAGAAATCCGGCGCCGTCACCAGCACGAACGCCGCAGAAGCCGGCACACCGTCTATGTCCGCCCACACGGCGCCGTCCATCGTGCCGTCGTCGAACATGGCCGCTTCGAAGCCGCCGGCGTCGAGTTGCGCTTCATATTCGCCAGGCGGCAACGTATTGCCCAGCACGGTGATACGGCCATCGGGCTCGACACGATGCCGCATATTGACGAACTCCGGCGCGGCCCGCGGCCGAACCTTCGGCAGCGGATAGAGCACACTGGGCAAGACGTGCTCGAACTCCGCAAATACCGCTTCAATCGCAAGACGGGTCTTGCTGGACGGTACCTGCAGCGAAGTGTAGTGGCGGTTTATGCTCAGGTTGCCGACGTCTATGCCATGCCCGCGCAACAGCGACGGCGGCCCTTCGCGCGGCGGCACAACGAATCGCGCAATCTGCGTGTCCTGCGTGGCGACCGAAACGAGCTGCGCACGCGGCCGTGGGCCGACGATGCACGCGCCGTCGAACGTATTCATTTCGATCGCGGTGTCGCTCGTTTGCGAACCGGCGGGTACGTCGAGTTGCGCTTCGTTAACGAAGGGCGGGCGACTGGTGTCGAGCGTACCTGGCACGGCGGCGCCGCTCACATCGATCACACGTTTGAGCTTGTCGCCGAGAAAATGTCCACGAAAGCGGATCGACTGAATCATGGAAGCATTGTGAAGTCGTGCCCCCACGAAAAGCTTGCGTACCGGTAATGCAAAGCTGCGTTGTCCGTCGCCGTCCACGCGATCGAGAATTGACACATTGGCGGCGTTCCCGTCGACGAGACGACAGAGAAACAACCCAAGACGCGCGCGCGTGACGCGAAAACCGTCACCGCCCCAGGATTCCCATGTCTGTCGCTCGGAATCGAAGCGGGCGTCGCGCGTTCCGACGCGAGTGACGGCTACCCGGGAGTAAACCATGTCCGCGTGCAGTCGATGCGCGGTCGCGGCGCGCTTGCGGTATGCGTACGCGAGCACCATCGGTACGAGCGGCTCATCCGGCAACGACTCGTGCTGGCCCAGCAGATAGATATAGTTTTCGACTGCATCGAGCTCGCGCAGAGGTGGCCGATCGAGACCGGGAGTCGAATGCGAACCGGCCCATACGTGGTAGATCACGCTTTTCGCCGGGTCGTTCGGGCACAGTGCTGCATTTGCATCGGCCGCCAGATCGCTGACAAGCGGATCTGCGCGATCGAACGCCGCAAGCGGCCGAAGCAGCGCATCGCGTACCGCTTCAACCGATGCTCCGAAATTGGGCGCGATTCCGAAGCGCGCCAACACGGGTGCCCAGCCAGCCTCGAACCGCTTGTGCAGGATGTCGAGCGCTTGAGTTTCGATGTCAGTCATGTTGGCAATCTCTGGTTGTGGCCGCGCGGCGATTGCCGCCCACCTGTTTCCACCAGAACACGCTTGCATGTCGACTCATTCCGTAGTCAGCTAATCGGCAGTCCAGCTGCGTTGCGGGTTGTCACATGCCATTGCAATGTACGCTCGACGTCGCCCTCGCTGCGGAGCTTTCATCATGCCTCGCATATCAGTTGCCAGAGATGGGTGAAGGATGCCAATTCGTCAGTGACGTGTCACTGACCGATAAGACTGAAGCACCCGATGCATGCATGTTGAACCTGAGCGCCGTCGCAAGATTGCCCAACGCAATGTAAAAGGTCGCGCAGGCCGGTGCCGATCTGTGCTCAACCATGGAGGCAGTTCGTGATGCGATAGTGAAAGGTCGACACCGACACCATCGGCACCTGCGAGCAAATCATCAGCGGCGACGCGGTGTGCCCTATATTCCGAGGTCGCTCAGCCATTGCTGCGTGCTGCGGGGTGTCATTTCCAAAAGATGTTGAACGCTGTACTCCGGCGCCAGAGAGAACGTGGATAACGATGCGATCGCCGTATAGAGCGCGACGATTCTGGCCGCCGTGTCGGCGCCGACCAGGGGAATCATCGATGAGCCAAATTCCTCGGGCGTGATCGCTTCATACTCCACGTTTGTGCCGAGGCCCTCGGAGAATGCGCGAGCGAGGCCGTCGCCGGTGACGGGCGGATACTGGCCGACGGCCACCACGCCGTTGAAGTCGACTCGCTCGAATAGCTTCACTGCGACATCCGCGACATCGAGATGCGAGGCCCAGGACACCGGAAGATCCGCGCGCAACGGGTAGCGCAATACGCCGCGCGAGCGAATCCCGTCAATCACCGGGGGGAGCAGCAGATTTTCGAGGTAGATCCGCGGAGCGACGATCGCATGTGAGAGGCCGAGTTCCGCGACGCCGCGCAGCAGCGTGGGCAACGCGGTTCCAGCGGCCTGCATCAGCGGAGAATCCGGACTGTCGATAATCTGACCGCTGGTCGAGATAACGACACGATCGGGGCGCGCGTCGGCTAACGCGGCAACCATATTGTGCGCGTAGCGCAGGCGAACTTCCTCTGAGCCTAGAGGCAAGTGTATGAATACGCCGGCGGCGCCTCGATACGCGTTGGCAAGCTGCTCGGCGGAACTGTAGTCGGCCGCGATAACGCGCGTCGCCGCGGCATCATTTCCGCTGTTTCGGTCCAATGCCACGACAGGCTTGCCATCGCTGTTGAGCGCGGTCAGTACGGGTCTTCCTTGAGCGCCGGTCGCGCCGTGAATGACATAAGTCATGAATTCTTCAGCCTTGAAAAATTGGGCGGATGCGATGTTTTACACATCGTTCAAGCATGCTACATTTCGAGCGTCAGTTACATCAACTGCACTATTGGAGGTTGCAGCGAATGAGCGGAAAACTTCCCGAATGTGGAGTCGCGCGCTTTCTGGTTCTGCTGGAAGGGCCATGGGCGACGCTCGTCGTGCGAGAGCTCCTTCATGGAACACTTCGCTTCAGTCAGTTGCGCGAGGCGCTGCCCGGAATAAGCCCGCATACGCTGACGAGCCGCCTGCGCCGCTTCGAAGCGTTCGGAATCGTCACGCGCGCGGTTTACGCTGAGGTGCCACCCAGGGTGGAATACACGCTGACGCCGGTCGGTGAGCGCTTGCGGCCCGTGCTCGAAGCGATGGCGGTTTGGGCGTCAAGCGTTCCTCAATTGGCGCCCGCCTCGGCGATTTGAGTTTTAAGAGTCCGAAAAAGCGGCGTGCGCTGTCTATGCGGCGGAATGGTCTCGATCAACCAGGAAACCAGTGCGTGGCCGCAAGAGGTCAAGAGTATTCGTAGGCGTTCACAACCGGTAAATTAGCCGAAGAAGATCCGGGTCCGCGGCTTACCGGTGAATCATCGGCAACTCCGCGGCCGGCGGCGTGAAGATACGCAATGCCATTGCGCCTGATCGGACTCACATGTCTCTTCGTGCATCGCTCGATGCTGGCGAGCCGATCGTGGAAATTTCAATTGAACGCAGCGGCGCGCGCGGCTGCAGGCCGTTGCGCGAGCCGGATCGCTCTTGCAAGAAGCGGCACGAGACACAAGCCGATTGCCGAGGCCGCCACGATCACCTTGAAGCCCGCATCGCTTCGATGGCTCCAGGTCTCCGCGAGTCCGAAAAGATACGGCCCGGCAAAGCCGCCGAGCAATCCGATGGTATTGATGAAGGCGAGACCCGCAGCGGCTTGAATACCCTGCAACCTTTTCATGGCGACCGCCCAGTACGACGGCAGAATGCCACCCGCGAAGAATCCGGTTACGCCGAGAAGGACGATCTGAACGGTCTGGCTTGCGCTCTCGATAAATACGAGCCCGCTGACCACGAGTCCCGCCGTCAGAACGCCAAGGAACGCACAATCGTTGCTCACGCGGCGGTGAATGCGCGGTAGTGCAAGCACGCCCACCAGAAAGCCGAAGCCGACGCTGCTGGACAGCAGTCCGACCAGCAGCGGCGACTTCACGTGCATCTGCGAAACGATTGACGGCGTGAAAAAGTACAGGCCTACGAATGCCACCTGATTCAGGAAGTAGATCAGTGCGATCAGAACGGTGGTCGGCCGCCTGATTGCCGCAAACCAGTCTGGCGAGAACAGTTCGACATGACCATGCGTGTCGATAACCGCATGCGTCTCGAGGGATTGCGCCTGTAGCGGCGTGAGCCATTTGACCGAACCGGGCCGGTCCGGCAGCTTGAAGTAGAGGACGACGCCGGCCACGATGGTCGGCACTCCCTCGAGCAGAAACATCCATTGCCAACCGCGCAGACCGCCGACACCGCCCAGTTGCATCAGCGCCGCGCCAAGCGGAGTGCCGAGCATCAATGCAAGCGAAGGCGCGGTGTAAATCCAGCCGACCGCAACGGCGCGGTCTTTCGGCGCAAACCAGAGCGTCACCATATACATGAGGGCAGGGAAGAGCCCAGCTTCCGCGATGCCTAGCAGAACGCGCAGAACGTAGAACGACCACTCGCCCCGCACGAACATCATCGCCGTCGATAACACGCCCCAACTCACCGCGATGCGCGCGATCCATCTGCGCGGTCCGACGCGATGTGCGATGAGATTGCTGGGCACTTCGAGCAGCGCGTAACCGATAAAGAATATGCCTGCGCCAAGCCCGTATGCGCCGGCACTGATGCCGAGATCCGCGGCAAGCGCGTTCTTGGCCAGTGCGACATTCGTGCGGTCGATAAACGACAGAAAGTAGATCGCGCACATCAACGGCAACAGCCTGAGCATCGCCTTATGCGTCGCAAGACGATGGGTTGCGTCCATGCCTTCGCCAACGGTAGCGGCATTCATATCGTCTCCAGTTGTTGTTCGCCTGCTGCTTTTTACCGGCCCTTGAGTGCTGCAGATGTGCTGGTTGCAGCTTGAAAATGATGTGGCGGTTAGAACAAACGCGTCTTGCGGCAAGCGGTGGTGCGGCTCACAGCGAAACCTTGTCGCGGCCCTTCAACCCAAGCATGGCGCGCGCATCGGCGGGCGTCGCAATCTCGAACGACAGTTCTTCGAGAATGCGACGAATCTTGTGCACCTGTTCGGCGTTGCTGCGGGCTTTCACACCCTTTGCCAGATAGACGCTATCTTCGAGTCCGACGCGTACGTTGCCGCCCAGAATCGCGCCCATGGTGACTAGCGACATCTGATGCCGTCCCGCGCCGAGCACCGAGAATTGATACTGATCGCGGCCGAACAGACGGTCGGCTGTCGAGCGCATCACAACGAGATTCTCCGGATCGGGGCCGATGCCGCCCAGAATGCCGATCACCGACTGAATGAAAAATGGCGGCTTGATCAATCCGGCGTCGACGAAATGGGCGAGCGTGTACAGGTGCCCGACGTCGTAGCATTCGAATTCGAAGCGGGTGCCGTAATCGTTGAATTCGGTCAGGATGTTCCGGATGTCGCGCAATGTGTTGCGGAAGATCATGTCCTCCATTCCCTCGATATATTCCTTCTCCCAATCGAACCGCCACGACGGCATGCGCGCCGCGATCGGGTGCAACGAGAAGTTCATCGAACCCATGTTCAGCGAGCACATTTCGGGTTTCGCGACGCGCGCATAGGCGAGCCTGTCGTCGAGCGTCATGCGCGTGCTGCCGCCGGTCGAAATATTGATGACCGCGTCGGTGCGCTCGGCAATCGCGGGAACAAACTGCCTGAACACTTCAGGCGCCGGCGTGGGCCGGCCGTCCGCCGGATTGCGCGCGTGCAGATGAAGAATGGCGGCGCCCGCTTGCGCCGCGTCGATGGCGTGAGTGCGGATGTCCTCGGGCGTGAACGGCAAATGCTCCGACATCGAAGGGACGTGCGCCGAACCTGTGATGGCGCAGGTGATGATGATCTTGCGATTCAGGTTGCTCATTGATCGATGCCGGCGCAGGGCCGGCTGTCTCCGTCTGGTTGGCGGGCGTTCCGGCTGCAACACGGAATCCCTCTCTTGTTGCACAAGATGATAGTGAGATACGATTCCGTCCGTAAGGTCTATTTCGGACAGAGGGATGTCCGCTCAGGACACTCGGAGGAGGCGCATTGTCTTCCAGATTTCCGCTTCTGAACGAGCGCATTTATGCGCCATACAAAATCGCGGCGTTGGTCGAGGTGCTGGCGGAGCAAGGCATTTCCGCCGAAGACAGTCTTAGCGGAAGCGGCATTGCTCCCAGCCAGATTGACGATGCATCGGCATTGACATCGGTGCGCCAATACGTTGCGGTGTGCGGTAATGCCGTGCGTCTTTCAGCGGATCCGGCCACGCCGTTCAAGACGGGTGCCCGGCTGCATCTCGCCGCTTACGGCATGTATGGATATGCGTTGATGTCTTGCCTGTCGCTGCGCGATTACTTCCGGCTCGGGGTGAAATATCATCGTCTTGCCACACCCACGCTGACGATCGAATGGACGGAGTGTCCGGATAGCGCCGTCTGGACCTTTCCCGATGCGTTCAGGTCGGATCTGCCGCATGACATACAACAGTTTTTGCTCGAGCAGCAGTACACGCAGCACGTCACTCATCTGCAGGATGTCGCGGGGAAAAGCTGTCCGCCGCTGCGGGCGTGTTTTTCTTATGGCGCGCCGCCTCATGCGCGGATGTATTCCCAGTATCTAGGCTGCCCATGCGAGTTCGACGCGCAACAGTGCGAACTCGTGTACGACAGCGCCATACTCGAATTCAAGCCGCAACTGGCTCACAGGCACTCGGCGGCATTGCTTCAGGAAACCTGCGACCGGCTTATCGGGCAAGCGAAAACCTCGTCGGGCGCGTCCGGCGAGGTTTATCAGGAGTTGATGCGCAAACCCGGTGAGTTTCCGAATATGGAAGCGGTGGCCGATACGTTGAAGATGACCAGTAGAACACTGCGCCGCCGGCTCGAGGCGGAAGGCACGTCGTTCGGGGCCATTGTGGACGATGTGCGGTGCTCGTTGGCGACTGAGTATCTGAAAACGACGAGGATGAGCACCGAAGATGTCGCGATGCTGCTTGGGTTCAGCGATGTAGCTAATTTCCGCAGAGCGCTGAAGCGGTGGACCGGGAAAGGGCCGGGAGAGATACGGCAGCAGTAGGGTTTGTGGCGCAGCTTGCGATTGATTGAAGCTGCAGCTATCGACGGTCAATGGACATTCGGCGGCATCGTTGAGGCCAAGGCAGGCGTGGATCTTGTGCTGGCCGCGCGGCCGATGATGCGGCGGCGATCCTGCATGGCGCGTCGATCTGCGCGGCGCAGTCGCGCTGCTGCGAGCCGATCTACAACGTGACCCAAGCCGCGCTGGTGACGTGTTCGAAGAACCTGGCGAACGAGGTGGTCAAAGATAGTCGCCGCTTGGCATGGGCTTCAATCTTTTCGCGAATTCGTTAGCGCGGTTTGGCTGGCGGCCAATCCGGCGGACCATCAACGCACCCAGAAGTCGAGCTCCCTCTTCGCGTCGCCGTTGAGTTGCGCCTTCTGCCAGTCGCCGGTCTCAAGCAGGAAGCCGCCAGGTTGCTTACCCCTCTTCTGCAGATCGTTCACATATGCCAGCCAGCGGTAGTGGTGATACACCGACAGAATGTGCGTGGCATAGTGCAACGCCAGCTCCTGATTGCCGCGCACGATGATGAAGTTGTCGTCATTCTTCTTGCTTGCCGAGCCCGAAAAGTTGTGGCTCCCGGTCACGACGACCGGTTTGGTAAATGGATCGACGACGATCAGCTTTGAATGCACGATCGCGTAGCCGACAACTCCGCCTTGGCGGGTGAGAAACTCGTTGCGGGTGACCGTCGCCGCCCAGTTGGCAAGCTTGTTCATGCCTTCCGGCCGGACGATGTCGAGCGTGGCACTGGCCTTCTTGTTCTGGGTGAACGTCTCGACGGTAACCTCGCTCTCGTCGGTGCTATCCCCATCACTGGGCGGAGTACTGACCACCCCCTTGATGTAGAGCGACTTCCTGGCTGCCTGCAGAGCACGAATCGTGGCGAGCGTGGCCGTGCCGCCGGGTTGAAACATCAGGAACATAACGGCTTCCTTCGCCGAATTGACCACATCGTTCAGCGCCGCCAGATCGACCTCGTTGTGCGTGCGCGTAAACCAGATCTCGCCGGAAGAGGACTGCTTGCCGGACTTGAAAGTGGCAGGCTGATCGTTCGCTTCGACTAGCGCCTTCGGGAACGCGCTTTCGGCGTCCCGGAGCCGCTCCCACTGCGCCAGATATTCGGCGGCCGCACCCGGGCTCTCGATACGCAAACCGTTGTTGATCTGCGTGCAAAGGCCAGTAGTGGTGCAATTTGCGCTGCCGGTCCAGGCAATCTTCGCGTTACCTTTGCTATCAGTTAGCGTAAGAAACTTGTTGTGACCGAGCGCGCCCGGCGATAAAAAGCGGTTAAACACCTCTACTCCGCTGTCCTTCAGCAGTTTGCGGGCGCGCTTGTTTTCATCTCTCCGGCGTGCTTCTTTCGAAGTTTCGGTCTTCTTCTTTTCGATCGATCCATTGGAGAGCACTACATGCGCATTTCCCTTGAGCGCCGTCAGACCTGCAATCAACTCGTCGTCATCGAGTTCGTACAATGCCGCGTAAAGATGGCCTTTCGATTTTTTTGCACTATCGAGCAGCGCCAGCATCTCGGTTCGCAATGTGCCGGAGAGGAAGTTCCGGATGGGCAGCTCGTGCTGGGTCAGGCTGTCCTTGAACAGCTTTAGCGCTTCCTTGCGTGTCTTCAGGTTGTTCTTGACACGAAGATCTTCCAGATAGCGCGACATGAACTGGGAAATGACCAGGCCGCGATTGAAGTATGAGGAGAATCCGTCCTGCGTGCCGCCCGACAGCTTGCTCCATGCGGTCCAATCGCTTTGCTCGCTGACTAGCTGGCGTAGCTTGCCTTGCGTATGGATCATTGGCGTGACGCGATATCGCACCTCGTCACCGAGGTTCGCCGTAAAGTCCGCCCACCAGAATCGCTGGAATGGCCAGTCAGTCGACGGGCGAACCTCACCAAGCTTCGGCTTGTCTCGTTCAAATCCCTTCCGGTTATCGAGTGTGCTACGGACTACCTTGCCGTCGAGTGTTCTCGAATCCTTTTCAATCGCAAAACCCAGGCAATCCGTAATAGGCTTTGCAATGGTCCAGAATATTACCGCGTCGTCGCAATTGACGATCAGGCGAATATTGGTGGTCATGCGGATTCCTTTCTAGCCTATGTGAATCAGTGACAGGAAGAGGAGGATATGTATCCGCTAGCCCTCATTCTGCAAACCGTGTGAGCGCACGGAGACAGCCGGACAGACAAGGCGCTATTGTTCGATTACGTCATTTCACGAACCTGTTCCTTCGTCGCCGTTTCAACAAGACGAGTCGCCGAGGCGACAAGTGGTTCACGAAGCGTTGAGTCCGCTAGCATAGCGGCGGCGTGTCTGAACTGCACCGCCATCAGGAGCAACTCCTCCGGCCGCAGCTTTATCACATCGTCGCCGCCCCAGCCCGGCGGCCAAGGCCAGTGAAACGGAATATGAATCCGGCGCGGCTCGTTCCCGCAGTACCAGTCGACGATTTCCATCATGCGCCGGCTGATCGCGTTCGTCGCGCCCTCGGTACCGCCGGGTCCCATGAGGCAGGCCAGATCATGTTGTGCGACCAGGTACTCGATAGTGGCACGCGCCAATGCGATCGCACGCGTGCCATCCTCGGCCTCCGAAACCGGGCCGCTTTGCGCGCTAATCGATGGATACTGCGTCGACCGTGCCGACGCCCGGTGCAAAGCGCAATCGCGACGAAAATACCAATCCCGATCCGGCAAGAAACGGTTGTCCCAAGGAATTGGAATCAAAAGAGGCGGGGAGGAATAATAGTCTGCCGCGGTGGACGAGGCTTGAACTGAAGCAGTTAGTGTGGCGGGTTCAGGCATGACGGACTCCCTTCATGCGGAAACAGAAGTGCTGCGTTGTCCCGGGGCTGATGCGCGAATGGAAGTGCGAGGATTGCAAACGGCTGATGTTCGTTTGTGGTTCTGACCGACTTTCAGATTCACTATATAGTGCGCGTGCCAAATGGCAAGGTACGATCGCTATCGCTTCAGGGCATGGCAGGCGAAAGGACAGGATGAAGGCAAGACGCTGTTCGACGGCAAGATGAATGGCGACGATAACTGGCCACCAGGAAATCCCACCGATACCAATCCCCAGCACTACAAAGAGTCCACCGACACAGGCGCAGCCTGACTCATACCCGGTTGCGGCGCCAACACAACCTGATTGCGACCATTCGCCTTCGCGCGATACAGCGCGCCGTCGGCCCGCGCGATAAGCTCCGCCGCCGATTCGCCGGCCTCGTATTCGGCCACGCCGAAACTGCACGTGACCGATCCCACCTCGCCGAACACGACATGGCTGATCGCGTCGCGCAGCTTGTCCGCGGCTTGAAACGCCATTGAGCCTGACGTCCCCGGTACCACCATCAGAAACTCCTCTCCGCCCCAGCGAGCAAGGAAATCATTCTTGCGCAGCAGATTGGGCACGAAGCGCGACAGTTGAACCAGCACCTTGTCGCCCACGGGGTGGCCGTAGCTGTCGTTGATTCGCTTGAAGTTGTCGACATCGAACAGGATCAGCGAGAGCGGTGTGCGGTATCGGTCCGAGCGCGCGATCTCGTCAGCAAGCGTCTTGTCCAGCATCAGCCGGTTATACAAGCCCGTTAGCGGGTCCGTGCTCGCCCGCAGACCCAGCTCGATTGCCTGTTGCTGAAGCCTGATACGGTTGCCCGTCTCGATCTCATCCTGAACCCAGCGCCCTCTGCCTAACATGTAAATTAACGCCATGATCGTCACGAGCAGCGTGATGACAATGCCAAGAAAGCGGCTCACAAAGATCTCGTGCGTCGGCTTGAGAATGACCAGCGACCACTGGGTCTGCCCCACAAAGCGGCGGCGCACGTAATTGCGGTCGTTGTCCACGTTGGTCCAGCTGCCGTCGACGACTTCCTTTTCCAGCATCGGCCGCTCGCTGAGCTTTGCGAAGCCGCGTACGATTGGCGACGGAGGCGACCGGCCGCCTGCGGCAACCGGCCAAAGGTGACGCAGTCGCGCGGCCGGCCGGTTCGTCATCACGACGACGCCCTGCGGATCCGCAAAGAAATACGGCCGATCGAATTGCCGGAGATCCGTTTCAAACGTGTCCAGCGACCGGGTCAGCACGGCAACGCCGACCACCGTTCCATCAGGCTCGCGGATCGGATAGCTGGCGTAGTAGTCGAGCGCGCCGGTCGCGGCGTCGTACACGAACTGGTAGCCCGCTTTGCCGGCTAGCGATGTCCGAAAGTACGATGCTGCGCTGCGATCCGGAACACCGGCAATCATCGCTCGCCCGTTCGACGCGGCGACTACCACGCCCGCGGCGTTCAATAGATAGCCTTGCTTCGCGCCCGACGATGCAACGTCGAGATCGAGCGTGGCGCGCGCGGCGGCTTCGTCGCGAACATCGGCTCCTTTCAGCAAGGGCAGTACGGAAGGCGATCCGGCCAGCGCTTTGACCATGCCTTCGACGGTCGCCATCTCGCCTGCCAGCCGGCTGGCAAGCAGATCGATGTCGGCACGCGCCTCCTGCTGCACGTTGCGCCGATAGATCCCTCCCAGGTACTCGGTCAGGGTCCAGCCGCACAGGAGAATCGCGGCCATCGCAACGAGCGTCCACGTGAGATGCCGGCGGACGTAGGCGGTGTAACGCGCCGAAGAGATGTCCGCGGCAATCTGCTGGCAGAAGATGCCCCAGATCGAAAACGACAGCCAGCAGGCGAGCAAGCCGCGGACAAGTTGAACAGGAAGTCCCGTCACACTGGAGAAGGACCGGTAGTTGACGACATTCGCAGGCCAGAATGGCGCTGCAGGCACCACGATGCCTGCAGCGACGGCATAGAGCAGGAAACCGGCGGACGCGAAGACGGCAAATCGCTTTGCTGCGCCGGAAGCGGCGCTGGCCTGCCATGCGAACACCAGGCTCGCCGCGAGTGCGCCCGTCAATCCGATGGCGTACCGCGCGACAATGTGAGCGGGAGTCAGGCCGTAGGCAACGCCGACCAGCACGACACACGTCACCGGGAGCACATGTATCCATCGGCCCGGCACACGCAGACCCCATCCGATTGCCAGCGACCGGGCAAAATCCAGCAGCAGGACGAACGATAGGGCCATGACCGCCGTTCGCATTTCGGCGAACGCGGGGCTGTCGCCCACGATCAGTGCGGAGAGATCCAGCCACTCGCCCAGGCCGTGCACGAAGCCAAACCCGGCCAGCATCCCCCAGGCTGCGCGTGTCGTTCCCATCGAGCTTCTCGCGATGGCGAAACACGTGAAGCCGAGTAGGATGAACGCCAGACCGTAAAAGAAGAAAATGAAGTCGAGCTGGTTACTCATAAAGGCAGCCATGTCTCCCTTCCTTCGTGTCGATTCGGTATCGGCTGCAGCAGAACCCGTCGCGCGATCAGACCGGGCCCGCGCGTCGATTTTCGGTCTTTCGGCCAACCTGGTAACCCGGATTCCACGGTCGCGCCAGGATGGGTTCAGTCCGTATCTGCCACAGCGTATGCGGTTATAAGGTTATACGGTAGCAAGGCACTTGCCAGCGCTGTTTCGTCGTCGAGTCGCGGCTCGAAATCGATCTTCCGCGCATAAATTCGACGCGTGGATTGCCTCCAGGCTCGAAATTCGCTTGAGTGCCGCCGGCAGGGACGTCAAAGCGCTATCGGATCGACGGCTTGGCAGACGCTTCCCGGAACGGCTGCTATCGAGCGTGCCGAGCGCCCCTCGATGGGTCGGTTAAAGACGCGCTCATGCACGTCCGCATTGGCATGTAGCTACTTTGCCTGCCGGGGACGTCCCGATCGCGCGTTCATCCATTTCTCCGCAGTAGGTGGTTCGCTCCGCTGCCGGCTTGCCGCGACAACACGTATCGCGTCCGGCCTGTCGTACCATGACGACAGTTCGAACTACCGTAGCGGGAAACGACATGCCGTTCAAATCGCTGGATGCCGCCGCGATCGAAGCAGCGCTTGCCGGTCACACGCGTCAGTATCTGGCCGGCGCGCTGCAAGCGCCGCAGCCGCTGTCGCATGTTCACGACGAGGACATCGAAGTCGGCATTTCCGACTACGTACACGCCGGGTTCGAACCCGCGCATCGCCACGCACGCGCGAAGGAGTATCAGTACGTGCTGCGCGGCATGACCGAATACCAGGACATCGATACCGGCGACATACACCGCTTTCGCACCGGCGATTTCTACGTGATCTATCCGGGCACCGCATACGTGCAGCGCATCAAGCGCGACACGCGCATTCTCTTTGTCAAATATCCAGCCGGCAACGACAAGCAAACCTTGCCGATGACGCAAGCCGTCGACGCATGGGCACGCGAAACCTTGCGTGTCACGCGTATCGATCTGAACGCGCGGGCAGGGCGCACGGATCACGAAGCGCCCGCGCTACCCGTCGCGAATGCGCTAAAGCCCGCGGTTGCGGTCGCCGTGTTCGACGTTTCGGGCCGGCTCCTGCTCGTCAAGCGCCGCGATAGCGGTTACTGGGCGATGCCCGGCGGCACGATGGAACTGACCGATTCGCTCGAAGGCTGCGCGCGCCGCGAGGTGCGCGAAGAAGCCGGCATCGATATCGCGATTACCGGAATGATCGGCAGCTACACGGACCCGGCGACGATCATCGCGTACTCGGACGGCGAAGTACGCCGCGAGTTTTCGATTCTGCTCGCGGCGTCCGCATCCCCATCGGGCGAACACCTTTCGCACGACGACGAATCGACCGACGCGCAGTGGGTGAAGCTCGACGAACTCGCGCGCTTTCCGATGGTCGCCGCGCAGGCGCGCCGCGTGCAGGATGTGCTCGCGTGGCGCACGCATCGCGAGGTCTTTATCCGTTGATGCCAACGCGCGCTGCGGGGTTCAAACCGGACGCGCTGCACGACTTCATAAACCGTTTTAAGCCGTCTCAACCCGGCGTGATCCCGCTCGCGCTTAAAGGCGCGCGTTATCGCGCGGAACCGCGCAACGCCTGTTGTCGCGTAACTTGTTAATCTACGGAGTGGGCGGTGTGATCGCGCCATTCATCGGCATCAAGCATGATCGACATGCTTATCACGCTATTTTTGTAGAGCTTTCGATACGTCTTTTATACGGTTCTGGCGAAAGTCTTTACAGCATCTTTATGGATCGTTGTGAAGGGAATGCAAAGCGCGTCCGAACCCCGCGTTCAAGGACAGGAATCTCAAGCTCAAGCGTCTGGCGTCGAACGGGGCAGGTTGAAAATTTTCTTCGGCGCCTGTCCCGGCGTCGGCAAGACGTGGGCGATGCTGCAGGCGGTGCGCCGGCAGCGCGACGACGGCATCGATGTCGCGCTCGGCGAGATCGATACGCACGGCAGCGAAGCGCTGCGGCGGCTCGTCGACAACCTGCCGGCGCGGCCGCCGAAGCACGTTCATCATCATGAACGCATGTTGCGCGAATTCGACGTCGACGGCGCGTTGGCTGCGCATCCGCAACTGGTCGCAATCGACGAACTCGCGCGTGCGAACGTGCCTGGCGGACGCCATGCGAAACGCTGGCAGGACGTCGACGAACTGCTCGCAGCGGGCATCGACGTGTACGCGACGCTCGACGTCGCGCAACTGGAGAGTCTCGGCGATACGGTCAGCAATCTGATCGGCCTGCGCGTGCGCGAGACCGTACCCGACCGTTTCTTTTTCGATGCAGCCGATGTCGTGCTGATCGATCTGGCGCCCGACGATCTGCTGGCACGCCTGATGTCGGGCAGCGCGCGGCTCACAGCGGCGACCGAAGGCGCGCGCAGCTACCGCGTGCGCGCCAATCTGCTCGCGTTGCGCGAACTGGCGCTGCGCTGCGTCGCCGATCGTGCGAATGCGGACGTGCATGGGCAGCGTCTGAAAGGGCGTCTGCGCACCGTGAGTGCGGCGCGCGAACGGATCATGGTGGCGATTCGCGCCGAGCCGTCGCACGAGCGGCTGATCCACGAAGGCGCGCGGCTTGCGCAACATCTGCGCGCCGAATGGATAGTCGTGCATGTCGATCAGCCGGCCGACGGCCGCGACCCGCACGGGCGCGAAACGCTGCTCACGCTCGCGAATCTCGCCGACAGCCTCGGCGCCGAGTTTGCGAACCTGCCGGGCGAGGACATCGCCAGCACGCTGGCCGGCTACGCGCACGAGCGCGGCGCGACGCGGCTCGTGCTCGGCAGCGATCCGCCGCGTTCGCGCTGGCGAGCCCTGTGCGCCGCGCTTTCGGGAGCGAACGTTGCCGAACGGATCGTACGCGCGAATCCGCGCGTCGGGCTGGTGGTCGTCGGCACGGCGGACGATGCACAGGCGCCGGCCGCGAAGGCACTGACGCAACGCGCCGCCGACACGCCGTTGAACGGTCTGATACTCGCGGTGATCGCATGCGCGCTGACCACGCTGGTGGCGAGCGTGCTGCTGCACTTCTTCGCGACGCCTAACGTCGTGATGCTGTTTATGCTGAACGTCGTGCTGCTGTCGCTGCGGCTCGGGCGGCTCGCGGGCGCGTGGGCCGCGCTGATCAGTGTGGGCAGCTTCGATTTCTTTTTTGTCGAGCCGCGCTTTTCGTTTGCGGTGTCCGACACGCAATATCTGGTGACGTTCGTGCTGATGCTGACGGTCGCGCTGGTCACGAGTCAGCTCGCGGCGCGGCTGCGCTACAAGGCGAAAGTGGCGACCGCCGGCGAGCGCCGCGCAACCGCGGTCGCGCGCGTCGCGCGGGACCTCTCGAGCGCCATCCGTCCCGCGCAGATCGCCGCGGTGTGCCGGCAAACCATTGCGCCGCTCTTCAATGCGCGCGTCGCACTGGTGTTGCCTGATTTGACAACCGCGTCCAGCACGCCGCAAACGGAATTGCTGCAACCGGCCGGCGAAGAATTCGTCGATACGTCTGTCGCGCAATGGACCTACGACCATGCGGAAGCGGCAGGCGCCGGCACGCCGACCTTAAGCGGTGCGCGCGCGCTGTATCTGCCGTTGAAAGGGCCGATCTCCACGCGCGGCGTGCTCGCGATCTGCGCAGAGGAAGGCGAACTGTCGCACGACGCGGACGACCGGCGCCTGCTCGACGCATGCTGTCTGCTGATTGCGCTCGCGCTCGAGCGCACGCACTTCATCGAGATCGCGCAAGACACACAGGTGCGGATGGAAGGCGAGCGGCTGCGCAACGCGCTGCTGGCGGCCGTGTCGCATGACCTGAAAACGCCGCTCACCGCGATTCGCGGCCTCGCGGAAACCCTCGAGCAGGTCAGCGATCTGCCGGAGCACGAGCGCGTCGCCGCGTCGCGCTCGATCCGCCTGCAAACCGAAGAGCTGCACCGGCTCGTCACGAACCTGCTGGATCTGGCGCGCATGCAGAGCGAAGGCGTGCGCCTGAACAAGGAATGGCACGCGCTCGGCGAGATTACCGGCAGCGCGCTGGCGCGCCTCGGCACCACGCTTGCCGCGCATCGCGTGCGCACAGAGCTGCCGCCCGATTTGCCGCTGATCGAAATCGATGCGATCGCATTCGAGCGCGTGCTGGTCAATCTGATCGACAACGCTGTCAAATATACGCCGGATGGTTCGACGATCCAGATCCGCGCGCGCGCAGTCGGAGACACGATGCATCTGTTTATCGAAGACGACGGCCCGGGTCTGCCGAATGTCGACCCGGAGCATTTCTTTGAAGCATTCACACGTGGCGTACGGGAATCGACGATCTCCGGTGTCGGCCTTGGGCTCGCGCTGTGCCGCACGATCGTCGATGCGCACGAAGGCGCGATCGACGCGGAGCGGCGCGCGCCGCAGGGCACGCGTTTCGAGATCCGTCTGCCGCTGGGCGTCCCGCCTGTCATCGAAGAAGAGAGACCCGCATGAAAAAACCGCGCATTCTGCTTGTCGAAGACGAGTCCGATATCCGGCGCTTTATCCGCATGGCGCTCGAGCGCGACGGGATGACCGTGTTCGAAGCCAGCACGGCGGCGCAGGCGCGGGTCGAAAGCGCGAGCCGGCAGCCGGAACTGCTGATCGTCGACCTCGGCCTGCCCGACGAGGACGGCAAGGTGCTGATCCGCGACGTGCGCAGCTGGTCGCGTGCGCCGGTGCTGGTGCTGTCGGCGCGCGATCGCGAAACCGAAAAGGTGGAAGCGCTGAATATCGGCGCCGACGACTACCTGACCAAACCGTTCGGCGTGCCCGAACTGATCGCGCGCGTGCGCGCGCAGCTGCGCCGCGCAAGCCTCGTGGCAAGCGACGGCCCAACCGCGTCGACCGTGCATTTCGGGGACGTGCGCGTCGATCTGGCGACCTACGAAGTGACGCGCCACGGCGCGCCGGTGCATCTGACGCCGACCGAATTCCGGCTGCTCGCCGCGCTGATTCGCGGCTACGGCAAGGTGATCACGTACCGGCAGTTGCTGCTGGACGTCTGGGGCCCGGGCTATGCGGACCGTCCGCAGTATCTGCGCGTGTATATGGTGACGCTGCGGCAGAAGCTCGAAGACGACCCGACGCAGCCGCGGCATCTGATGACCGAACTGCAGGTCGGTTACCGTCTCGCCGGGCTTGCGTCGTAGCCGCAAGCACAGGCACAGGCGTCGACGCCGCGTTCAGCGTGGGTCGCGCGTCTGGCCGGCCACCGTCGTGCAATACCGTTCGACCGCCTGTTCGAGATTGTGGAACATCCGCTCGCGGCCGAGCGCTTCGCCAAGCGGCGAGCGCTGCACCATGGCGAACACGTCGGGATTCATCGCGGCGAGCCACAGCGTAATGCCGCGCGCGCGCAAGCGCTGCTCGGCATCGGCGAACATCTTGAGCGCCGTGTATTCGATATCGAACACGCCGCTCAGATCGACCACCACCGTTTGCGGCGCGGCGGCCGTGATCAGCTTCAGCATCTTCAGGCCGACATGCTGCACATTCGCGAAGAAGATGCGTCCTTCGGGCAGCAGCAGCAACAGGCCCGGCCATGTCTCGTCGTTCGGATGCGCGGCGGACAGCGGGCGGAACACGTCGGTGTTGCGCTTGCGCGCGAGCACATACACCGGCGGGTCGGAAATCTGATGCGCGAGCGCCGCGAGCGACACGATGATCGCCACCAGAATGCCTTGCAACGTGCCGACCACGACCACGCCGGCCAGCGCCACGAGGGCCCACACGAACTCCATGCGCCGCACGCGGGCAATCGCGCGAAATTCGATCGGATCGAAAAGGCCGATCGAATACACGATCACAACCGCCGCCAGCACCGCATGCGGAATCAGGCCGATCAGCGGCGACAGCAGCAGCATCGCCGCGAGCGCGACGGCCGCCGTGACGAGCGACGACGCCTGGCTGGCGGCGCCGGCGCGCCGGTTCACCGCCGTCTGTGTGGTGCCGCCGCCGCCCGGCATCGCGCCGAACAGCGCGCCGGCGAGATTGGCAAGGCCTGTGGCCAGCAGCTCGCGGTTCGCCACCGGCGTCGGCTCGCCATGCCGCGCGAACGCGCGGCCCGCGGCGGTGGTTTCGGTGAAGCTCATCAGCGCCATGCCGAGCGCGATCGGCCACAGCGCGTGGGCCAGCGCGAAGACCGGCAGCGTCGGGGCGGGCAGTCCCGCAGGCACCGCGCCGACCGTCTCGACGCCGTGCGCATGCAGGTCGAGCAGCCTGGACGCGACGATCGCGCAGCCCACCACGAGCAGCGGGGCCGGCACGCGCGGCACGAAGCGGCGCAACACGATCAGCGCGATCAGCGCGAGCGCCGCGACGATCACCGTCGGTGTCGACGTCCTCGGCAGGCCCTCGACGATATGCGCGACGTTGTAGAAAAACTCGCCCTTCGCGACATGAATGCCGAGCAGCTTCGGCACCTGATCGACAAAGATCACGACCGCGATGCCGGCCTTGAAACCGACCAGCACCGGCTCCGAGATAAAGTTCGCGACGAAGCCGAGGCGCAGCAGCGACGCCACGAGCAGCATCGCGCCGACCAGCACGCCCAGCGTCGCCGCGGCGGCGAGCAGCGTCACTCCGCCGGCGCCTTGCGACACTTCAGCGAGCGCCGATGTGGTCAGAATCGCGAGCGTGGTGGTCGTGCTGACGCTCAGCACCCGCGAGGTGCCGAACATCGCGTAGACCAGCATCGGGATAAACGCGGTGTACAGGCCGGCTTCGATCGGCAGCCCGGCGAGCGTCGCGTACGCGAGCGCGTTCGGAATCACGACCGCCGCGGCGGTCAGACCGGCAGTCAGGTCGTGCCTGATCCATTGCCGTTGATAGTGCAGCAGCCATTCTGGCAGCGGTATCCAGCTGCGTCTGTGGAGTTGCCGAAGCGGGGCGGTTTGCGGGTCGGGCGGCGGCATAGTGGAAGGCCCGATCGGGCGCGAAGGCGCCGGCGGGCACAAAAAAAGACAGCGCGAAAGAGCCGCTGCGCGCCGGCGGCGCGCAGCACCAGTGCCGGTACACGCAGCGCGCGGCGCGTCTTTCAGAACCTTTCGGGTACGTACTTGAACGGGTAGTCCGGTTCGCGATAGTCGCCGCGCTTCTGCCGTTTCGGCAGCGTGATTTTCGCACGCGGCATCGCCCGGTACGGAATGCTCGACAGCAGATGGCTGATCAGGTTCAGCCTTGCGCGCTTCTTGTCGTCGGAACGCACGACGTGCCACGGCGCGACGCCGGTGTCCGTTTCGACGAACATCTCATCGCGCGCACGAGAATAGTCGTACCAGCGTTCATACGAGCGAAGATCCATCGGCGAGAGTTTCCAGATCTTGCGCGCGTCAGTGATGCGCGCTTCGAGCCGGCGCGTCTGCTCCTCTTCGCTGACTTCAAGCCAGTACTTGAGCAGAATCACGCCGGACGCGAGAATCGCGCGTTCGATGAGCGGCACGCCTTTCAGGAAATGCCGCGCCTGCTCTTCGGTGCAAAAGCCCATCACACGCTCGACGCCCGCGCGGTTGTACCAGCTACGGTCGAATATCACGATTTCGCCGGCGGCGGGCAGATGCGGCAGATAGCGCTGCACGTACATCTGCGATTTCTCGCGCTCGGTCGGCGCAGGCAGCGCGACCACGCGGAACACGCGCGGACTCACGCGTTCGGTGAGCGCCTTGATCGTGCCGCCTTTGCCGGCGCCGTCGCGCCCCTCGAACACCACGCAGATTTTCGCGCCGGTCTGCACCGCCCATTCCTGCAGCTTGACGAGTTCCACATGCAGACGCGCGAGTTCCTTTTCATATTCCTTGTTCGACAGCTTGCCGGGCAGGCTGGCGCCGTCGGCGACGCCTGCTTGGCTGGCCTCTTTTGCGGCGTTGCTGGCGGTGTCCTTAGCGGACTTTGCGGAAGTCTTTCCGGGCGCTTTTTCGGCGGCTTTTTTCATCTGAGCCATGGCGGGGTCCCCTCGAACGGTCGTACCGATGCGATGATGCGGTTCCCTATCGAGTATGGTCGGGCGTCGGCGGCGCCGCAACTGGACTTTGGTCCAATGCGCGGCGCTTGCCTGCCTGCTTTCTTGTGGCCCACCGGCCTTTGGTCAGCCAGCGTACATGCGTCAGCATTTGGCCGGCGACGTCTTTTCGTCCGCATGCGCATGCAGCTCGGGCGGCTTCGCGCTGCCGCCGTGCTTTTCGAGGTATTGGCACGCGCTGACGATATCGTTCCCGAGCAGACACGCGACGTTGTGATTGATATGCGGCCGCACGACCACGCGCAGGCTCATCACCTTTTCGGCAGCGGGCGGCATCGAGTAAGCGGACAGCACCCAGCCTTTTTCACGCACCTTGTTCGACACGTCGAATTCGTTGAAATTCTTGATCTTGCTGTCGAGCGTGACCGCCACCACCGGAATGCGCTGCGTCTCGTTCATGATCGTGAAGTAGCCGCTGTCGACCAGTTTCTTGCGCAACGTGATCGCGTTGTTCAGCGTGTGCTGCATCACGCGCTTGTAGCCGTCGAAGCCGAGCCGCAGGAACTGGTAATACTGCACCGCGATCTGAAAACCATTGCGGCTGAAGTTCAGCGTCGCGGTCGGCATTTCGCCGCCCAGGTAGTTGACGTAGAACACGAGGTCCTCGTTGAATATCTTGCGTTCGCGGAACACCACCCAGCCGAGCCCCGGCGGCGTGAGCCCGTATTTGTGGCCCGACGCGTTGATCGACTGCACGCGCGGCAGCCGGAAATCCCATTTGTAGTCCGGATACAGGAACGGGTTCACAAAGCCGCCGGACGCCCCGTCGATATGCATCGGAATCGAGATGCCGGTGCGTTTTTCGTAGGCGTCGAGCCAGTCGTGAATTTCCTGAATGTCGTCGTCTTCGCCGGTGAAGGTCTGCCCGGCGATCGCCACCACCGCGATCGTGTTTTCGTCGACATACCGTTCGAGGTGCTCGGCGGTGAGCCGGTAGTTGCCGGGTTTCAACGGCACGATGCGCGGCTCGACGTCGAAATAGCGCATGAATTTCTTCCAGACAATCTGCACGTTGCCGCCGGTCACGAGGTTCGGGCGGCTGCCGTCCTTGCCTTCGCGCTCGCGCTTTTGCCGCCAGTTCCACTTATGCGCGAGGCCCGCGAGCATGCACGCTTCCGATGAACCGACGGTCGCGGTGCCATACACCTCGACGCCCTTCGGGCCGTGCCACAGCTGATGCAGCCAGCGCACCATGCGCGTTTCCATCGCGAAGAGCTGCGGATACATATCGTGGTCGATGTAGTTCTTGAAGATATTGCGGCGCGCGGTTTCGGCGGCTTCCGGTTCCGCGAAGGTCGTGACGAACGACGACATGTTCAGCATCGGGTTGGTATCGGTCCATTCGTCGCTGATCACGATCGCCGCGGCGGCGCGAGCCGACACGCCGCTTTTCGGAAACTCGTGCTCGGGCACTTCGAAATTGAACTCGTCGTACGGCGTGAGTTTTTCGACTGGGGTCTGCATATGTCGCTCTTTCCCATTCAAGGACCAGCAGGAACCCGCCGCGCGACGTCGTGCGCGCGGCGGACAAGAGGACAACGTGAGGGAGGGCGCGTGCTAGCTCAGCAGCATCACGACGATCATCCCCCAGATGGTCAGCAGCGTATTGCCGACCGCATAGGTGACCGTGTAGCCGAGGCCCGGCACCTGGCTTTTCGCCGCGTCGCAGATCATGCCGAGCGCAGCGGTCGTGGTGCGCGCGCCCGCGCAGACGCCGAGCAGGATGGCCGGATGGAAACGGAACACATACTTCGCGATAAACATGCCGAGAATCAGCGGCACCGCGGTCGCGACGATGCCCCACAGGAACAGGCTGATGCCGAGTTGCTGCAGCCCCGCGACAAAGCCGGGCCCCGCGGTGATGCCGACCACCGCGATAAACACATTCAGGCCGACCGAGTTCATGAACCAGAGTGTCGAATCCGGAATGCGGCCGAAGGTCGGATGGATCGCACGCAGCCAGCCGAACACGATGCCGGAGATCAGCGCGCCGCCCGCGGTGGACAGCGTGATCGGCACCGCGCCGACCTTGATCACGATCGCGCCGATCAGCGCGCCGATCGTGATCGCGATGCCGATAAACGCGACATCCGCGGAGGCGGACGGGCGATCGATCACACCGATCACCTTCGCCGCGGCCGTCGTGTCCTGCGTGCGGCCGACGATCATCACGGTATCGCCGCGATGCAGTTGCGTGTTCGGCAAGACCGGAATCAGCGTTTCAGTCGGGCCGCGCTTGATGCGCCGGATATACACGCCGCGCGCGTTCGGCCGTTTGCCGAGATCGGCCAGAGTTTTGCCCTCGACGTCCTTGTTCGTCACGTAGACGTCGACGCCTTCGGCCGGCACCGCGAGCAGTTCCGGATCGTCGACTTCAGTGCCGAGCGGCCCGAGCAGCTCGACCAGCAGCTCCCGTGCGCCGACAATCGCGACGATGTCGTCCGGCTGCAATACCGTGTCGATGCGCGCCTCCTCGATCGTGCCGCCGCGCCGGATGCGCTCGATGTAGAGACGGCTGCCGTCCGGCACCAGCGCTTCGGCCTGGCTCACCGTCAGGCCGACCGCGCGGCCGCCCTGCTGAACGCGGTACGCGCGCAACTCGTACTGGTGCCACGCCTGGCCCGCGCCGCCCATTTCCTTCGCGCCGCCGAGGCTCGCTTCGTATTCCTTGCAGGCGGCCACGAGGTCGATGCCGAGCAGCTTCGGCCCGAGCGCCGCGAGAATCAGTGCCGAGCCGACGGTGCCGAAGATGTAGGTCACCGCATATGCGGTTGGCATCGCATTGAGCAGGGCCTTGGTGTCGTCTGCCGGTAAGCCGAGACGGTTGATCGCATCGGTCGCGAGGCCCATCGACGCGGAAATGGTTTGCGATCCCGCAAACAGGCCCGCGGCGGACCCGATCGAGTAGCCGGCGAGTTTCGCCGCGATCACCGGCGCAGCCAGACACAGCAGGCATTGCACGACGGAGAAGATGGCTTGCGGAATGCCGTCCTTTGCGATGCCGCGCACGAACTGCGGCCCGACGCCGTAGCCGACCGCGAACAGAAACATCAGGAAGAACACCGCTTTCACGTTTGCCGAAATCGTGATGCCCAACTGGCCGATCGCGATGGCGGCAAGCAGGGTCGCGGTGACCGCGCCGAGACTGAACCCTTTATAGCTTTTGCCGCCGACCCAATAACCGATGCCGAGCGACAGGAAAACCGCGATTTCCGGATATTGCCGAAGTGTTTGTACTAGCCAGTCCATGCTCGCTCCTCATCATCGTTCGTTATAGAGACGTGCAACCGGAACAGAACCGTAACGGGGACTCGGGTGACGCGGCGAACACACCTCGTGCTGGACAGGTGACCGGGCAACGATGTGTTCCGTCATCGAGGCTGCAGTGGCGGCAAAGCGCGGCAATGACCGCCGCACGCACTCGCGGAATCGCGCGACGTGCGCATGCAAACGCGTGATGCATAAAGCCCGGACATGGGGGCGCAAAGTGCGGTCCGGCTGCAAGCAAACACGAAACACAGTAACTGCGCGGTAAATCGCACGATATGCGGCGTGGTGCGCCGGCGACGCGCGATTTCATAGATGGCTTACTAAACGAAAGTCAGTATAGGCAACGCCGATCGAATATTCCATGATGAAGCTTATACGTTTAGTTCGACTGATGTCATGGCGAGAATGTCAATGTTTGGCATCGCTGTTTTTTGCGTCTTCGGGTCTTTGCGGATGCCTTTTTAAATACCGCATGCAATCGGCGCCGCGCAAACACCACGCAAACACCACGCAAGCACCGCGCACGCGCGGTTGCGCTCTTTTGTCACGCGTCATGGGACCTTGGTCCAATTGACCGGACCGAACGCCGCACGCCACAATGCACAAGCGCTGATTCAGCGTTGCGCCCATGCGTTGGGCGCATCTCCCTCGCGCGTTGCCCAATTGTTTCCTGATTGACATCGCGACGACACCCGCGTCTTATACGTTCACATACGCGGTTAAACGTGTTTCCCGAACGAGGCATCGGCCACGAGCCGGATGCTGGCGCCCGAATGCGCGGCGCCCGGATTGCCGTCTGTCCACGGCTATGCGGTCTTCGACCACGAGGTCCCACGTTATGAACGCAGGTACTCCATTCGCGCACAGTCAACAGATCGGCGCAAAGGTCGCAAGAATCTTCCAGAAGCGTGCGCAGGTCGCGCAGCACAACTTCACCGAACGCTTGCATGACGCGCTCGACACGAAGACCGGCGACGGCGCCGCGCCGGGCGCATCGAGCGACGCAACGGCTGCGCCGCCTGGCGCGGCGTTCACCACGCCCGCCGCATGGGCCGCTCCGTTCACCGCGCCATTTTCAGGCGCGCTCAACGCGGCATTCGACCCGTTCAGCGCATACCGCTATGCGATCGACTTCGCGCAACGAAGCGTGCTCTTCTGGGACACGCTGCGTCAGCGCGGCAACCAGTTCGTCGATCAGACCGCGCAAGGTCTGAAGCCCGTGCTGCATTTCGACTATGAAACCGTGCTCGACGGCCGCACGTTCGAGCGGCCCGTGAACTATGCGCTGTTGCGCATCCGCGCGCCGGAAGGCGTGACGATCGACGCGCGCAAGCGGCCGTATGTGATCATCGATCCGCGTGCGGGGCACGGCCCCGGTATCGGCGGTTTCAAGGACGATTCGCAGGTCGGCGTCGCGTTGCGCGCGGGCAGCCCGGTCTACTTCGTGGTGTTTTTCCGCGACCCCGAACCCGGCCAGACGATGCTCGACGTGTGCGCGGCCGAGCAGCGCTTTGTCAAAACGGTGCGCGAACTGCATCCGGATAGCCCGAAGCCGGCGATCGTCGGCAACTGCCAGGGCGGCTGGGCCGCGATGATGATCGCGACGTCCGATCCGGACGATACCGGCCCGGTCGTGATCAACGGCGCGCCGATGTCGTACTGGAGCGGCGCATGGAGCGAAGGCGAGGGCGACAATCCGATGCGCTACGCGGGCGGCATGCTGGGCGGCACATGGCTTGCGTCGCTTACCGCCGACCTCGGCAACGGCAAGTTCGACGGCGCGCATCTCGTGCAGAACTTTGAAAATCTGAACCCCGCGAACAGCCTGTGGGACAAGTACTACCACGTGTTCGACCATGCCGATACGGAACCGCCGCGTTTTCTCGACTTCGAGCGCTGGTGGGGTGGCTACTACCTGATGAACCGCGACGAGATCGAATGGATCACGCGCAATCTGTTCGTCGGCAACAAGCTATGGGCGGGTGAAGTGCGCGGCACCGGCGGCGCGGCATTCGACCTGCGCGACATCAAGTCGCCGATCGTCCTGTTCGCGTCGCTCGGCGACAACATCACGCCGCCGCAGCAGGCGTTCAACTGGGTTGCGGATATCTACGGCAGCACTGATGAGATCAAGGCGCGCGGTCAGGTGATCATCGGCCTCACGCATCAGAGCATCGGCCATCTGGGCATTTTCGTATCGGGCAAGGTCGCGAAGAAGGAACATTCGCAAATCGTTTCGGTACTCGAAGCGATCGAAGCCTTTCCGCCGGGGCTGTACGGTATGGAAATCGCGGAGCGCAAAGGGGCGGACGGCAAGCCCGAATACGATGTGAATTTTCACGAGCACCGGCTCGAAGATATCGCGGCGAAGTTCAACCGGTTCAAGCGTGTCGACGAGTTGCCGTTCAACGCGGTCGAACAGGTGTCGGAGTTCAATCAGCGTGCGTACGAACTGTTCACGCAGCCGTTCGTGCAGGCGTTGTCGAACGAAACCAGCGCGGGCCTGCTGCGTCAATTCCATCCGTTGCGCGCGCAACGCTGGATGTTCTCCGATCTGAACCCATGGCTTGCATGGCTCGGCCCGGCCGCGAACGCGGTGAAGGCGAACCGCATCAGGAGCGATGCCGATGGTCCGAACCCGCTTCGCCAGGCCGAGCGGCGCGGCGCCGAAGTGGTCAGCGCGTCGCTCGACTTCTACCGGGCGATGCGCGATGCGGCGACCGAGAGCCTGTTCTTCGGCCTCTACGGCAACATGTTCGCCGCGCGTTCGCCGGATAAGGTCGAGCTCGACGGACCGCTTGCGGCGCCTGTTGCGGATCCGAAAGACTTGCCGTTCGTAAAGGAGGCGCTGGCGTCGATCGCGCAAGGCGGCTATACGGAAGCGATTGCACGGGCCGCGTGTCTGCTCGCACGGCACGGCGAACCGCTGCCGCTCACGCGGCTCGCGATTCGCCGCGAACTCGCCGATGAGTATGCGGAGTACCTGCCCGCACTCGAACACGATGCGTGGCGGCGCATACGCGGCGAGCAGGAGATCATCGTCCGCTACGAGCCGGAACGCGCGCTGGCATCGCTGCCCACGCTGCTCGAGGATGCCGGCGAGCGCAAGCGTTTCCTCACGCTGGTCGATAAACTCGCTCAGGACGAGCGCGTGCAGGGCATGGCGCTGACGGCAGCGCAACTCGAGATGGTCGGGCGCATTCGCGCGTTGCTGCCGCTGAAAGCCGCCCGTAGTGCGCGTCCCGCATCCTCTGCCGTACATTGAACGCTCATTGAACGCTCATTGAACGATGCACCATGCCGGCGCGCACTGCGCCGGCTGTCTGCGAGGGACCTCCATGGAACGTCACCACGAGAAGTATCAACGGCTGATCGACTATTGCAAGACCGCGCCGCCGACGCCGACCGCCGTCGCGCATCCATGCGACGAGAGCTCGCTGCGGGGTGCGGTCGAGGCGGCGCAAATGGGCCTGATCGCGCCGATTCTCGTCGGACCCGGCGAGCGGATCGTCGCGCTTGCCGCGCAGTCGGGCATCGATATTGCGCCGTATCCGATCGTCGACGCGCCGTTCAGTCACGCGGCGGCGGCTGCGGCCGTGCAACTGGTGCGCGAAGGCAACGCGCAGGCGCTGATGAAAGGCAGCCTGCATACCGATGAACTGATGAGCGCGGTCGTCAGCCGCGAGCATGGGCTGCGCACCGCGCGGCGCGTGAGCCATTGCTTCGTGATGGACGTGCCGGGCCATCCGGATGCGTTGATCATTACCGATGCGGCGGTCAATATCGCGCCATCGCTCGACGAGAAAATCGATATTTTGCAGAACGCCATCGATCTCGGCCACGCGCTGAAGTTCGAACAGGTGCGCGTCGCGATCCTGTCGGCGATGGAGACGGTCAATCCGAAAGTGCCGTCGACGATCGAAGCGGCCGCGTTGTGCAAGATGGTCGATCGGCATCAGATTACCGGTGCGCTCGTCGATGGGCCGCTTGCGCTCGACAACGCAATCGACCTCGAGGCCGCGCGCATCAAGAAGATCGACTCGCCGGTGGCGGGACGTGCGAACGTGCTGATGGTGCCGGATCTCGAAGCAGGCAATATGCTGGCGAAGAGCCTGTCGTTTCTGGCGGGGGCGGATGCGGCGGGTGTCGTGCTCGGCGCGCGTGTGCCGATCATCCTGACGAGCCGCGCCGATTCGGTGATGACGCGGCTCGCGTCCTGCGCGGTCGCGGTGCTGGTCGCGCGGGCGCGTGCGCAAACGACAAAAGTGGTGGGGTAATGCAATGACCGATGTGATTCTCGTGCTGAACGCAGGTTCATCCAGCATCAAGTTCCGCGCTTATTACGTGGAAGGCGACGTGGCCGACGGCGAGCTCGGCCTCGGCCTGCATGGCCAGGTGGAGGCGCTGTTCAGCGCACCGCATTTTATCGCTTATGACCAGCACGGCGCGCAGGTCGGCGAAAAGCACTGGGGCGACGGCGCAAAACTGTCGCACGAAGACGGCATTCAAACCATCTCGGACTTTCTCACCAGTCACCGCGGCGATAGCCGCCTGATTGCGGTCGGTCATCGTGTGGTGCATGGCGGCGAGAAGTTCGCGAAATCGGTGCTCGCGACACCGCAGGTGCTCGACGAACTCGACAAGCTGACGCCGCTTGCGCCGCTGCATCAGCCGCATAACCTGAAGCCGATCCGCATCGTCGCGGCGATGCACCCGCATCTGCCGCAGGTCGCATGCTTCGATACCGCGTTTCACCGCTCTCAGGCCGAGCTCGCGCAGGCGTTCGCGCTGCCCGAATCGATCACCTCGCGCGGCGTGCGGCGCTACGGGTTTCATGGGCTGTCGTACGAGTACATCGCGCAGGCCTTGCCCGATTTCTCCGCGCGCGCCGCGGCGGGACGCACGATCGTCGCGCATCTGGGCAACGGCGCCAGCATGTGCGCGATGCAGGCCGGGCGCAGCGTCGCGAGCACGATGGGCTTTACCGCCGTCGACGGCTTGCCGATGGGCACGCGTTGCGGCAGTCTGGATCCCGGCGTGATCCTGTATCTGCTCGAAGAACTGAAAATGGATGCGCACGCCATTGAAGATCTGATTTACAAGGAATCGGGTTTGCTCGGCGTGTCCGGCGTATCAGGCGATATGCGCAAGCTGCTCGCGAGCGACGCGCCGCGCGCGCGTTTTGCGATCGACCTGTACGCATACCGGATCGGACGTGAAATCGGCTCGCTCGCGGCTGCGCTTCAGGGGCTCGATGCACTGGTGTTCACGGCCGGCATCGGCGAAAACTCGGCCGAGGTCCGCCGGCGCGCGGCGCAACAGGCCGCGTGGCTCGGCATCGAACTGGACGGCGCAGCGAACGACGCGGGCGGCCCGCGCATCAGCACGCCGTCGAGCAACGTCGAGGTCTGGACCATTCCGACCGACGAGGAACTGATGATCGCGCGGCATACGCAGGCGGTCATCGGCACATTGTGATTCGCGCACGAGGAGTCCGACCATGACGAACACCGCTAACGGCCCGATTCTGCACAACATGAAGGCGCTCGTCACCGGCATCGCCAACGAGCATTCGATTGCATATGGCTGCGCGAAAGCGTTTCGCGAGCTCGGTGCGGAACTGGCCATCACGTATGCGGACGACAAGGCGAAGCCCTATGTCGAGCCGCTCGCGCGCGAACTCGGCGCGCCGATTTTCATGCCGCTGAACGCGTCGAACCCGGACGATTTCGACAAGGTGTTTTCGCGCATTCAGAGCGACTGGGGCAAGCTCGACATTCTTGTCCATTCGATCGCATGGGCGCCGAAGGACGATCTGCAAGGCGGTCTGCTCAACTGCTCGGCGCAGGGTTTCGCCAGCGCGATGGACATTTCATGTCATTCGTTTATCCGCATGGCGCGCCTTGCCGCACCGTTGATGAAAGACGGCGGCTCGATGTTCACCATGAGCTACTACGGCGCGAACAAGGTCGTGCCCAACTACAACGTGATGGGGCCGGTGAAGGCCGCGCTCGAAGCAAGCGCGCGATATCTCGCCTACGAACTCGGTCCGCAGCGCATCCGCGTGCATGCGATCTCACCAGGGCCGCTGAAAACGCGGGCCGCGTCGGGCCTGAAAGACTTCGCTCTGCTGCTGACCGAAGCCGCCGAGCGCGCACCGCTCGGCGAACTCGTCGACATCATGGATGTCGGCTTCACCTGCGCGTTTCTCGCGACGCGCTACGCAAGACGCCTGTCGGGCGAAACGCTGTACGTCGACGGCGGCGTGAACATCATGGGCTAGCCACGCAGGTGGCGGTATTCAAGTGAAGGAGAGTGGCCATGGCGGACATGGTGATCGGCAATCTCGAGGATGGCACGTCGGATGAAGAGATTCAGGCGCTGCTCGTCAAATACGGCTTTCCGGTCTACGACCAGATCCAGCACGTGCCCGGCGACGGTTCGCGTCCCGCGGTGCTGGTGAACTTCAACGGCACGGAACCGGCCGCGCTGCGCATGCTGCAGCCGCGCATTCACAACCTGTTCTGGAAAAATCGCCGGCTCAATGTCGTGATCCTGCAGGAGCGCAATGAGTGACGGCGGACGGCGCCGGCTGACACGGAGAAACGGGAGATGGGTTTTCTGAGCCGGTTGTGGCGCCGCACAGGTGACAAGGAACAAGGCGATTCCAGCCGTTCGTCAGATCGCGCCGACGAGGTCGCGCAGACAATCGCGCGCGTTGCAAAGGCGATTCCGAAACTCACGCTCGCGGCGCGATACGAATCGCGTCTCGCACCGGCCGTACGCGGTACGCTCGATTACGCGAGCGGGATTGTCGCGGCGTTGCCTCGGCCGCGCGACGCAGCCGCGAGCGCATGGTCGAGCGACCCTTATATTCATGCGTTCTTTGCGACATCCGACGATGTCTGCGAGACGTTCGGCCGCTCGCACGAATTGCGCGATTGGTTTAACGAACATATCGATTGCGCGGAAGTTTACGCGGTGCTCGGCATGGAGATGGCCGAACGCACCGCGCTCGGCGTGGCGCAGCAGGACGGCAGGACGCGCACCGACGTGCGGCAGACCACGATCAGCTTCAGCGATCATCGCGTGCGGATTTGCGGACGCACGGAGGCCGATCTGCATGACGAGATCGTGCGGCGTCTGGTCGATCAACTGGCGCTCGAAGCGCTCGAACAGATCGCGGAAGACAAGTCGCGCCGCGATGCGCTCGAAGAAGAGCGCGCGCTGCTCAAGGCGCGCCTGCAGCTGTTGCAGCGGCAGGGCGCGGGCATGCATGCGGTGACATCCGGTGCGGCGCCGGTCGACCTGGCCGAGGTCGCACGCTTGCAGCGCGAGCTCGACGCGAACGAACGCAGCCTCGCGGCACTGGGCTCGCCGACCGAGGCGATCGAACGTCAGTTCGATATCGTGCAGCGCATCTACGCGGATCCGGCCGCATACACGTATGTGACGGTCAAACAGGTGCGGCTCGACAGAATGAATGTGATGGTCGATATAAGCGCAACGCAGCCCGCGGCGGACCTCGAATTGCGTGTCGCGCGCATTCCGGCGAGCCCATCCGATACGCGCGCGTTCGCGATCGTGCGGTTCAGGCGCGCGGATCTGCCGCCCGCCGGCAGTCTGTTCGGCGATACGAGCCGGGTGATCGTATAAAGGCGCATAGAAACTGCGTGTGAAGCGGGCATCCGCGCGATGCGCCGCGCGTGACGATGGCCACTTTCAGCGCGATGCCGATCGCGTTCTTCACATGCGCGTGCCGCATCGAATATCCGTCATGCCGGAGTGCCCCGGGAAGGAATGCTTTTAGATATCTATCTCGCATGGCCTTATGATTTGAGGTCGAAGCGCAGACTTGGGTAAGATCGCATCCTCGGCTTGTCAGCTCGACCTTCACAATCAAATACTCCGGAGACCATCATGACTTCCACTACAACGCCAGTCTGGTTCATCACGGGTTGTTCAACCGGATTCGGCCGGCAACTGGCGCATGCGGTACTCGCGCGCGGCTGGCGCTGCGTCGCGACGGCGCGCAACAAGGCGTCGCTCGCCGGGCTCGCCGGCGAGGTGGACAAGGCGGGCGAGGTGGGCGATGTGGCCGGGCGGCTCCTCACGATCGATCTCGACGTGACCGACGCGCGGCAGATCGGCAGCACGGTCGAAGCGGCGCTCAAGCGATTCGGTGCGATCGACGTGCTCGTGAACAACGCCGGTTACGGGTATCAGGCGGCGATCGAGGAGGGGGTCGAGGCCGAGATTCGCGCGCAGTTCGACGTCAATGTGTTCGGCCTCTTCGCGATGACGCGTGCGGTGTTGCCCACCATGCGCGCGCGCCGCAAAGGTCACGTGCTGAACATCACATCGCTGGCCGGTCTTGCCGGCTATGCGGGCTCCGGCTACTACGCAGCCAGCAAGCACGCCGTGGAAGGCTGGTCCGACTCGCTCGCGGTGGAAGTCGAGCCGCTCGGCATCAAGGTCACCTGTATCGAACCGGGGCCGTTTCGCACCGACTGGGCCGGCCGCTCGCTCAAGCAGACGCCGAACCGTATCGCCGACTACGCGGAGACGGCCGGCAAGCGCATGCAGGTCACCGCGCAAAGCAGCGGGACGCAGCACGGCGACCCGGTCCGTGCCGCGCAGGCGATGCTGTCCATCACCGAGGTCAGCGACCCGCCGCGCAACCTGGCGCTCGGCGCGGGGGCGCTCGACGGCGGCACCAAACGGCTGCACGCGCTGCTGGCGGACTTCGACAAGTGGCGCGATACGAGTCTCGGGGCCGATTTTCCGGAAGGCGGGAAATAATGTTTTCGGCTTGTCGAACTTGACGCAACCTTAACGCGCGGCGGCTCGCTGCGCGTGCCCCGCGCGCGGTCGGCGCGATGCGCAACGGCGCGCACGGCATTGACGGCTTTTTTATGACACGCGGCGCACATTTTGCCGCGTGTTGATGTGCCGCTTGCTTCAATACGGCCGTATCCCTTCATCGTTGAGCGGACGTCCCGATGCTACGGCTGTTGATTCCTGTGATCCATCACGACGGCGCGCTGCAGGCCGCGCGTCACGCCGCGTTCCTGTATGCGGAGCGCTGTGTGTCGGAAGTCGAAATTGTCGAAGTGCTCGAGCCGCTCGACTGGGGACGCACGAGCGCGTTCCATTCGCGCGGCGCGCTGCGCCTGTACGACCGGCGTCAGATCATGAGTCCGCTGATGAATACTCGCGCGATTCTCGACGACGCCGGTGTTCCGTACCGCTGGAGCCGCGCATTCGGCCCCGTCGCCGAAACGATCGCCGCGCGTGCGGCGCTGCAACAGTCCGATGCGGTGATTGTCGATGCAAGCCAGATCGGCTTTCTGACCCGCTGGTGGATCATCGCGAGGCTGTGGCGGCTGACGAAAGCGCCGGTCACGATGCTGCACTAGCACGCATGGGCGCCGCCACTGCATGCGCACTCGCCGCACCGCGCGATGTGTGTATCGCGCACGAACCTGCCGGGATCGTTTTTACACCCGTGAAGGCGCCTTTTTATGCGGCTTTTGCGCCGCGTCGGATATCCTTTCAGCATGCAATAAACGATGAGGGCGACATGGCGCACCCATTGGCGGGCCTGCAAGCATGGCTAAAGCGCGGCAAATCCGAAGCGCGCGCGCAGCACCGGGCACAGTCGCGACACGAGCCCGGGCGCAATGTGATGCTGCATGTGACGGTCGATGCGCAACACACGACGCCGTTTCGGGAAGCATTGATTCGCGATTGCGGCAACCAGCAATGGACACTGCGTGTCGCGCCGCTGCGCGATAGCGCCCGCGTGCAGCTGTCGCTGTATCTGCCGAAAGCCGATGTCGGACATGCGATGCAGCGGCTGTCGCAATTGACGCCGGACGCCGAAGTCGGTCAGGTAGTCGAAATTCCCGATACGCCAAGCCACGCGTGGCGCAGTCTGATTCACGCGGATGCGAATGGGCAGGCGAACGGGCAGGCCGATGCGCCGGGCCGGCCCGCGACGCGCCGCCACGACGCGAACGGCAAGCGCCGTAACGGTAGCGGGCGCGGTGCAGCTCAGGGTGCAAGTCCGGGTGCAAGTCACGGTGCTCACCGAACGATCGATAACCATGCCGATGCCACCGCTCTCAAAGCGTCCACAGTGAATACGCCACGCGACGAAGCCATGGATGTCGCCGATGTCGCCGCCGAAAGCATCATCCCTGTGCAACCGGGCCTTGCCCAATTGCTGCCCGCGAGCCACGTGCTGCTCGCACTGAGCGTGGCGGACCGCGAACAGCTATTCGCGCAACTCAGCCAGGCGTTCGAAACACTGTGCGGGGTGCCGGCCGAAATCGTGACCGCCGGCCTCGCGTCGCGGGAAGCGCTCGGTTCGACCGGGCTCGGGCGCGGCGTCGCGGTGCCGCACGGTCATATCGCGGACCTCGCGCAGCCCGTCGCGCTCTACGCGCGGCTCGCTGAACCGATTGCATTCGATGCGCCCGACGGGCAGCCGGTCAGCGACATCGTCGCGCTACTCGTGCCGCAATGGGCGGACAGCGCGCATCTGCATCTGCTCGCGGAGGTCGCGCAGTGCTTTTGCGATCATCAGTTCCGCGACCGCCTGCACGCGTGCGCGGACGCCGGCGCGGTATGCCGGCTGTTCAACGGGCGCGATACGCTCGAGCAGGCCGAACGCGGCGCGCGGCGGATCACCTGAAGGCGTCGCGTCACGCTGCATATCAACCGGCTAGCGCGCCGCGCGGCCTCTCGCCACCGCGTCGCGCATCGCGACGCAATAGCGGACCAGCTGCGGCTGCGACACGACGAACTGTTTGAGCGGCGTATCGATATCGTAGAAGTAGATATTGGCGACGAAACCGTACACCGCCGCATCGATGCTCGCCGGCTGGTCGCCGAACAGAAAGCCGCTGTCGTGGATCAGGTTGGCGATCGCCTGCAGGTCCGCGATGCCGCGCGCATACGCGTCGTCCGGTTCGTAGCGGCCGATGCCCTGATAGTGATACCGGTTGAAGTTGTACTGGCGCGCGGCTTCGAGCGCATCGACGCCGACATCCGGATGCTGTGCGAGCAGCGCGGCCTGGAAAGCCGGCCAGTAACGGTCGTCGCGCCAGCGCGAATACGACATCACCCAGTACAAATCGTCGAGCGTACGGCGCAGCATCAGGTCGAGATCGCGTTGCGCGGCGGAGTGCGTGTTGTCGATCGGCAGCGCGTATTGGCGTTTCAGGTAAGACAGAATCGCGTCGCTGTCGCCGATTGTTTGCTCTCCATCGACCAGATACGGCAACTGGCCGCGCGGCGCCGCTTTCGTATCGAGCACGTGGCGATGCTCGAACGGCAGTCCGCATAGCCGCAGGAACGCAAATACCTTCAGACCGTACGGGTTGTTGTCTTCGAGGCCGAATAGCTCGGGGTACGAATACAGCGTCATCATTTTTATTTCTCCTTGAGCGCCGCCGGGCAACGCGACCGCTTCCGCAGCGTCACGTGCACCGGGCTTACGCGATTGTATGCCGCGCGCAGCGCCGGTCAAACGGCTTGCGCGGGGCATCCGCATGCCATCCGGCCGTCGTCGCGTGAGCTTTCTTTAGTTTTGGTTCAAGCGGTATGAAGCCGCGGCCAATGGTCATCGGAAATACGCTATGGCATCGTCATCGTCGATGATGCGATGGTGTTTCCTGGCGAATCGCTATCGCATGTCTTCCGAATCACTGATCCATCAGCAACCGGGGAAATGCAAATGACAGCGTATAACGATGGGGGCCGCGAGTCGTCGCCGGGCGAATCGGCGAACGGCGCCGGCTCCGCGCCGGCCGCGCCGCGCGACGATGCGGCGAGCCCGGGCGGCGTCACGCGACGCGGCTTTCTGCAATCGATCGGCGCATCGGGGCTCGCAGTCGCGGGGACGTCGATGATGTCCGCCGCGGTGCTCGCCGACGAAGCGCCGCCTGCCACGCCGGCGCCGGCGGAAGCTGCGAACGCAAGCGGCCCCTACACCGTGCATTTCATCGTGAATGGCGTCGCACACAAACTGAACGTCGAACCGAACGCAGTGCTGCTCGACGTGCTGCGCGACCGCTTGCACCTGACCGGCACCAAGAAGGGCTGCGACCACGGCCAATGCGGCGCTTGCACCGTGCACGTGAACGGCGTGTCGGTGAACTCGTGCCTGTCGCTCGCGGTCATGCACGACGGCGATCAGATCACGACGGTCGAAGGTCTCGCGAAAAACGGCAAGCTGCATCCGGTGCAACAGGCGTTCTGGGAGCACGATGCTTACCAGTGCGGCTACTGCACTTCCGGGCAGATGATGAGCGCGGTCGCGGTGCTGCACGACTCGCGCGTGCCCGCCGACGATCATTCGCTACGCGAAGCGATGAGCGGCAATATCTGCCGCTGCGGCGCCTACAAGAACATCGTCGCCGCGATTCAGGACGCGCGCGGCAAGATGCGGAGGGCGTGATGCGCTCATTCGACTACACGCGTGCGTCGAGCGTCGACGATGCGATTGCCGCGCATGCGCAAACCAATACGGTATTCCTCGCCGGCGGCACGACGCTGCTCGATCTGATGAAACTCGATGTGATGCGTCCCGCACGCGTCGTCGATATCCACAAGCTTGCGCTCACGCAGATCGAGGTGCTCGACGACGGCCGCGTGCGTGTCGGCGCGATGGTCAGCAACACCGATCTCGCGCGTCATGAGGCGATCCGCACACGTTACCCGGTGCTGTCGCAGGCGTTGCTGTCGGGCGCGAGCACGCAGCTGCGCAACAAGGCGACCACGGCCGGCAACGTCATGCAGCGCGTGCGCTGCGGGTACTTTCGCGATGGCGTGTCGCCGTGCAACAAGCGTGTGCCGGGTTCGGGGTGCGCGGCGATCGACGGTCAGAACCGCAACGTGCATGCGGTGCTGGGCGGCAGCGACCAGTGCATCGCCGCACATCCGTCCGACATGTGCGTCGCGATGGCCGCGATCGGCGCAACGGTCCATGTGCAAGGCCCGAACGGCGTCGCGCGCGACATCGACTTTCTCGAGTTTCATCGGCTGCCGGGCGATACGCCGTGGAAAGAGCATGCGTTGAACGACGGCGAAATGATCACGCACGTCACGCTCGATGCACCGTTGCCGCATAGCCGCTCCGCGTATCTGAAGCTGCGCGACCGCGCGTCGTATCAGTTCGCGCTCGCGTCGAGCGCGGTGATCGTCGTGCTTGACGGCAGCACGATTCGCGACGCGCGCATTGCGATGGGCGGCGTCGGCACGAAGCCGTGGCGCGCGCAGCAGGCGGAAGCCGTGCTCAAAGGGCAGCCCGCGACGCAGGCCGTGTTCCAGCAGGCCGCCGCGGCGGCGATGCAAGGCGCGCGCTCGTACGGGCAGAACGGCTTCAAGATCGCGCTCGGCCAGCAGGCGATCGTCCGTAATCTGAGCACACTGGTCGCATAAAGCGCGGCTTGCCTATCCGACTGTGAGGACACAATGAACAATGACATCATCGGCGATTCGATGCGCCGGGTGGACGGGCGCCTGAAAGTGACGGGCGCCGCGCATTACGCGGCGGATCAGAGCCTGCCGGGCATGGTCTACGCGTACGGCGTTTTCAGCACGATTTCGAGCGGGCGCATTCTGCGCATCGATACCGCCGATGCGCGCCGCACGCCCGGCGTGATCGAGATTTTCAGCCACGAGCAGTTTCCGCGTTTGTACCGCGCGCCGCGCACGATCAGTTCGTTCAACGACATCCTGAGCGCGTCGATTACCGACGAGCGCCGTCTGCCGTTCGAGGACGCAACCGTAAACTACGCGGGGCAGTTCGTCGCGCTGGTCGTCGCCGACACGTTCGAGCATGCGCGTGAAGCGGCGTACAAGGTCGACGTGAAGTACGCGACCAACAAGCCGATCGCGAATCTGGAGCAAGGCGTCGCGGCCGGCGGCACGCGCGACGGCGGCCGCGGCCATACGCGCGGCGACGCGGCAGCCGCGTTCGACGGCGCGCCGCACCAGCTGGACGCGGTGTACCGCACGCCGGTCGAAACGCATAACCCGATGGAGATGCACGCTACGCTGGCCCATTGGGAAGGCGACGAACTGCATCTGTACGAGGCATCGCAGGGCGTCACTGTGCACCGGAATACGATCGCGCGAATTTTCGGGCTGTCGCCGGACCAGGTGACGGTCGAAGCACCGTTTATCGGCTCGGGCTTCGGCAGCAAGCTGTTTATCTGGCCGCATTCGGTCGCGGCGAGCGCCGCGTCGCGCGTGGTCGGGCGGCCGGTCAAACTGGTCGTGCCGCGCGCGCAGATGTTTACGACCACCGGCCATCGCCCCGAAACACAGCAGCACGTGCGGCTGTCGGCCGATGCGAGCGGGCGGCTCACGTCGCTGCGGCATGAGTCGGTGAATACGACCTCGTTGACCGACCAGTACGTCGAGAACTGCGGCGGTGTCTCCAAGAGCCTGTACTCGTGCCCGAACGTGGTGGTGAGCCACGCGGTCACGCGCGTGAACCAGGGCTCGCCGACCTCGATGCGCGCGCCCGGCGCGGCGCCGGGCCTGTTCGCGCTCGAATCGGCCATCGACGAACTCGCGCTGCAGGCGAATCTGGACCCGCGCGAATTCCGGCTGCGCAATATTTCGACGCTCGATGAGAGCGTGAACCTGCCGTGGTCGAGCAACCACCTGCACGAGGCGATCGTGCAGGCTGGCGACCGCTTCGGCTGGCAGAAGCGCACGGCCGCGGTCGGCTCGATGCGCGACGGTCATGAGATCGTCGGCTACGGGATGGCCGCGTGCAACTGGGATGCGTATCGCACGCCCGCGCAGGCGCGCGTCGAGCTGCGCAGCGACGGCACCGCATGTGTGATCTGCGCGGTGCAGGACATCGGCACCGGCACGTATACGATCGCCGCGCAAACGGTCGGCAGCATGACGGGCGTGCCGATCGAGCGCATCGAGGTGAAGCTCGGCGATTCGTCGTTTCCGGATGCGCCGCTGTCGGGCGGCTCGTGGGCCACCGCGAGCGTGATGCCGGCCATCGCCGAAGCGACGCGCAATGCGATCGCGCAACTGAAGCTGTTCGCGACGCAGAATGGCGCGATTTTCGACGGCGCGAAGCCCGAGACGCTGAAGTTCGAGAACGGCCGGCTCGTGAACGGCGAGCGCTCGGTCGACTTCGCGACGCTGCTGAAATCGCAGCGGCTTGCGAGCGCCGAGGGTCAGGCGCATACGCCTGGCGCGCCGTCCGGCAAGTTTTCGTTCCGTTCGTTCGGCGTGCATTACGTCGAGGTGCGCTGGGATCCGGGCATCTCGCATCTGCGCGTGGCGCGCGTGGTGAGTGCAATCGACGTCGGCCGCGTGGTCAATCCGATGACCGCGCGCAACCAGGTGGAAGGCGCGATTGTGATGGGCATCGGCATGGCGCTTTTCGAAGGCACCGAATACGACCCGCGCAGCGGGCTGCCGGCGAATAACAACTACGCGGAGTACGTGGTGCCCGTGCATGCGGACCAGCCGCAGATCGACGTGATCCTGCTCGATTACCCGGACTATGAGCTCAATGAGTTCGGCGTGCGCGGGATTGGCGAGATCGGCATCACGGGGCTCGCGGCGGCGGTCGCGAACGCGACGTATCACGCGACCGGCAAGCGGGTGCGCGATTTGCCGATCACGATGGACAAGCTGATGGATCAATCGGCGCCGTTCAACGCGTGATGTGCGAGGCGGGGAGAGGCGGCGCCGTTTTGATGCGTGATGCCCGTGGCGGGCGTGGCGCTGTTTAACGCGTGGTGTTCATCGCGAAGCGGCACCGTTTGAAGTTTGATAGACGTGGCCAGGTGAAGCACAGGGCAGCGCGGCCTTCGGCAGCGCCGGCCCGCTGGCGCCCCAGTGTCAGTGCCGGCGCCAACGCCAGTCTCAGCGCAAAATCGCCTCGACCTGCGCGGTCGGCAGACCGGTCACCTGTTCCTCTTTCAGGAAATCGATCAGCGCGCGCAGCTTCGGCGGCACGCGGCGGCGGTCGGTGTAATAGAGCGCGAAGCCCGGCAGCGGCGGGCTCCAGTCGGCCAGCACGCGCACAAGGCGGCCGGATTCGAGCAACCCGTCGATAAAGCCGTTGATCATATAAACGATGCCGATCCCGTCGAGGGCGGCTTGGACCGCGGCGGCCGAGTCGTTGACGATCAGCCGGCCGTTCACCGCGAGCTCGAGCGTTTCGCCGCCTTTTGACAGCAGCCAGCGTTCGAGCTGTCCGCTCGTCGCGCGCCGGAAGCAGACGCACGCGTGCGACAGCAGATCGCGCGGATGATGCGGCGTGCCGTGCATCGCGAGATAGTCCGGCGACGCGACGATCTGCGCGGTAATCGGCGGCCCGATATTCACCGCGACCATATCGCGCTCGACCATATCGCCGAAGCGGATGCCCGCGTCGTAGCGCTGGCCGACGATGTCGGTCAGGCCCGGTTCGATCGCGACGTCGAGCCGGATATCCGGATAGCGGTCGAGAAAGCGCCGCATGATCGGTTGCAGCACGGTCAGATAGCCGGCGCGCGCGACGCTGATGCGCAGCACGCCGGCCGGGCGGTCGAGCGCGGCGCCGAGTTCCTCGGACGCGGCGGTCAGTTCGCGCACCGCCGGCAGCACACGCTCGAAGTACGTCGCGCCGGCTTCGGTGAGGCTTACGCCGCGCGTATTGCGGTTAAAGAGCGCGAGGCCGACGCGCGTCTCGAGATGGCGGATGGTCTGGCTGACCGCCGACGGCGAAACGCCCAGGCGCACGGCGGCCGCGGAAAATCCCTGTTCCTCCGCGACGATGATGAACGTGACGATGCCGTCCAGTTGGTCCTGACGCAAGCGTTGTTTCCTCCAGGCAGGCGGCGGTGCGGCGCGCGCGAGGCCGCACCGGCGGTCGCGCACCGCCACCAAGGACGGATCATACCCGTCACGTTGCCGATCGGCACGCGGCGGTTTTAACCGAGCGGCTGCCGCATGCGGGCCAGCGGGCGAGTCGCGCTGCCCCGTGGAGACGGGCTGTACGACGAGTTCCGGATGAAAGCTCGCTGCGCTTTGCGGTGGGTGATGTGCGGCTGTGCGCGATCGCGTTTCCGATTCGCTGCGACGCATGGGTTGTGAAACCACCGCGCGCTGCGCAAGGCTTCCGACGCAAAGGCTGGTGATTCGCTGCCGATATCGCGGCGTGCCGCGAACCGCCGCGAGGCTAGTTCGTGTCGCGCCGGCGCAGCAGCGCGACAGGTTCGGCAGCGCTCCGGCTGGCCGGCCGCGCTTCCGACGCGGGCTCATACAGCATCGAAAGATCGGCGGGCACGGCGAACGCCATCGCCGGATTCGTCAGCAGTAACGCGTCGAAATGCGTATAGCCCCACGCCACTGCGCCGAATGCGACCCCGATCCGTTGCGCCGCTTCGGCATCGCGCAACTCGTCGCCGATATAGATCGCGTCGGCGGCATCGGTGCCGGTCTGCCGGAGGATATGACGCAGGCGGTGGGACTTGCCGAATAGCGCCGACCCGCATTCGAGCGCCGCGAACCGCGCGACCAGTTCAGGGCCCAATACCGCGTTCACGTTGTCGGCCGTGTTGGAGGTCGCCACCGCGAGCGCGACGCCGTGCTCGAGCAGCGCCTCGAGCGCCGCGACGGTGCCCGCGAAAGGCTGCACTTCGCCAATGCGCCTGTGCAGCATCTTCCGGTAGTCGGACAACACCGCCGGCACGCGCCACAATGGCAGGCGCAACTCGCGGAGGATCTCGGCCGCGCTCATCGAGCGCATCTGCGGCTCGTCTTCCGGCGTGACCTGACGAAACCGGTGCTTGACCGCGAGCGTGTTGAGCGACTCGCCGAATACCGTGAAGGTATTCGCCAGCGTGCCGTCGAAATCGAAAATGGCGAGTTTGATCGTCATGAGTCTGCGAGAGGCCGCACGTGGCGGGGATCAGGCCGGGCACGACATTATGACGGTATCGGGCCTAGACCGCGTGAATCTCCGCCATGGCGCGGCGCAGCCGGCAACGAGCGGGGAATGCGCGGCAACCGAACGGATGCTGGTTGAAACGCGTTCAGAAGGCGGCCGCGATGAGCGCGGCGCGGCCGCCCGAGCGATTCACGCGCTCGAACGGATTTTCTTCGCGACGCACTCCGCCTGTGCCGCATCGAGCCGCCCCTCGGCGCGCAACTGCGCGGCCACACGCGCGATTTCGAGTTCGCCGAACTGCAGCGCCGCGGCGTTCGTATGAACCGAGTAGTAGCCTTCGACGAGATCGTACGGACTGCATTGTGCGGAGCCGAGCATAAAACCGCAGTTGTCGTGCGCGACGAAGTCGACGCCGTTTTCCGACGCGTTGAACACGACCATTTCGCCCGCTTCGACCCGCTCGCCTGCGTCGAGCGACCCGGAATACACGGCGATCCACAGCACTTCGTGTCCTGGCGGCGGATCGTAACGCCAGTGTTCGCCGGCATTCAGTTCGACATGGAGATAGGTCAACGAGAGCGGGATGGGCAGCGGGCTTTCGACGCCGTTGAATTGCCCGAGCAGCACGCGCGCGGGACCTTCGAGGGGAATATGGTCGGCCGGCAGAAACGCCTCATACGGTTCAGCCAGTTCCAGTTCGGGCGGCAGCGCGACCCACAATTGATAGCCGCGCACCACACCGGTCGTGCTGACCGGGCCGCCGTGCCACGTGCCGCGGCCCGCCTGCATCCACTCGGTGGCGCCCGGCGTCAGCGTCTGCGGCTTGCCTTTGCTGGTGACGATATGCAGGCTGCCGTCGAGCAGCGCCGTCAGCGTGGCGATGCCCGAATGCGGATGCATCGGAAAGTTGAACGCCGCCTGCGCCTCCAGCACGAAGCGATCGACCAGCACGAACGGCTTGATCGACTGTCCGATGTCGGATGGGCTGGCGAGGCGCGTCAACGGGCCTTCGGTACGACCTTTCGTGCGCAGGAAGATGGTGCGAGCCGGTTGTAATGCGGGGGTTGGCTGCGCGTTCGATACCGTCTTTCTTGATGTTGCCCCCATATGCCCTCCAGTTCGAAACGTTTAATCAATGATTTCCGCGCGATGTGATTGGAGATCGGGCGGCACAACTGACCCATGCGCGAGTCCGTTCAGCTTCAAAACACCTGATCCCGGACTTCTATTCTGTGAAAATCGCAATGAAACCGCGTGATTTGGCGAATTACATTCGGAAACGGACAGCAATCTGCCGATACCGGTTGACGCATTCTCAATGCGCACGCGCGTCGCGGCACACCGCGCCTACGAAGACGTTGCCGCGTAGGCGAAGCAAAGAAAGGATCGACGCGGATCGCGTAATTCGCATCGGAACCCACGTCTGGTAAGGAACATTCAATGCGAGCCGCAGGCAAGGGCGCGACGAGGACAGACAAACTGCACGCGCGTGAAGCGCGTTCAGTTCGCGCGTGATCCCGCTCGATGCTCGGGGTTGCAGAATATCGACGACCCAATAAAAAACCGGCGCCGGTGAACTGGCGCCGGTTTTGGGCTATCGGTGCGATCAATGATGCTGATAGAGGCCGCCGGTTTGCACCGAGATCGGCATGCCGCCGCGGTTGCCGCTCGCGGCCGTACCGTCGGCCGCCGGACCATAGCTGCTATTGCCGATGGCGGCGTTCTGCGGAGACAGCTTGCTCTCCGCGGCCTGAACGTCTGCCGGATAGCGCTGCGAGTTGGTATGCGGGTCGTAGCCGGCCTGCTCGACACGCACGAGATCGTCTTGCACGTCGGCGCGCGTGACCGGCGCGTGGGTGGTTTGCGCTTGCGACGCGAGCGGCGCGCCGATCGCGAAGAGAGCGGCAAGAAGGGTGGTTGCGCGAGCGAATTTCATTATGATGTTCTCCTATAAGGATGTATTGGATCAAGCGGGGCAGCATCGAACCCACACGATGGATGCAGATTAGCGGGCTCACACGCATTGATCGATAGCCTCGACGTCATCACACCGATGCCATCGCGGCACGATTCCGGCGCATTGACGATGCGTTGCATTCCTAAAACACCTGAGGTCGCCCGCTATTCCGGTGACGCATGGTTGACCTCACCCTGCAGCCGAGGCCGGTGCGTCTGTATCGAATTGCCTGTGAGGCGAGCAATGACAGACCCGTCAATCATGCGGGAAGCAGGCACATGCAGGCGGCGGCTCATGCCGGGCGCGTTCGCGCGCGCGCACCCAGGTGTATGTGAATTGACGATGGGGTAGATATACGGCGCTGACATCGGCCTGAGGTTGCACGTGTCGCTCAAGCGTGACGCGACTGGCGGGAGCGGACCGCACCGTACGATGGCAAGTCGTTGCGAATGCAACGGACCGCGCATGACTGATGTGATGCGCACGCGCGGGTTCTATCGGAAAGAACCCGCGCGCCGCGTTGAAACTCAAGGCTTGTCTATCAGGCTCACATGTGCGGCGACGATGCGCCATTCTCCATGCAGACCGGCCTCCGGCTGCGAGTCGGGGCCGACTTTGGCCCAGGTTTGCATCTGGCGGCCGACCTGATCGGTCTCCATGCTGATGAACTCGGTGCTGACCGTGGCGAAATCGGTGCCGAACGTCGACACGACCGTGTGCTGCAGGCGCCGCGATTTCGGCACCGGCGGGCAGGTTCGACGAAACGCGCGAATCTGCTCGCCGCCGTACTGGATATCGGCAAGACCATAACGCACGGTTTCGGGACGCTGCCAGAAAAGCGCATTGATCATGAAGTTGTCGTGATCGGCGAGCGCGCGCTCGTAGGCGGCAAAGGCGGCGGAAACTTCGGCTACGACATGGGGCAGATTGAGTTGCATCGCGAAAGTCCGTGGCTGATTGAAGGGCGTACCGGCGTTGCATGCAACGCGCCGGGCGAACATTCGTGATGACAGTTGGCGAGACCCGTTTATTCCCGAGCCGGTGTTTTTTTGCGCTGTGGTTTGCCTCCATGCCGCTTATGCCGCACTGCTCCCAGGGCGACGGCGGACGAATGCCAGCCGCGGCAGGCGCGCTCCAACACGCGCGTGCGCGGCTCGCTATCCGTTAGAAATGCACGCGCATCCCCGCGATGCCAACTACCTGGTTGCTGGTCGACGAGGCGCCGCCCGAGTTGTAGACGAACGCGGTAAAGCCACGGCCGCTCACGTGCTGATAGACGCCTTCGACGTACAGATCCGTGCGCTTGGACAGGTAGTACACGGTTTGCAGGCCAATCTGGTTCCACTTCGGCGACGAACCGAACGTCGCCGTCTTGTTCACGTGACCATCCGTAAACACGTATTCGGCGCCGATCGCGAGCTGTGGCAGTACATAGTACCTGCCGTTGAGCTCGAAGTTGTCGAAGCGCACCGTGCCGCCCTGCGAGCCGAACGAGGTCGAGCCCTCGAACTGCGTGTGCGTGTAGACAAAACCGACCTTTGCCTTGCCGAAGTCATAGTTCACGCCGGCGCCCGCCACGCGTTGAACATCGGCGCCGAGCACGAAGCCCGCCGTGTTGTTCGCCTGTGACTCGTTGATGTCGACCGTTCCCGGACTGTTGATCGTCGTGTTCTGCGTGCCGTTGAGCTGGAAGTACGCAATGCCGGCACTCAGCGGACCGCCGCTATACGCGAGGCCGACGCTGTATGCCCGGTTCACGGCGAAGTCCGTGCTGTTCGAAAACGCGTATTGCGCCTCGAGCTTCAGGCCGTGATACACGGGGCTCACATACTTTGCCGTGTTGCTCAGACGGAATGAGTGAATCATGTCGTCGTTGTCGAACGGGTGCGCAAACGCGGTATCGGCGAAGTCGAGCGAGGTGGCTGACAACGGTATCAGCGTGTCGGTGAAGGCATCATATTGACGGCCTAACGAAATCCGGCCGTACTTGTCGCTGTTCAAGCCGACCCAGGCCTGGCGGCCGAACAATCGGCCGTCCTGGGCGGACTTGCCGTTGTTGAGGCCGAAACCGCCTTCAAGTACGAATTGCGCGCTCAGGCCGCCGCCGAGATCTTCGTTGCCGCGAAACCCGAAGCGGCTGCCGTTCAGGTTGCCGCTCGTCTGGCGAATCAGCGAGCCACCGTTGGCGACGTTATTGGTGTATTGGAACCCCGCGTCGAGAATGCCATACAGGGTCACGGAACTTTGTGCATGGGCGACTTGAGTGGCGAGCAAGCCCGAACATGCAAGGATGTATCTCTTCTTCATTCGTCTCCTTATCTCCGTTGTCGGAATCTGTGAAGGAACAGATCCCTCGCGATAACTGGCGGCGAATGTACGATGCGATGTAATGATTTGAAAATACTCGCATCAGGAAATTTAAAATTGCTGGAATGGAAATGTCGGCTTGCGCAGGTTCCATTTCGGACGGCTTGCGGTATGTAGCAAGGATGCCCGGGAAAGTGCCGCATGCGTCGATGCTATTGTTGCGTACCGCATCGCTGAAAATCGCTTCGCGCCGCTGTAACCAGATTCGTGCACGCAACGAATTTATTCCCAGGCGTGGGTGTACGGCGCGGCGCCACGCTTCGCGTATGCGAAGGATGCTGCGAAGAGACGGGTGCGTTCGCGCACACGTGGTGCGCATGCCGCTTCGTTTTAGCGGGCAACGGGTGCGTGCGAATCGAACGCGTATGTGTGATTGGCGAACGGTGGGGTCGCGTCGCACGACGGCATGCATGCGACGCGACGACCGGAATTGACGTGAGTCAGATTGTTACGCCGACGCTCAAGACAGCTTTTCCGTAGACATGGCTAATGGCGCTAGCGGGGGCACGTGGAATCGAAGCGGCGGTGCGCAGGTCGACATTTTATAGAGTCGACAGTCGCCGGCCGCCTTCCCTTAGCGTCTCGTCATCCTTGCAGAAGCTCAAGCGGATCATGCCGGTCTCGGCGCCGTGGCCATAGAAGACCGATAACGGAATCGTGCCGACACCTTTCTCGACCAGCAGTTGCTTTGCAAAGTCGAAGTCGTTCAGATCGGAGAAATGATCGAACGACGCGAGCACGAAGAAGCTGCCATGACTTGGGCGCAGCTTGAAGCGTGAGGTGGATAGCGCTTGCGTGAGAATGTCGCGTTTCTGCTCATAGAAGCCGCGCAGCCGTTGGTAACTTTCCGGTCGGGAGACTTCCTTGGCGACCGCGACCTGAAGCGGAGTGGGGGCGCTGAACACAAGATACTGATGGATTTTCCGGATTTCGCTTGTGAGGTCCGCAGGCGCGACGCAATAGCCGATTCTCCAGCCCGTCACATGATAGGTCTTGCCCAGCGAGAACACGACCACGCTGCGCTCGGCCAGCTCCGGATATCGGCACATGCTGCGATGTTCCATGCCGTCGAATATCACGTGTTCATAGACTTCATCCGCGAGAACGATAATGTTCGAATCGCGCGTGATCGCGGTAAGCGCGGCGATGTCTTCATCCTCCATGACGATACCGGTCGGATTGTGCGGCGTGTTCACGATGATCATGCGCGTACGCGGCGTCACGGCGGCGGCGACCTCGTTCCAATCGATTTTCAGCCGATCCAGCGGTATCTGGATGGGCACCGGCTTTGCGCCCTGCAGTCGCACAACCGGTTCGTAGACCTCGAAGGCGGGCTCGAAGAAAATCACTTCGTCGCCTTGCTTGACGAGCGCGGCAATCGTTGCGTAAATGGCTTCGCTGCCGCCCGCGGTAATCGTGATTTCCGTTTCCGGGTCGTAGCGTGTGCCATAGAGCGTTGCGATCTTCTCTGTCAATGCTTCGCGCAATGTGGCCACACCGGTCATCGCGGAATATTGATTGAACCCGGCCTTCATTGCTTCGGTAGCCGAATCAATCAAGGTCTGATCGGGTGAATAGTTGGGGGCGCCTTGCCATAGGTTCACCGCGTTGTATCGGGCGGCCAGTGCGGCAATCTGTGAAAAGACGGAAACGCCGTGAGTAGGGAGTTTGGTTTCGATCGACAGCGAGCTTTTCATGAGGTCGGGAAATTCAAATGAGGGGGCGTGGAGCAACTATACGGCATCGTCGCCCATGCGTCATACAACGCCGGGGCCGGCGCGACGCCGATCCACGCCACCGCTTACACCTTCCGCTTGCACCTTTTACCGGCCGCTTTCGATGTCACGCAGAAATCGATCGAGCAGCGGGTTGAATTGCGTCGGGTCTTCCCAGAATGACGCATGCCCGAGGCCGGGGAGCCGATGGCAACGCCCTTCCCACAAATTTCCGTAACTGAGCGTGTCGAGGTAGTCGAGCTTGACGATGCGATCGGTGTCTCCGTTCACCACCGCGAGCGGCACGCGGCTTTCCTTTACCGTCACGCGCTGATCCGTATAGTCCGCTTCGGTGCGTATGGCTTCGAACAGACGGCTGCGAAAACGTCCGTCGGTCCGCACGACCGCGTCGCGCAGAAACGGCTCGGCCGATGCGCCGAAGATCGCCGCGACGAAGTCGTCGATCTCCGCATCGGACAACTGCTCGCGGCTCGCGGCGCGTGCGTGCGGCAAGCCGGTGAACCCGGCCGCCATATTGTCGCGCCCGACGGGCGGCGTTCCGATGATCATCAGACCGCGCAAGCCAGGAAAGCGCGCAATCATGTCGATCGCGATATGGCCGCCGAGCGACCAGCCAACCACGACGGCCTCGCTTACCTGCAGTTGCGCGAGCAGTTCGACTGCCGCATCCGCGATGCTGGGCCGCGTGTAGCTCCGGATCGGATCGGGCGCGTTGTCCGATCCGCCATGGCCGGGCAGATCGAACGCGATCAGCCTGCGGCCGTGCGCGAGTGCGCTCTGCAATTGTTTGCGAAATACGCCGCGGCAGGAGGAATTGCCGTGAATCAGCAGGACGGGCAAACCGTCGTGTCCTTGCTCTTCGACGGCAATGCGGCCGTGGGACGTGGTCACGAAAGAACGCTGAGAGGATGAGTTCATGTCCTGGGCAGAATGAGGGGCTGGCTCATGCAGGATAGGTCAATAGTTATCCTTCTGGTGGCAAGACAAGTGTAGTTGGATGAGACGAAGCGGTAGCGTCGCATCGGAATGGCCGCGTGCGAATGCGAAAGCGCGGCGCTTTTCGCAAAAACCGGGAGACCGGCGAACGCTGGGGCCCGCCGGGAGCGCTGCCCGACATGCATGTGTGACGTCACATGTCCCGTTTCGGTCGCTGCATGTGTTCCACTCGCATACGCCCAGGCGGTTCGAAGTAGGTACCGAAACGAACGAGCCCAGCCTTCTTCAGGTGACAGGTCATCCAGAAGCTGGCCAGCAGGCCAGGATCGGGGCTGTCGTCGATCTCGACATCGATTGAGCGGATACGCGGTTCAAACTTCAGCAGCGTGGCCTCCATCTGGTTTCGGAGGTCGTGGACGGAGGCGGGAAGATTCCGGTACACGTCGGTGAGATCAGGCAACCCATAGTCGGGCACGTGCTTCAGTGCCCCGGCGCGCGTGTTCAGAATGCGCCGGATATTCGCCTGAACGCTGAGGATTTCCAGCGTTTTATCGTCGTGAGCGTCGAGCGGCTCGCCGTCGATATGGCCGAGCAGCATGTCGTAGAGAGAGGGGCCGGTTGTCATCACATCAGGTATCGCATCAGGTATCGCATTGAGCTCAGATCGCTGCTTCAGCGCAGTGGTTCGGCATGCCCGTCGTGTCGGGTTTGCCATCGGTCCGATCGACAAAATCAATCATCAGATTGCCATCTGCGGACATCGACAGGCGAATCTCAGCGGGCGCCAGGCCATCGGCCATCCGCGCCAGCAGTTCGCGCGATACGGCAGGCAGAATCCGCTGGTTCAGGAACGCATCGACGTTGCGCGCACCGGACTCCCGCGCGAGACACAGTTGCGCGAGGGACGCAGTGAGCGCCTCATCGCTCGTCAGCGTAACGTTGTGCTGTCTGCGCAGACGTTCGGCCACCTTGCCGATCTTCAGTTTTGCAATACGCTCCAGCGCCGCCGCCTCGAGCGGGCGGTAGACCAGCGTCTGGAAGCGTGCCAGCAACGCCGGCTGGAAGTGTGCGACCAGCCGTGGATGGATCGCGTCAAGCAGTTCGCGTTGCGAGAGGGCGGGATGTTCCGCCGTCGCCTCGTCGATCTCGGCGCTGCCGAGATTCGACGTCATCAGGATCACGCAGTTGCGGAAATCGATCTCGCGGCCCTCGCCGTCGCGCATCGTGCCGCGATCGAATACCTGATAGAAGAGGTCGAGCACGTCGCGGTGCGCTTTTTCAACTTCATCCAGCAGCACCACACAGTACGGTCGTTGCCGCACCGCTTCGGTCAGTACGCCGCCCTTGCCGTAGCCGACATAGCCCGGCGGCGACCCCTTGAGTTGCGAGACGGTGTGGGCTTCCTGGTATTCCGACATATTGATGACGGTCAGCGCCGATTCGCCTCCGAACAGCAGGTCGGCAAGCGCGAGTGCCGTTTCCGTCTTGCCGACTCCGGATGGGCCGGCCAGCAGGAAAACACCCAGCGGAGCGTGTTCGGCTTTCAGGCCTGCCTTGGCAGTACGCAGGCTCTCGGCGAGCGCAGCGAGCGCATCGTCTTGCGCGACGACGCGCTGGGCCAGACCCTGTTCGATCGCAAGCAGACTGCGCAGTTCGTCTTCGACCAGGTTGCCGACGGGCACCCCGGTCCATTCGGACACCACGCGCGCGATCGCCTGCGCGTCGACGTCCGCGAAAATCAGCGGCGTCGTGCCCTGCGCATCCGACAGACTGCGTTGTACGGCTTCGAGCGTTGCGCCGTCGCTGCCGGCTTCGCGATGGCCGAGTAACGCGCCGACCAGTTCCCGTTCACGCGTGTAGCGCTGCTGAAACTGCTCGCTTTCCGCTCTCGCGGCGGTGAGCGCTTCGTTCAGCGTCTCACGCGTACCCGCGAGCCCAGGCACACCAACCTGCCGATCAGAATCGACGGTGGCAAGCTCGAGTTCCAGCGCGGCCACCGTTGCGGCCGCGCGCTGCAAGTCCGGCGGTGGCGATTCAAGCCCCATGCGCACGCGTGCGGCGGCCGTGTCGATCAGATCGACTGCTTTGTCCGGCAGTTGACGCGCAGGGATGTAGCGACGCGACAGCTTGACCGCGGCTGTCATGGCTTCGCCGCGGATATGCACGTTGTGATGTTTCGCGTAGCGGCTCGCCAGTCCGCGTAGCATCAGGCACGCGGCATCGTCGTCCGGTTCCTCGACCTTGATGATCTGGAAGCGCCGCTCGAGCGCGGCGTCGCGCTCGAAGTATTGCTTGTACTCGGCCCATGTGGTCGCCGCGATCGTGCGCAACTCGCCTCGCGCGAGCGCCGGCTTCAGCAGATTCGCCGCGTCGGCGCCGCCGGCGGCGTTGCCTGCGCCGATCAGCGTATGCGCTTCGTCGATAAAAATCAGGATTGGCACGGGCGAGGCCTGTACCTCATCAATCACGTTTTTCAGGCGTTGTTCGAATTCGCCTTTTACGCCTGCGCCCGCCTGAAGCAGGCCGAGATCGAGCGTCAGAATGCGCACGTCTCGCATCACGTTCGGCACGCTGCCTTCGGCCACGCGCAACGCGAGCCCCTCGACCAGCGCGGTCTTTCCGACACCCGGCTCGCCGACGAGAATCGGATTGTTCTTGCGACGACGCGCGAGCACGTCGACCATTTGCTGGATTTCGCGATCGCGGCCGAAGACCGGGTCGATATCGCCGCGCCGCGCTTTTTCAGTCAGGTCGATGGCGAAGCGGGCGAGGGCGTCACCGTCTGTACCGCGGTTGATGCCGGGCGACGATGGACGCGCCGCGCGTTCTGTCATCGCGGCAACAGTGTGGGGCAAAGCCGGTGCTTCGCTTCCCGCAGTGTCTTCAGCGTCTCGTTGTATCCCCTCGACCGAGTGCCGGTCCAACTCGCGCAGCAGCCGCTGGATCTGGGTCGAACTCACGGACAGAAGCGGCCAGGCATCGGTCGCGCGCAGCACATGCGGCGCATCGGCAATCGCTTGCAGCAGGTTCGCGGAGCGGATCGGCTGCGCGGAATCGCCGACTGAAGCATGGAGCCAGGCGTTTTCAAGCACACTCGCCAACGGCCGGGAAAGGGACGGTTTGCCTCGCAGTTCGCGAGGCAAACGGTCAATGGCCGCGAGCAGCGCATTCCATATGGCATCGGCGTCGATCTCGTAGCGGCGCAGTATGGCGGGAATATCGCCTTCGCCTGCTTCGATCAGCTTGAGCAGCCAGTGCTCAAGGGTAATTTCGCCGGCCAGACGTGCATTGCAGAGATTCGCGGCGGCTTCGAGCGCGCTCGCGCAATGGGGATTGAGCTTGCGAAGCAGGTGTGTGGTGTCGCGCATGGTCATGTTCGTACCCGGTCCTGGGGGCGCGGCGGCGAGGGAGGTCCGCCGGTAACAAAAAACGCCAGTTCACGGCGTGAACTGGCGAAAAGGAAGGCCGGCACACAACGGATACGCAGATCAGTCGGGCCTGTACCGGCTTCCTGAGACGGTCTCTCAGGAGCGCTCGTTCCACGTGTCCTTGTGGATGATGTTGCCGTCCTTGTACGACCACGTGATGGTTTCGTAGCGCAACTCGACCTCTTCAAGGTGGTTGTGCTTTTCGTAATCAGGGTTCTTGATGTCGAGCATCATCGGTCGAACGGCAACGATCTTCACGTTGTCGAGCTTCGTGTTGAAGTACTCCTTTTCCTTGCCCGCGTCGTCGATCTTGTACCACTTGACCTCGACGGACTTGAGCGTCTGGCCGCTCGTGACCGCCTTGTACAGGTACGGCGTCGACGCATCCGTTTCCTTGGTCAGCGTGATCGGCTTGTGCACGCGCGTGCCTGTGAGTTTGCCGGTGTTGCCGTCGGTCGGAATGTGGACGCCGTGATCGAACGCGGTGATTTCGACGCTGCCTTCACGCCCCTGGACCGTGACCGAACCCTTGACGTCCGCACCGCCGTCATCCTTGATCCACGCATATGCCGGAATTGCCATTCTTCTACTCCTTTTACAGGTACTGCGACCATCGCCCGGAGCGAGCCCCTGAGCCAAGTTGTCCCGAAGCGCTCGCTTCGGGGGCTAAAACGTCGCGGCGAGTTCAACCGCCTGGATCGTCGGTCCCATCGGGAACATGGGGAACATCGGGGACGAGCGTGATTTCGACGCGCCGGTTTTTTGCCCGCCCGTCAGGGTTGTCGTTAGCCGCAACCGGCCGTGTTTGCCCGTATCCCTGAATGGCGAACCGCGTGACCGGCAGGCCGGAGACCTCAACGAGCCAGTCGCGCACTGCTCCGGCACGCGCGACCGACAGCCTGAGATTGCTGTCGGGATTGCCGACGTTGTCCGTGTAGCCGGCAACCAGAATCCGCTTGTCCGGATGTGCCTTGATCAATTCAAGGGCGCCGACCATTGCACGCGTTGAGCCGGGCTTGAGCTGGGCGCGTCCGCTATCGAATAGCGACATGCTGTCGAGCGTTACGACCGCAGGCCGAGCAGGGGGCGGCTGATACGAGGCAATCGCATGGTTGAGCGCGGGTAGCAACGCGATGGCCCGGTACATGCCGAACGAAAGTCGTAGCGGCACGCCGCTGCGCTGGTATTCCTGCAGCCGGTCGCGATCCGTCACGAGCGCATTGAGTGCGTCAAGCCGTGCCGCGTCATGCGTGGGTGGAATCATCCAGAACCGGCCCAGATGTGCGCCCACTTGTGTGAGCTCCGTCCGGTTGTTTTGCCCGGAGAACCAGAACGCAACAGCGGCTGCGCATCCCACCATAAACAGCGCGTAAGCCAGCGCGCGAACTCGCGGTGAATTCCAGAGCCGCCGCGGCAGCGCCTGAATAAGCGCTTGCGGCAGCGGCCACGGCGCCGGGGACGCGTTAAAGGAAGGTGGTGTCAGTTGCGTACGCGCCTGCAGGGCGGCGCCCCAGGCGCTGCGATTCTGGTCCGCCGGTCCGCAGTCCACCCAGCCCACACCGTACAGCGAGCAGGGCGCGGCCGGCTGCAGGCGATCGCTTAGCGGACCGACAATCGCCCGTTGGGTCCAGTCGACGAGCGCCGACAGGCTGGCGGCACGCCAGGCAACGGAACGATCCGCGTCCGGACTTCGCGCCAGACCTTCCGCGCGCTGGATAACGGATTCGAACCGGCTCGCGCTTGTGACCGGCACAGCCGACGATACGCCGAACCACGCAGGCGAATGGTCCGCGTCCCGTGAACTGGCCGTCAGCCTCTGGTAGACCGCGATATACGCGGGCAGACGGGTGCCGAGCATGCGCGACGCGTCGCTGAGCGCCTGGCGCGTGACGCGCATTCTTTGTGTCAGGACGTCATCGTCCGGGTATAACGCTGGGGCGACGGTCAACACCACACCATCGGGCACGCGTCCATCGCGCCAGCGTCGCACGGCGACGCTGAACTGGGAGAGGCGTTGGGGATCGTCCACGCGCAGCCAGATCGCTCCGTCGCCCACGTGCGCGAGCCGCTCATTGTCGGCGCCGCGATTGAAGATCGCATCCAGCCCGTCGCCTGTGACGAGCACGACGGGCATTCGTGTGCGCAGGCTTTCAGGGAGCGCGGCCATGCCGCGGGTTAGCGCCGCGAGCACAACGGTGTCCTGCTCCATGCGGTGATGCAAACTATAGGTTCGCAAGGCGATCCAAGCGGCGCCGATCGCGAGCACGGCCCCCGCCAGGCTCCAGGCGAGTCCCTTCCCGACCGGTGCGACCGCCAGCACGACGAAAACCGCAAGAATGGTCGCAAACGCAACCAGTGTCCGGTAGGGGAAGCCGGAACGATAGCCGCCATGAACCGGCGCGGATGCGGATGCCGACTCTGCGGACATTACGATTTCCCCGCGAGCAGATGCGACACCTGCAGATCGAGCGCCTGTCCCACGGCGACAAACACGATCACCGCAGCGGCGCAGGCAACGCCCGCCATTGCCCAGGGCGAGAGCCGGTAGAACCAGTCCAATGCGCGCGTGCGTGCCGCATCGACAATAAACCCACCATCCCCGCTTGGCGCGGACCGTGCAAGAAGGTCGCTTAGTGTCTTGATGACGGCCACACGCTGCGACTCGCCTTCACGTGCGTAGCGCCCTTTGAATCCGAGCCTGAGCACGGCTGCGTAGCATTCCAGCACATCGATATTGGGTGGTGCTTCGCGCATCCGTTCAGATAGCCGGTCGAAAACATGTTCGCCGGCGTCGTGCTTGCCGAACCGCTCCACCTGCAGCGGCTGCGCTTCCCACTGCGACCGGCTTGCTTCCGGCAGATGCACGAGGACAGTTTCGTCAAGCAAGCCGCATTGCGCGTAAAGCGCGTCGTGCCGGACGTCCGCAGCGGCATGACGCGCTTCGAGTGCGCGGTCGAATTCCGCGACGAGCGCGAGGCAGTGCTGCCTCAACTGCGGAACGTCCATGGTGGTTGCACCCTGTGCAAGCAGGGACACCTCGAGTGCCGTGTTCCGCAGCAGCGCGACGAGGGGAAGCGGGGCGAGTGTCGTCATCGAAGGGCTCACGATGTCAGCACGGCATACAGTTCAAGGGACGCATCCGCTACCGTCGTCGGCAGATAGATCTGGCAAGCGTGGGCCGCAAGCATTCGCGCGTGCGCGGCATCGCTGGCGTCGAGCGCGAAGTACTGGTTTTCGAGGCGTACCGGAATGGCCGCCGGCACGCGCTGCACGGCCTTGAGGGGGACGCCCGGAAGCGCCGAATTGACAATGTGCGCGATGTCGTCCGGCGCTCCGATCTTGCAGAGCCTGGGAATCTGTTCAGCGAGATCGAAAGCCGGCAGTGCCGCGTTGACCGACAGGTAGTAGTCGGCGCCTTCGAGCAGTCGCTCGTCCTCGAATTGTCCGGCCCACGTTGTCGGGGTCTTCTTCGTGAGACCGATCGGGATCACCCGCGATGGAATCACCGCATCCAGCAGATCGCGAATCAACGATTCGAGCTTCCCGAAGATTTCATCCTGACGCGCGTGCTCGTACGGTGGAATGTCGGTGAGAGCCGTGCGGGTCGAGAACGTCATCAATGCCCCTGTAAGGCGCGCAAGCACGCTATACAGTCGCTCGGGCGGCTGATAGGGATGGTTCGCAAAAAAGCGCAGCTCCGGCCAGTGCGTATGAAGGCAGTGCATCAGCCAGAAAAGCGACACGTCCGCCACGCCGAATTCCGCAACCTGGTCGATACGCTCACTGCGTCTGCCGGCTAGCGCCGTCGCTTTTGCGAGCAGAATGTCCGCCATCCGCGCGACCCGATCCTCATGGCGCGTGTGGCCGCTAAGCGTCAGGCACGGCGGAACATACGTGGGGTCGACCTCGAAGACGCCCTGCGTACCCCGCACAAGCCGCGCAATCGGGCAAACGACATCATCCGCGTGCGATTCGAAGTCGAACAGCAGGCGCACCGCGTGACGCTCGACCGCCATCTCCACATCGAGCGAGCCGTTCACATCCGGGACCTGCACATACTCGCGAAAGTACCGCCGCGGACGCGCGAGCGTCTCTTCTTCCATCTTGCAGTTGTTCCCTTCCGCATTGACAAGTGGAAGGGCGGCCAGCACGACGACGCTCTGTACGTCGAGAGCAATGTCTCGTCCCAGATCGCGCGCGGGCGGCAGTGCGTCGGCAATCGATGTGTCGATCGGCGTGCCGTCCTGGAACCGGAGCTTGAGCCCCGCGAGCTTCAGACGACCCAGTTCGAGCGCTTTGCTGTCGACGTCAACGGTCAGCACGCCCCAAGGCTCGGCGACTGCCAGCGGCGCGAACTGCTGGTGTGCAAATCCCCACCAGCGATCCTGCTGCTGGAAGTGATGCTGGGCAAGGACGAGCCCCTCCTGCCACAGCGGTTTGAAGGTCCGCATGGTTTAGTTGGTGAGTTTGACTAATGATTGTGAGGACGGATTTTAACCATAGTCGGTGGTGAAATGTCTATAAAAAATGTCAGCTATCTCTATTTAAAGCGAGACCAATATTTAGAGACAAAGAAACGGATTTCGGATTGACAATTTTTAACATTCTCTTATGAACGATTTTCACAAAAAATGTTGTCGTCAAACCGATCTACGTGTATTGGCGAGGGCCAAGTTCGATGGATTTCTTTCTTGAAATTGTGGCGTCGACTGATGTCGGCACATTGATTTGATGCCGATCGGTTAATTTAACAATTGTTTGCAATTGCGGGCGCGTTATTAGGCGTACTCCTATTTGACGGATGACGGGTTTACCGCTTCTAATGCATCCCTCGCTTAAGTGTTGAGTAGTGTTGCACGACGATATCGGGCTGTGAGACAGGGTTGGTCATACGCGTGAGAAGTCTTGTGCCGAATATCGTTTGATGCACGCCGCGCACGCTCGAGTTCATCTACCGTTAGAGGGATGCATGGCAGACAGTTTCCAGAAAGAGATTCCCAAATCGAGAGTTCAGATCTCGGTTGACCTGCACACGGGCGGCGCGCAAAAGCGCATGGAGCTCCCGCTCAAGCTGCTTATCGCGGGCGACTTTAGTGCCGGCAAGGCGCAGGGCTCGCTTGCGGAGCGCAAGAAGGTCGAAATCAACAAGCTGAACTTCGACAGTGTGCTGGGTGAGTTCAACCCGCAACTGAAAATTGCCGCGCAGAACACGCTCGCTGGCGATGGTTCCGAGTTGCCGGTGTCGCTCAGCTTCAAGTCGATGAAGGACTTTGAACCCGAGCAGGTGGCCCGTCAGATTCCCGAACTACAGGCGCTGCTGGCAATGCGCAATCTGTTGCGGGACCTGAAATCGAACCTGCTCGATAACGGCACGTTTCGCCGTGAGTTCGAGAAGATCCTGAAGGATTCGGCGCTTTCCGACCGTCTACGCGGCGAGCTTGCACAGATCGCGACGGCGGCGACGCAGCCAGAAGGTCATGCCTAAGGATGGCAAATCCGGCAGCAGGCCCAAGGCCGCTGTGACCGCATCCCGCACACATGTAGCGATAGGACATTCCATGGAACGCAACGAATCCCAGCAAGGCGGCGCGACCGAGACGGTCGTGCTTGAAAGTAGCAGCGTCTACGAGTCGCTGTGCAACAAGATCAACCTGAAACCCGTTAGTGCGGCTCGACCGCTCGAGGCCTTCCAGGATAACGATCTTCTGTCGGAATCGTCGGCCGACGAGCGTCTCGCGCGAGCGATGAGCGTTTTTATGAATCTGGTTGTCGACGCAAGCAAGCCGGTTGATCGTCTGGACAAGTCGCTGCTCGATTTCCATATTGGCCGGCTCGATGAACAGATCAGCCGGCAGCTCGATGCCGTGATGCATACGCCCGAGTTCCAGGCGCTCGAGGGACGCTGGCGGGGGGCGAAGTTCGACATCGACCGTACGGACTTCCGCAGGAACGTGCGGATTGAACTTCTCGACCTGTCGAAGGAAGCGTTGATGCGCGACTTCGAGGACACGCCTGAGATTATCCAGAGCGGACTGTACCGGCACACGTACATTGACGAATACGACACGCCGGGCGGTCAGCCGATCAGCGCGCTGATCAGCGACTACGAGTTCACCAACTCGCCGCAGGATATCGCGCTGCTGCGTAACATCTCGAAGGTGGCGGCGGCCGCTCATATGCCGTTTATCGGCTCGGTCGGGCCGAAGTTCTTCGGCAAGGAGACGATGGAAGAGGTCGCGGCTATTCAGGACATCGCCAACTACTTCGACCGCGCGGAATTTATCAAATGGAAGTCGTTCCGCGATACGGACGACGCCCGCTATGTGGGGCTGACGATGCCTCGGGTGCTCGGCCGTCTGCCGTATGGCCCGGACACGACGCCGGTGCGTGGGTTTAATTACCAGGAAGACGTCAAGGGTCCGGACCACGACCGCTATCTGTGGGTCAATGCGTCGTTCGCGTTTGCTGCGAACATGGTGCGCAGCTTTATGGATAACGGCTGGTGCGTGCAGATTCGTGGTCCGCAGGCTGGCGGCAAGGTTGAGGATCTGCCGCTGCACCTCTATGACCTGGGTACCGGCTATCAGCCGAAAATTCCCACGGAAGTGCTGATTCCGGAGACGCGCGAGTTCGAATTTGCCAACCTTGGTTTTATCCCGCTGTCGTTCTACAAGAATCACGACTTCGCGTGCTTCTTCTCGGCTAATTCGGCGCAAAAGCCGGTGTTGTATGAGACCAAAGAGGCGACGGCCAACAGCCGTATCAATGCGCGTCTGCCGTACATTTTCCTGCTGTCGCGTATCGCTCATTATCTGAAGCTGATCCAGCGAGAGAACATCGGCACGACCAAGGACCGGCGTCTGCTCGAGCTTGAGCTCAATACGTGGATCAAGGGGCTGGTGACCGAGATGAAGGACCCGGGTGACGAGCTGCAGTCGTCGCACCCGCTGCGCGAGGCTAAGGTCATTGTCGAGGATATCGAGGATAACCCGGGCTTTTTCCGCATCAAGCTGTTTATCGTGCCGCACTTCCAGATCGAGGGGATGGATATCGGTCTATCGCTGGTGTCGCAGATGCCTAAGGCCAAGAGTTAAGACGCGGTTAAGGCTGCGTGCTGACCTGCGTGAGCCTCTTTGTGACGTGCGCGGTTAGCAACTGCATTGACTAACGGTTTGACGCTGCGCGGTGCCCAAGCTTGTTTTGGGCACCGCGCAGCGATTGACGTTATGACGGAGCGGCGAAATTGGTGGGTGTGAATGAAGCGATTGGCGCTCTTAAGGGGGGCATCCTGCAGCCGTATTATCTTGACGTGCCCGGTACTGCGGCTGCGTCGGGATTGGATGTGGTCGAATTCAGAGGCGTCGAGGAAGCAGGTGCACCGACCGCCTGCAAGATTACGCTCACGCATGCCGTAGCCGATTTGCCGCGTGCGGATTTTCTGACGAAGACCGCGACGTTTTCGATTCGTCCGCCGACGCTGGCTGGGGTGTCGTTGCCGGGTGGGTCCTGGCGGCGATTCCAAGGCGTTATCACCCAGTTTAACCAGCTTTCGAGCAGTCGCGATCAGACGACCTACGAGGTTGTGCTCGAATCGCGTCTGGCGTTGCTGCGCAATGTGCGCCGTTGTCGCTTCTTCCTGAACCAGACGTTTCCGCAGATTGTCGAGCAGATCCTGCGTGAACATGGGTTTGGGGCGGGTACGAGTGACTTCGAGTTCACGCTTTTGCGCGACTACGAAAAGCGCGCTTTAGTCACGCAGTGGGGCGAGACAGATCTGCAGTTCATCACGCGGCTTGCCCGACGCTCAGGGATGTGGTTCGTGATGCGCGAGGGCGAGTATGGAGAGGTCGTGCACTTCGGTGACGACTTCACGCATTACGAGCGAAATGCGGCGTTTGCTGCTCCTTACAGGCCTTCCGCAGGACTCGAGAGCAATGGGGCTGAAGCGGTTGAGTCGTTCGAGACACGCACGAAGACGATCGCGCAGTCGGTGTCGGTGCGCCACTACAACTACAACGCCGCACCGCAAAAGATTGACGGTGAGGCGAATGTCGCGCCCGACGACAAGACGACGTATGGCACGCCGGATGTTTGGGCTGCGGGTCATCTGACGGAAGATCAGGCCGAATGGGAAGCGCAGTTGCGGCATCAGGCGCTGCTGTGTGAACAGGTGGTTTATGCCGGTACGGGGAATGCGCTGTGTGTGGCGCCGGGAAGGGTTTTCAAGTTTACGAATCGCACGCTGCCGGATGCGGAATATGGGCAGTTCATTACGCGCGTAGAGCACAGTGGGTCGCGGAGGGTTGCGTATCAGAATACCTACACTGCGATTCCGTCGCACCTGATCTATCGACTGCCGTTGCTCGAAGAGATGTGGCCGAAGGTCCAGGGGACGGTCAGTGGCCGCGTTACGTCGCCGGATCGGTACAAGTTGGGCTATATCAACAGCAAGGGCGAATATCAGGTTGCGCTCGATCCGGATCGTGATCCGCGCATGGCGGGATTGACTAGCTGCTGGATGCGGTTGGCCAAGCCCTTCGCGGGGGCGAAGAATACCGGTTTCCATTTTCCTTTGATCGATGGGACCGAGGTACAGATTGCCTTTGAAAACGGCAATCCGGATCTGCCTTTTATCGCTCATGTGATGCACGATGGGGTGAACCCCGATCTGATCACGAGCGATAACCGCTGGATGAGCCGCAACGCGATTCATACGCAGTCGAACAATACTGTTCAGCTTGAGGATTTTCCTGGGGAAGAACATGTGAAGGTTGCGACCGAGGGGGGCGGCAAGGCACAGCTCAACCTCGGGCATATGGTCAACTCGCAGCGGGAAAAGCGCGGTGAAGGTGCTGAACTACGTGCCGACGAGCATGTATCCGTTCGCGGAGGGGCGGGTGTGCTGCTCTCCGCCGATACACAGCCCCGTGCGAAAGGGCAGCAACTCGATATGAGTGCAGCGCAAGCCCTGCTGGAGCAGGCGCTTGCTCAAATGCAGGCCCTGACCGATGCAGCGAAGGCAGCGCAGGCAAATGCGGCTGAAGTCGAACAGCAGAAAGCGCTTCTGGAGCAGACACTCAAGGGCCTGAAGCAGGCCGGTATCCTGGTGAGCGCTCCGGCCGGTATGGGACTCGTCTCCGGGGATCACCTGCAGGTTAGCGCGCAGCACAACCTGATCGCCACGGCGGGTGGCAACGCTGAAATCGGCGTGCTCAGGAAGTTTACTGTTGCGGCTGGCGAGGCGGTGTCGCTGTTCGCGCAGAAGCTTGGTATCAAACTGTTTGCCGGCAAGGGAAAAGTGGAGATTCAGGCACAGGGCGACGAAATGGCGCTGGCTGCACTCAAGGACATCACCATCACCAGTACCAACGGAAAACTCATCCTGACTGCGAAGGACGAGGTGTGGATTGGCGCCGGCGGATCGTACATCAAGATCAACAGCAACCGCATCGAGAACGCCACGTCCGGTGACATCTATGAAAAGTGCGCATCGTGGAGCAAGACGTCGTCGTCCTCTGCCAATGTTGCTGCACCGTCATTGCCTCAAAGCAGTCTCAGGCAGTGCACGCTACGTGGCGAGCAGGCGAATTCCGACAACGGCGCGCTGATGAGCGGCGGGGCGTGAAATGAACGCAACGACACTGAGCGCGCCTTGGAGCGATAGTCATGCGCCGATGTTCGATTTTGCGCTGATCAATGCTGCGCAAACGGATCGGTCATATTGGGAAGACCTGGCTCCGACTCCTGTGGTCCCAGAACTCTTTCGCGAGCAGCCGGAACTTTTTCCGGCCCTCGTTGCGATCCATGCACTGGATCGCGACATGCGATCGGCGATGGCGAGGCGCGCTTCGGCGTGGGAGCAGGACAGCGGAACACCGTATTTCATGGCGTTGCTGGATGCTCCGGTCGCTGCATCTCAGCTGGCTGCGCACCTCACGCGGCGCATGGTTGTACGACGTCCAGACGGTCAAGAGGACGTTCTGCGCTTCCATGATCCGTTTGTGTTCCGCCACCTTCGCTGGCTGCTGACGTCAGAACAGATGGATAGTTTGCTTGGGCCGGTCGAGCGTTGGCGGTGGCGCGAGCCCAGTGGGGTCTGGCATGTTCACCCACGCTCTGCGACGCAACCCAGCCTTCGACCGCTCCGATTATCGCCAGAGCAGTGGCCCACTCTGGTCAGGGTGGCCGATATCAATCGAGCGCTGTCTCAACTGGCGCGTCTGACTCCCTCACTCCCCGATGACGCAGACACGGCACGGGAGCTGGACCGGCACCTGGATGAAGCATGGCAGCGCTATCGCATGAACGACCGTCAGGATCGTGTGCTGTACGCCATGCAAGCTGTGCGCTTTCATCGGCAAATTCATCGGCATCCGATACTTCGGGAGCGACTGAGGCTGATAGCCGATGGGCAACTGAGCTTCACGGGGGCGTGCGCCGAGCTGAACGACGCCATGCTGTATCGCATGGCGCAAGACCTTGAACAAACCCACTTATGACCACGCCCCAGTCCTCCACGCCCTCCGCTGTCTGCGCGTTCTGCGACAAGCAGGGTTTGCCGATCCTGCCGGTGCGGTATGCCATCGCGCGTGCCGACATGGGGCATGCTCCAGTACTGCCGGCGACCTTCAAGGCCGATGTCGCAGCAATTGATTTACCGGCCGACACGGCGCGCTATACGCTGCGCCTGCTGCGCCCCGGTTTCCTTTATGTCTTCGACGAGCAGCGTAACGAATGGTCCGGTTATGTCGTGAACGAACAGAGCTATCTCTATGCGTTCGACGTGCATGCCAAATCGCCGCCTCAAGTCGGCAATAAGACCTTCAATGATGCGTGTAAGGCAAAAAGCGATCCTTATAAGGCCCGTTGCATCACTGTCAAGGACGCCGCACACGCCACCCGGGTGTGGCTCGGTTTCAGCGATACACCATGGACCAGCGCGGTGCTCAGCAAACACTCAACGTCCGCGTACCGCACGGCGCATATGCAGTGCATCGATGTGGCAAGCTGGCGCGGCGGTGGTACGCCGGCGCATATGGCGGCATTCGACTCCCTTAACCAGGTTGCCGAATTCGCGGCCGACGGAGCGGCCTTGCAGAAAGAAACACGAACCCACGTTCAGCGATTTCTGCCTGCGCCTTATCGACAGCCCGAAGACCTGATAAGAACTGACGCGGCCAGTCAGCAGGCTCTGGGCATGTTGCCCCCCAAAGTGCAGCAATGGGTGGCGAGCTCGATCGGCAAGCCGGCAATGAGTGGGCCGGTCAAAACGGCTGCGTGGGCGTTTTCGCCGCACGAATTTTTTCTGACTCGCGAGGAAACGGCTGCTCTCGCGGCATGGGGCGCGACCGCTGGCAAGCCGTGGCGCCCGGCGCTGGTGGGTTTGCTCGACCCGGTTGGCATTGCGATGGAGCTTAACGGACTGGCCATCCAGCGCTGCGTCGAATTTGCAGAACAGGCTGACCGGAAATGGCAAATGGAGACAGCCGGTGCCATCGAAGCGATTCACAAGGCCGTATTGAACGGCGCGATGGAAGGGCAGAGTCAAAAGCAGCAGGCTGCAGCGGCAATCGCTTTGCCGTTTGTGCCGACGCAACTGATCCGCGATAGTGGCAACCTCACTGACATGAGCCGGAACCTTGAGCAGGCTGGCCAGGTCAGCCCGGCCGACAAGGTGCGACTGGACGCCGACGTATGGCCACGTTATGCGGGGATGCTGGACCCGCAATCTTTGAGCACAGCCAAAAAACAGTATCGCGACGAGCTGGGCAAGCTGGATCGCGAGGTCGTCGCGCCGATCGACCAGGCGTACCTAGCCTGGTTAAAGAGTAAAGCGTTTACCAACTGCTTCTCGCACAACTTTGATCCGGACGACGCTAACAACGGGGTCATCTACCAGCAGGTAGTCCACGGTTGTATCGCGCACGCCAGTGGGCGCATCGGGTCTTCCAGCTATTTTGCTGAATGCCTCGGCCAGGATCCGGCGCAATCAACCAGCGTGGTACTGCGCGCGCTGATCTTTAATCAGCAGCAGCTGGCGGTGAAGTGGACTGATGCCGCCGTCGAGAAAGCAGGCTCCCATGTGGAGTGGTGGGAAGTGGGCGGCAAGTTCTACGAGGCAGTGAAGGACACATTTGCGGCAAGCAGTTTGGGGCGGGACATTGAAGGTCCGCTACGTAACATCTCGAAATGTCTGTACCAACTCGCTGGGCCAATTACCCAGCTGCTGGGTGAGGCTGTGAACCAGGTGGCCGACATCGGTCTGGCGAGGTTGCCTGAGCGTCGTTTGATGACCCTGATGATGGCGGTGCTGCATGCGGAACACCCTAACCTTGAACTGGTCGATCTGCGCGGCATGCAGACGCCGCGGCAGGGTGCCAAGGCGCTGGCGCGTGCTATCGCTGCCATGTCCGGTGGCGGTGCGCAGAACCTGTACAAGAGCGCTGAAACGCTTCTGAGAGAACCGGAAGGTGCGTCGGGCGTTGCCTTCAGGGGCCTGTTCCTGATCGACAGGGACAAGCTTAAAGCGATGAAGGGCGCTAATAACGCTGCGCGGTTAATGACGGTGAAACCTGAAACGTTCGAGGCGTTATTGGAAGACAGTACCCGCGCACTGGTCAATCCGGAAGTTAAGGCGGGCATCGTAAGCGCGATCCTGAATGCTGTCTCCGTGGGAGCGTCCTACAAGGAACTGATCAAGGCTGATGACAAGGGAGTCAAGTCCATGAATTTTGTGGCGGGGGTGACCTCGCTGGTCGGCGGTTCGGTTGAGACCGCCGGTCATGCTATCGAGAAGATGCCGTGGGTTGAGTCTGCGGTCAGTTTGGCACTGCGCAAGATAGGTGTCGCCCAAGAATTTAGCGCTAAGTGGCTCATCGGCACGGGGAGGTGGCTGGGGGTGGCGGGTGGCGTACTGGCGGGTCTGCTTCAGATGTGGGATGGGCGGGATGAATACGAGTACAACCCGACCCTTGGAGTCACGATGATTGTTCTCGGATTTCTAGAGGGTACGGCTGCAATCTTGGTTATTACTCCGTGGACGGGAGTAGGTCTGGTGATAGGCCTGCTGATCGTGGCAGCTGTCTGGGTAGTCGGGCACTTCAAGACCGACGATATCCAGAAGTGGTTGGCGAAATCAAAATTCGGTTTTCTTGAAGACAAGCGCGAGCAGTTCCAGAGTTTACTGGAACAACAGTCTGCACTCTCAAAACTGGCGAAAGGCTAAGTCATGGAAAGCGGCTTTTTCTATCCATTCAGAACACCGAAACAGTACAGTCCCGGCGAGCGTCGCCTAGAGGGACTCTCACCCGACCTCAAGCGAGTCGGCGATGTTGAGGCCGACGATCGCGCCAGCCTCATCCATCTCAACTCGACCTACCTCGATATGATCGATCGCTGGTTCACGATACGCGGCGGGATGAGCAGCATTTTGGCGTTGGTCGTCACGATCATTCTGGTCGTTGCCTATTTTCTTGCTGTTTTCATTCTGGTCTTGCCAGATGTCGAAAGAGGTCGTGTGCCGTTCGTGGTATTTATCACTTTTTTCTGCGTTATGTCCGGGATACTTTTTTTTGTTCTCATGCTGGCCAAACGCACGATAGGCCGTGAATTCTTCACCTACACTCATTTCCCGATCCGCTTCAACCGCAAGACACGGATGATCCACGTGTTTCGCCACAACGGACCAGGTGGCGTACTCACCGTGCCATGGGATCAGGCCTATTTCCATATCGGCCAGGGAACACAGGCGCGGAGCCTGCTCGATCTGCGCGGGCATGTGATGGACGGTGACACCGTGGTCGACACTTTCGCCGTGGGCAACTTCTTCGACACCGAGGAACCCATCCGCCAGATATGGAAATTCATTGTCCTCTATATGGAGCAGGGGCCGCAGGCGTTACCCAAGGACATCTATATCCTCAAGTCGGTGAATGTGAGCCTGAAGAACCAATTTATCTGCGCCGTCTCCTATTGCAACATTTTTTTGCGGATCCCACTGATCAAATGGGTGTTCGTTGCATTGATTACCGGCATGCGCTGGCTAGTGATGAAAAGCTGCAAGGAGCCCGCATGGCCATCGGAAATTGTGGGCGATTCGGCTATCGCGCCCGATGACGCTCATCGCTGGGGGGAGCCATCCTTCACTGGAGGACCAGTCAAGGATGGGAAGGCGGAGTGGGAAGCCATGCAGGCGCGCGAACGCCGCCTGAACAAATGACCTGGACATGCATGTCGTGTGGGTAAGTGGTGTGCATCAAGACCATCGACATCCAGAAATGGTGAGTTCGAAGTTCGCTTCGGTTGAAGACAAGCGTGACCAGTGCCAGAGTTTGCTGAAACAGCAGACTGCACTGTCAAAACTGGCCAAAGGCTAAATCATGGAAAGCGGCTTCTTCTATCCGTTCAGAATACCGAAGCAGTACAGCGCCGGCGAGCGACGTTCGGAAGGGCTTTCCCTTGACCTAGAGCGATTCGACGACGTTGAGGCCGACGATCGTGCCAGCGTCATTCATCTCAACTCGACCTACCTCGATATGATCGATCGCTGGTTCACGATACGCGGTGGAATGAGCAGTATTCTTGCTTTGGTCATCACGTTCATATTGATTGTTGCCTATTGGTTTATTGTTTTTTTGCATGCCTTATCAGATTTTGAAAAAGGCAGGATGTCGCTTGCGGTGTTTGTCATCCTTTTTGGTGTCATGTCGGGGCTACTTTTTTTTGTTCTCATGCTGGCCAAACGCACGATAGGCCGTGAATTCTTCACCTACACTCATTTCCCGATCCGCTTTAATCGCAAGACACGGATGATCCACGTGTTTCGCCACAACGGACCAGGTGGCGTACTCACCGTGCCATGGGATCAGGCCTATTTTCATATCGGCCAGGGAACACAGGCGCGGAGCCTGCTCGATCTGCGCGGGCATGTGATGGACGGTGACACCGTGGTCGACACCTTCGCTGTGGGAAACTTCTTCAACACCGAGGAACCCATCCGCCAGATCTGGAAATTCATCGTCGTTTATATGGAGCAGGGGCCGCAGGCGCTGCCCAACGATCTTTTTATCTGCACGTCCACCAGCACGCGCTGGCTGAATTGTTTCCTGCAGGCCAATGCCTATTGCGACATTTTTTTGCGAATCCCACTGATCAAATGGGTGTTCGTCGCATTGATCGCCGGCATGCGCTGGCTGGTGATGAAAAGCTGCCGGGAACCGGCATGGCCCTCCGAAATCGTGGATGAGTCAGCGATCGCGCCCGACGATGTTTATCGCTGGGCCGAACCGGCTGTTTCGGGCGCACTGGCCACAGATGACAAGGCGTGGGCGGCTCTGCAAGCGCGGCAAGTGCGACGGCAGAAGAAACATTGAAGGCTCAGACGAGCACAAATTGAATTTCGGCTCACTTGAGGATAAGCACGACCGGTTCCAGAGTTTACTGGAACAGCAGGCCGCACTCTCAAAACTGGCAAAAGGCTAAATCATGGAAAGCGGATTCTTCTATCCATTCCGAACACCGAAGCAGTACAGTCCCGGGGAGCGGCGCTCGGGGGGATTGTCACTCGACCTCAAGCGATTCGACGACGTTGAGGCAGATGATCGCGCCAGCCTTATTCACCTCAACTCGACCTACCTCGACATGATCGATCGCTCATTTACGATACGCGGTGGGATCAGCAGCATTCTGGCGACGGTGATGGGGCTGGGGCTCGCGGGCATCATGCTCGTTGTTATTTTTGTTTTGATCATCCCAGGTCTAGAAAATGGTCGCCTCTCTCTCCTGGCAGGACTATTTTTTTTCTGCGTTTCAGTGGGCTTACTTTGTGGTGATCTTCTGCTCACCAAGCGTACTGTGGGCCGGGAGTTTTTCACCTATACCCACTTCCCGATCCGCTTTAACCGCAAGACACGGATGATCCACGTGTTTCGCCACAACGGGCCAGGCGGCGTGCTGACCGTGCCATGGGAGCACGCGTATTTCCATATCGGTCAGGGAACGCAGGCTCGGAGCCTGCTCGATCTGCGCGGGCATGTGATGGACGGCGACACCGTGGTCGACACCTTCGCTGTGGGAAACTTCTTCAACACCGAGGAACCCATCCGCCAGATCTGGAAATTCATCGTCGTTTATATGGAGCAGGGGCCGCAAGCGTTGCCCAACGATCTTTTTATCTGCACGTCCACCAGCACGCGCTGGCTGAATTGTTTCCTGCAGGCCAATGCCTATTGCGACATTTTTTTGCGAGTCCCACTGATCAAATGGGTGTTCGTCGCATTGATCACCGGCATGCGCTGGCTGGTGATGAAAAGCTGCCGGGAACCGGCATGGCCCTCCGAAATCGTGGATGAGTCAGCGATCGCGCCCGACGATGTTTATCGCTGGGCCGAACCGGCTGTTTCGGGCGCACTGGCCACAGATGACAAGGCGTGGGCGGCTCTGCAAGCGCGGCAAGCGCGACGGCAGAAGAAACATTGAAGGCTCAGACGAGCACAAATTGAATTTCGGCTCACTTGAAGATAAGCACGACCAGTTCCAGAGTTTGCTGGAACAGCAGACTGCACTGTCAAAACTGGCCAAAGGCTAAATCATGGAAAGCGGCTTCTTTTACCCCTTCAGAACACCGAAACAGTACAGTCCAGGCGAGCGGCGCTCTGAGGGCCTTTCACCCGACCCCAAGCGATTCGGCGATGTTGAGGCCGACGATCGCGCGAGCCTGACTCACTTGAATTCGACCTACCTCGACATGATCGATCGCTGGTTTACGATACGCGGTGGAATGAGCAGTATTTTGGCGCTGATCATCTCGGTCATAATGGTCGTCGGTTGTTTTGCTACTGTTTTTTTTGCATTGATTCCGGGTTTTGAAAAAGGCCGCATCTCGCTGGCGGTGTTTGTTATATTTTTGTGCGTTTTTTCAGGGCTGGTTGCTCTGACTCTCGTCCTCGCCAAACGCACGATAGGCCGCGAATTCTTCACCTACACTCATTTCCCGATCCGCTTCAACCGCAAGACACGGATGATCCACGTGTTTCGCCACAACGGACCAGGTGGCGTACTCACCGTGCCATGGGATCAGGCCTATTTCCATATCGGCCAGGGAACACAGGCGCGGAGCCTGCTCGATCTGCGCGGACATCTGATGGACGGCGACACGGTGGTCGACACGTTCGCTGTGGGAAACTTCTTCAACACCGAGGAACCCATTCGCGAGATCTGGAAATTGATTGTCGTTTATATGGAGCAGGGGCCGCGGGCGTTGCCCAAGAATCTTTTCATCGGAACGTCAACCAGCACTAGCTGGCTGAATTGCTTCCTGCTGGCAAATTCCTACTGCAACATTTTTTTACGGATCCCACTGATCAAATGGGTGTTCGTCGCATTGATCACCGTCATGCGCTGGCTGGTGATGAAAAGCTGCAGGGAACCGGTATGGCCAGCGGAAATCACGGCTGAATCCGCTATTGCACCCGATGACCTTTATTGCTGGGCTGAGCCGGCTGTCACCGGCGAACCGGCCACAGATGACAAAGTGTGGGCAGAACTTCAAGCGCGGCAAGCGCGACGGCAGAAGAAACATTAAAGGCTCGGACGAGCACAAATCGAATTTCAGTTTACCTAAAGATAAGCGTGCCCCGTTCCAAAGGAAGAAAAATGACTGACCTTATCCGTCTCGGTGACGATACAGACCACGGAGGCAAGGTGATTAGCGCATCCTCCACGATGAGATACGACGACCGGTTTGTGGCGCGCAAGGGCGACGAAGTGTCGTGCCCCAAGCACCCTGACATTCGACCCAACCGGATTATCGACGGGGACGAAACGACGGCTGACGATGGCATCCCCGTTGCACGTCACGGATATCGGGCCATGTGCGGTTGCCGGCTCATTTCAAGCCTGCTGTAAGGCCCGACGTCATGCCCGTGGAATTGCCCCGTCCGCAGGGGGACATTACGCCGCCTACACCGCCGACTCCGATCGTCTGGTTGATCGTGTTTCTTGTTGTGCTGGTGGCTGGCGTGGTTTCGACATTGTTGACATGGCCCAAGGGAGAGCCTACAGGGACCGCCTGGTTCTGGCTTCGCCTGCTGGCTTTTCCTGCCATGGCAGGGAGCCTGTTATATGGCTTGAGGCTGTACTACTACCAGGAAGAGATGACCCGGCTGGAGGCGGAGACCGAGACGCTTGCGGATGATCGTGAGAACGCCATCAGCTTTGCCCGCGAACCGCTAGCGGTTCTGGCCATGGCCTATCTCTGCGCGATTGGCACGAGGGATGTCGCACAGCGCGTCGCCGCAAAAAACACGTCGCTCGAATCACGCGACGCGCCGCAAGATGACGCGACAGTCGCGTCAGTGCGCCACACCGTGTTGACGCTTCCTGGCGATTCGCTGCGTGAAAACCGCTACCGGTCGTGCTTTGTTGAATTGCTGGAACGACTGGATCAGTCCCTCTGCAGTCTTCCGCAGCAGATTCCATTAGAGGTGTACTTGCAGTTGCCTGAAGGCGTGGCGCACGACGAGATACGGGCTATATGGCAGTCCTGTTGGGACGCGTTCGGGCATCGTCCTGGCGCACTCTCGATGCTGGCGCCGGAAAGCGGTCTCATGGCGCTCGATGAGTGGCTGGATGTTTATGGTGGCCCGGCGCTAGAAAAATTCGCCGTCTTCGTCGCCGTGCAACTGTATGACACACCGCCCGCGAACAGCGCGGAAGCTGCGACAGCTCTGCTGCTTGGGTGGGCTCCTCTGGCCGAGCGCAAAGGTCTGGTTTCGTTGGCCGAGCTACATCGGCCGGTGCAAGCCGAGCAGGATCAGATCAACGAAGCGGCATCTCGCGCGCTGTTATGGGGCGCGGTAGAACCCGAAGAAATCAGCGATATGTGGCAAGGGGGCCTGGAGCGCGCCGACAGATCCGCGTTGACGCAGGCGTCCTCGGATCTCGCGCTGGCTGTATCGAATACCGATCAGCTTGCGGGCATCCATGACGTCGACGCCGCGATAGGTGACGCGGGCGTCGCTTCCCCGTGGCTCGTCATCGCTCTCGCGGCTGAACACGCTGCGACTACCGGAAAGCCGCAACTGGCCGCCAGTCGGCAACACACGCTTCGACTGACGGTGGTGCAGCCGGTTGGCGAAACAAACGAAGCAGGACGGCAAGGATGAGCAATCGAACGATATCGGGTTACTGGATCGTCGTAGGCACGATGACATTGGCAGCATCCGTGACCGCATGGTTTCAAGGTGCGGCGTTGCTTGCGTCGCCGTACTTCCGGGTCACGATTGTCCTGTTGACCGGCGCGATTTTGCTCTTGCTGAGAGGTCCACTGACGAGCGCATGGCGTTGGGCCGCTCGTCTTGCGCCTCATCGGGAGCCCAGGCGGCATTCGCGCGATCCAGCAGCCCGTCTCGGTGCCTCGAAGAGCGCAGATGGCACGCTCGCACCGACATGGCATTCCGATATGACGCACGCTTTGCGCGGAAGGTACGGATGGCATTGGCGCTATCGCTTGCCGTGGCTGCTGATTACGGGCAATGCCAAGGTCATCGCTGACCAGTTGCCTACGCTTGTCGAACGCGGCTGGCTGGCGACTGGCGATGTCGTGTTGCTGTGGCGAGCGAGCGCCGCGAACGGGCTGCCTGATGATGGCTGGCTCAAACAACTTTACAAGCTACGGCGGCGTAGGCCCGTCGACGCCATTGTGGTCGCGCTCGACGGCAGAAGCGAATCATTTGCTTCGCCAGGCAGCACGAGCGCGTTGAGCACAGGCCTCTCGCGCATCGCGAGTGTTCTCCGTTGGTCCGCGCCAGTCCATATGCTTGCCGACACAGGCCTCGACGCGTTCAAGCGAGACGTGGACGAGCCCATCGGCTGTGTTTTGCCTCGCCGCTACGACGAGGCAGCTACGCTTCGCGCTCTGAAGGTGCTTGGCGATCGACTTGCGATCGCCGGTACTACACGCGTCGAAAAGGACAGTCGCAGCCGTTATATGGCAGCTTTGTCGCTTCGCCTCGATCAGTCGGCCATGACGATGGCCCGACTCTGCACTGAGCTGACCAACGCTACCCATATCCCCATGGCGCCGCGTGGCGTCTGGTTTCTACCGGCCGGAGAGGGCCCTGCGGTAACGCAGGATGAGGGAATAAGGGGCGCGGTCTTTTGGCGGCAACTCGGTGTGCAAGGTCGTCGTGCGGGTGGTCGTCGGGTCGGCTGGCATCCGAGCACGATAGGCGCAACCATCGTAACGGCGTGCGCGTGTCTATGGATCACCGGCATGGCGATCTCGGCCGGAGCGAACACGCGCGAACTGCTTTTCGCGAAGAATGTAGCGCAGGGGGCTGCAAAGGCGCGCGACGACAACCCGGGCTTGCGCGCACTACTAGATCTGCAGCACGACATTGAACGGTTCGAATACCGCGCGACGAACGGTGCTCCGTGGTATGCCCGCTTCGGACTGAACCGCGATGCTGCCATCCTGAGCGGGCTGTGGCAGGCGTACGGCCCGGCCAGCCACAGCCTGCTGGTAGCACCCACGCAACAGGGCCTCGAAAACACACTCGCATCCATCGCAGCCATGCGCACCGACATCGCTGACTCAGCAACGACCCAGCAGGCGGTACAAGGCCACAAGACGCTCAAGACCTACCTCATGATGGCCGAACCGCAACGCGCCGACGCGAAGCAGATGGAGCCAGAAATGACACACAACTGGTTAACGCGTGCGGCGTTGACACTCGGCGAACGCCAGGACCTCGCGCATCAATTTTTCCCGTTCTTTGCCCAGCATCTACCGACTCATCCCGGCTGGGCGATCCAGCCCCGCACCGATCTGGTTAACCGCACGCGCCAAACGCTGCTTGCAATCACAGGCGTGAAGAACTCGACAGACACCCTCTACCATTCGATCCTCGACGCAGCGGCAGGAAAATACGGCGACCAGAGCCTCGCAACGATGCTCGCCGGCACCGATGCAAGAGGCCTTTTCCACACATCGGCGACGGTACCGGGCGTCTATACGCGGCAGGCCTTCGACGGCCAGATTGTGCAGGCAATCGACGAAGCCGCCGCGCGCCAGGACGTTTCAACAGACTGGACACTTGGCGTAACGTCTTCCATTCAGCCACGCTTAGAGTCAGCCGCGGTACTGCGCAACGAGCTGCGTCAGATGTACTTCGACGACTACGCGCAGCATTGGCAGAGCTTCGCCAACTCAATCCAGTGGGAACCCGCCGCCACACTTCCAGCGGTCGCCGAACAATTGCGCCTCTTCGCGGATGCACGGCAATCGCCTCTGATCGCACTGATGAAAACGCTCGATTACCAGGGCCGCGCGGGCGAGAACGTGGAGTCGCTGTCCGACACACTCGTCGCCAAGGCGCAGAATCTGATCGGCAAGCACGAGTACGCCGGCCAGGTGGAAGGCCAGGCCGAGGGGCAGGTGAAGGCCATGCTGCCCGCCGCACCGCTCGATGCAGCGTTCGGTCCGGTGCTGCGCCTCGTCAGTCCGGCCCAGCTGCAAGGCAGTGCAGCATCGAACATGAGCATGTCGCGCTATCTCGACGCGGTGACGACCTTACGCCTGAAACTCGAAGCGATGACCAACAGCGGCAGCATGGACGACCAGGCGAAGCAGGTCGCGCAGTCGCTGTTTCAGGGAAAGAACTCCGACCTGTCCGATACCCGCAACTATGCGAGCCTGATTGCGGCAAGCCTCGGCGAGCAATGGTCAGGCCTCGGTGATTCACTGTTTCTGCGCCCGGTCGATCAGGCAATGCAGGCCGTGCTGCGACCCGCGCAGGCGAGCCTGAACGATGCATGGCGGCAAAGCGTCGTGGAACCGTGGGCGCGGTCCTTCCAGGGACGTTACCCGTTTGCGTCCAGCGGCGACGATGCGTCGTTTCCCGAACTGGTGCGTTTCATCCGCGACCAGACCGGACTTATTCCGGCATTCATCAACCAGCAACTGGCCGGCGCCCTTGAATTGCACGGTGACCAGTGGGTTCCGGGCAGCGCAGGCGGCCAGGGCATACGGTTCGACCCAGCGTTCCTGCGCAGCCTTAACGTGCTGCAAGGCATTGCGTCGCACCTGCTTGCGTCGGGCGCCGCGCAGTATCGTTTCGACCTGATGCCGCAGCCGACGGGCGACGTGACCGAAACGCTGCTGACAATCGACGGCCAGAAGCTGAAGTATTTCAACCAGGCCGATCGCTGGCAGCCCTTTGTGTGGCCCGGCAACGATCTGCTTGTCACCGGTACCCGCCTCGAATGGCAGACCGTTCAGTCGGGGCTGAACAAAAGCTTCGAACGCGATGGCCGCTGGGCATTCATCCGCATGCTGGAGTCGGCGCAAGTCGAACCACTGTCGGATGCGCGGTTCAAGCTCACATGGTCGGCGACGCCAGGCGCCTCGGGCAGCGCGCCTGCGTCAACGGCTACCGGCGCAGTGCCGGCACCGGCGAACGACACAGGCAGCCTGTTGCCGGGCGCGCCGCTGGTCGCGCTCCCGAAGACCTTCACGCATCCGATCACTTACGTAATGCGCACGGACGCAGGCAAGGGGCCGCTCGAACTGCTTGCGCTGCGTGGCTTCACGATGCCCACGCGGATTTTTGCGCCGGCGCCGACTCCAACTTCCGCTGCCATGAAAAGCGCTGGCCCGCCGCCGCTGCCTGCCTCAGCCATCGCCGCAGCCCGGCATGCGGCCGTGCCGCTGCCGCACGGCGCCATCCCTGACGTCGAGTGATCATGTTCGCGAATTTTCTCAAACAGCTTTTCGGCGCGCGCAATCCGGACGAACTCGTGCGCGCACGCATCGATACGTGGTCCGACTGGCTACAGCCGCTTATCTCAGTAGACGGTAACGGTGTAGGGCGAGACCCCGGGTATGACGACGCGTTCATGGTTGTCAAGGAAGAGATCGGCAAGCTCTCCGATATCGACAACGCCTTGATTGCCAGTTCGTGCGAGCACCTCATTAAGGAAGTCGGCAAGGATCTGCGCCTCGCCGGTTACTACGTGTTCGCACGGGTGCGGCAGGACGGCGCAGCGGGCTTCGCCGATGGACTCGAACTGGCCGCGGCGCTCGTCGATCGCTTCGGACCTGCATTGCTGCCTGCCCGTGACGAAGCGAAGCGCATCGCGCTCGAATGGGTTGCAACGGCGCGCGTGCTCGATCAGCTCGACCGGCACGACGCCTTTGCACCCGCCGATCTCGAACGCGCGATGGCGGCCCTGAATCTCATCATGGGTCGCACCGGCGAATGGCCCGATGCGGCCAGACCGAATCTCCAGCCGCTCATTTCGCGCTTCGAGGGCAAGGAGGAGCCGGCGCGGGCAGACTCCGCCGCATCCATAACGCACCCGGGCGCATCCGGCTTGCTGCTGTCAGGCGGTACGGCAATCGCGTCGACACGCGACGCACTCGAGCAGTCCCGCCTGATCGCCCAGTTCCTGCGCGATCAGGAGCACGGCTACCTGCCATCGGTTCGCCTGATCCGGTGCGTGCGTTGGGACACGCTTCACGATGTGCCACCGGCCGACGCGCAAGGGCGTACACGGCTTGCGCCACCGCGCTCCGAACTTCGCCAGCAACTCAAACGCCTTGTGCTGCAGAAGCAGTGGCACGAACTGCTGGAGCGCGTGGAAGGCGCCTACATGGAGGGCGTCAATCATCTGTGGCTCGACCTGCAGTACTTCCAGCACATCGCGCTTGATCATGCCGGCGCACCGTACACGGAGTGGCGGGACATCCTGCGGGCCGATTTTGCGCTGTTCCTCGAGCGTCTGAACGGAATCGAACGGCTCGCGTTCAACGACGGTACCGCATTCGCCGACGATGCCACGCTGGAATGGATCGCAAGTCACGCGGTCGTGCGTAATCTCGACGAAGGCGAGGCCGTTGCCGCGCTGCCCGTATCGACCGACGACGAAAACGGCGCGTCGGGCAACTGGCAGGAGATGGAGCAGCAGGCGCGCGAACTCACGCAGTCGCAAGGCCTTGACGCCGCGCTCGCCTGGCTCGCGGCGCTGCCCGGTATCCGGTCCGGGCGTCAGCGCTATCTGCAGCGCTGGGTGATGGCGCGCGTGGCCGGCCACGCGGGCAGGGCCGACACGGCCTTGCATCTGCTGGGTGAACTCGACGAGGACGGACAGGCGTATCGGCTTGCAAGCTGGGAGCCGTCCCTGACCTTCGAAGTCAAGCATCACCTGCTCACCACGCTCAAGGCGCTGCTGACGCGCAAGGATGCCGACAAACTCGCACTCGCTCAGCGCATCGAGAAGCTGCGCGGCGAACTGACCGTGCTCGACCCGGCTCGCGCGGTGGCGCTGCTGTAGCCGTTAGCCCAATACGACAGGACATCTTCATGGACGACGACTCCACACTGAACTACTACGAAGCCGAGATGCGCTATCTGCGCGAAGCCGGCCGGGAGTTCGCGCAAGCACATCCGGATCGCGCGCACATGCTCAATCTCGACCGCGTAGGCGACCGGGACCCGTATGTGGAACGCCTTTTCGAGGGCTTTGCATTTCTCACCGGGCGTTTGCGCAAGAAGCTCGACGACGAGCTGCCGGAGATTACCGAATCGCTGGTGAGCCTGTTGTGGCCGCACTATCTGCGCACGCTGCCATCGCTCTCCGTGCTCGAATTCGAACCGGATTTCGGCACGCTTCAGAAACTCGAATCGGTTCCCGCGGGCATCGAGGTCCGTTCCGACCCGATCGGCGCCGAAGGCACGCGTTGTACATACCGCACGACGCAGCCCGTCGACCTGCTGCCGTTGCGCCTGAAAACGGCGGGGGTCGCGTCGCGGGCCGACGGGCGCTCGACCATCCGCCTGTCGTTCCAGATCGAGGCGCAGTCGCGACAGGACACGCTCAGTGCGCGTTACCTGCGGCTCTATCTGAACGCCGACCGGCCGGTCGCGATGGCGCTGCACCTTGCGCTCACGCGCCATGTCGACGATGTCCTGCTGCGCATTCCCGACGCGCACGCGGGCGAACCCCGCTCGCTTCGCGATGCGTATTTCGCGCCCGCCGGCTTCGGCACGGAGGAGCGGTTGTGGCCGAAGCCGGACAACGCGTTCGGCGGCTATCAACTGCTGCTCGAATATTTCAGCTTTCCCGAGAAATTCCTGTTCGTGGATCTGTTCGGTATCGATCTCGCCGCACTGGCGCCGACCGTCACTGAATTCGAGGTCGAGGTTGTGCTCAACCAGACCTATCCGGCGGACCTGCGATTTTCCGAAAAGAACATCCGGCTCTTCTGCACGCCGATCATCAACCTGTTCCGGCTCGATGCGGAGCCGGTTCGCGTGGACCACCACGAAACCGAATACGTGGTGCGGCCGCGTCAGCGCCACGGCGGCCACGTCGAAACCTATTCGGTCGACGCCGTCGACGCACACGATCACGACTCGGGAGCGCGTGTCGAGTACGTGCCGTTCTCCAGTTTCAAACATCGCGGCGGCATGCTGCGACACGACGCGCCGGAACGGTACTATCACACGCGCGTGCAGCAGGGCGTGAAGGGCCTTTACGAAACGTGGGTGGTGCTCGGTGGCCACGCGTGGGAGAACGCGGAAGGACTGCCGCGCGAGACGCTCTCGTTGCGCGTGACCGGCACAAACGGGATGCTGCCGCGCAAAGGTCTCCGCGAGGCCGGCATCAATGAACTGATGAGCGGTGTGCCGAACGTAGCGCGCGTGCGCAATCTCGTGTCGCCGACTCTGCCATTGCACCCGCCGACGGGCGACCGCTTCCAGTGGCGCCTGCTGTCCCATCTAACGCCGAACTACCTGTCGCTGATCGATGCCGAAGTGCTGCGCGGCACGCTTGCGCTATACGACTGGACCGATGGCGAAATGAACCGGCGGCGTCTTGACGGCATCCAGAAGGTCACCCGAAAAGGCGTGCGCAAGGTGATGGGCGGCGCGGTGGAACGCGGTCTGCAGATCGAGGTGACGCTCGACAGCCGGGCGTTCGCGGGCGTCGGCGATCTGATGCTCTTCGGGGAACTGCTGCACCGCTTCTTCGAACTGTATGCCGACGTGAATCTGTTCACGCAACTGGTGATGATCAGTCTGCCGTCTCAGGAGCGTATCGAATGGCCGGCGAGCAAGTCGGATCGGGCGCCGATATGAGTGAAGCTGACGACGTGCGCTACGACGTGGGTTTTCGAAGGCCCAAGCTCGCACCGTTCGTGCGTGAGGTGCTGGCCAGCGCGCCGCGGATGAACATCTTTCAGCTGTGCCGCCTGCTCGAGTCGCATACGCCGGATCTCCCGCGCTTTGGCTCACAGGACGCGCTGGAACACGAACCCGTGCGCTTTCGGCCCAAAGGACGCGTAGGCTTTCCGGGTTCCGAAGTCGCGGCGGTGGAGTTCGATGAAGAGCGGCCGGACGCGCCGCCCGCGGTGCGCACGACCTTCCTGGGGCTGTACGGCGTAAACGCCGCGATGCCGTCGCACCTGATCGACGATATCGTGCTGCGACGCGAAGGACACGAGAAGGCGATGGCCTTTCTCGACATCTTCAATCATCGCGTCGTCACGCTTCTCTATCGCGCGTGGCTCAAATACCACTATCCGGTCAACTTCCGTGCTGGCGGGACCGATGATATCTCGAACTATCTGCTGTGCCTGGCGGGTCTCGGGATAGGCAACGCGGCGTACAAGTCAGGCCTCGCTCCTTCAAGACTGCTGGCTCTGCTTGGGCTGTTTACGCAACGCACGCGTCCAGCTGAAGGGCTTGCAGGCGTGGTGCGGCATCTGCTGGACGGTGCACAGGTTGCGGTGCGCGAGTTCTATCCGGTGTGGACACCTGTCGGCACGCCTCAGGGGCTGACAGCCAGGTCGCCGCAGCGGGCCGCTGCCGCAGGCACGGCGCTAAGCGGCCTCGGTGACGGGCATGTACTCGGTTCGCGCCTGCTCGACCACTCACAGGCGGTGCTCGTCACCATCCTGCCGCGTGATGCCGCGCAGACCCACGCGCTGCTGCCGGGTGAACCACTACACCACGACCTGATGCGCTTCGTGGCGGTGTATCTGGGCCAAAAGGCCGATGCGATTCTCTGCATGAAGATCCCGGCATCGAATGCGCCTCAACTTGCGCTGACGGCTGGCACTGCGCCCGCGGGCGTGCACCGGCCGCGTCTCGCGTGGACGGCGATGATCTCGCCGGCAGCCGACCAGATGGTGACGATACGCCTTGGCCGGTACGACTCTCTCGAATGCCAAAATTAAGGAGATCCGATGCAGATAATCCCAACCATGACCGTTGTTTGCGCAAGCGTGCTGTTATCGGCGTGCGGTGCGTGGCAGTCGGTGTCGGACGGTACCGCGAACACGTATAACGCCGTATTCCACAAGACGATCAAGACACTGAACGTGGACCTGAGCGCCCGCGCTTCCCTGAACAGCGGGACGGCCGAACAGCCACTGTCGGTCGCGATACGCGTGTACCAGTTGAAGGACCGCAAGACATTCGATGCCGCGTCTTACGATGAACTGCTGCAGAACGACCGCACCGTGCTTGCCCAGGATCTGCAGGATACGGCGAGCGCGATTGTCACGCCGGGCGGCGCTGTGAACCTGTCGCAGCCGATGCGCGCCGATACGCAGTATGTGGCCGTCGTCGCATTCTTTCGCGACGCTGCGGGCGGCGCTAACTGGCGCCGCGTGTTCCCGAAGAAAAGCCTCTCTGCCGACGACCCGCTGAAGCTGCAACTGGTCGACGACGAACTGGTCGTGGCTGGCGATATCCCGAAGGAGAGGCCCGCTCCGTGATTGTCGTGGACGTGCTGCGCAATGTATTGCGCATGCCTGAAGTCGCGGAAGTTGCCTATCGCGTGCGGCCTCGTCGGATGGCAATCCACCGGTTCGCATCCGCGACAACACGATGCAAAAGACGACGTCAGAAAATGTTTTTTCACCCGGCCAGCGCCGTTGCCTGAGATATTGCAGAACTGAACTACAACTTGCGAATGTGCACCTCCCGCCCCCATCACAAACGACCGATGCGATCTTTCACCTTGGCCTATCAATTAAATCCGGCCTCGCTTCCCACGCTGGCAAGAACAAACAACATCGCCTGTCTCCCGGTCGACCGCGCGCTTTTGCAGCGATATCTGAACGTTTGGATTACCATCGGCTTCCTTGATGCAGCAAAGGCTCTTGCCGCAGGCCCAGCAGATGCCGATCGCGACGTCAGAAAGCGCCCATGGAGACAATGGAAGCCGTCGATGTGAAGTCTTCGAGGGAAAGGAATAAATAGTCATGGGAACGTATTCAGACGGCGCCGCTCGCAAATGGAGCGTGTCGCTAATCCAAACAAAAATGATGCCACCCCGTCTTCCATCGGGATGGGTACAACGACCTGGTTTGATCGAACGGCTCCGTGAACGACGGCCGGGCAGCGTCACCATCGTCACCGCGCCTGCGGGTTTCGGCAAGACGACATTGCTTGCAGGATGGAGTGAAGCGCTGTCGAAGCAAAAGTATCCTGTCGCGTGGCTGAGCCTCGACGGAGAGGACGACGACCCTCAGCAGTTCGGCGCCTATCTGGTAGCGGCATTTTCCCGCGCGTCGGAAGACATCGCCTCGCCGGCGCAACAACTCCTGAACAATGATGCGCTGACCCCGATCAAAACAGTCGTGTCGGTGCTCCTGAACGGCATCGCCGCGTATGGTCAAAGTGTTTTCCTCGTGCTCGACGACGTCGACCGTCTGACCGCGAAGCCGGTTCTCGCGGTGGTGTCGCGTCTGCTGCGCTATGCACCCGAGAACTTGCATGTCCTGCTCGGCGCGCGCGGTGAACCGGCCTTGACGCTCGGTCAGCTTAGATCGCCAGAGAAGCTGATGCGCATCAATGTCGACGATCTCCGCTTTTCAATGGACGATGCACAGGCGTTTTTCAACCAGACCGGCACGGTGCTGCTCGACCGAAATAGTGTCGAGCTATTGAACGAAGCGACTGAAGGGTGGGTAGCAGGTTTGCAACTGGCCACCCTGGCACTGAATCAGGCCGGCGATGCGGCTAAGGTTGCCAGTAATCTCGCTGGAACCAGCTCGGGAATCGATCGCTATCTGGACGATACGGTGCTTGCACATTTGCCGCCGCCGATGCTGAAGTTCTTGCTGCACACATCCATTCTCGAGCGACTCAACCAAGCCGTCTGCGATGCCGTTATGGGCGGCGCAGCAGAAAGCGGGGAAAAGCTCGATTGGCTGGAGCGGAACAATGTGTTCATCCGGCCGCTTGATGACAAGCAGGACTGGTACCGCTATCACGCATTGCTATCCGACGCGCTTCGGCGACGCCTGATCCGGCAGATGCCGCGCGAGGTTCCATTGCTGCATCGCCGCGCGTACCAATGGTTCGCGCAAGCCGGTCTCTGGCCCGAAGCAGTCAGGCACGCGTTAGCCGCGGGTGAACTCGAACAGGCCGCACAGTGGGTCGAAAACTGTGCGATGGAGATGCTCGAGCGTGCTGAGCCGCACACGTTGTTAGGGTGGATCGGGAAACTGCCACCGGATGCCATCGCGGGACGCGTGCGTTTGCGTCTTGCGAAAGCGTGGGCGCTTGCGTTCTCGCTGCAACCGGCTCGCGCCACGAAGGAAATTAGCGTGATTACCGATGAAATCAATCGGTCGCGCCGCGATGACGGTGACGTCGTCGAAGCAGCCACATTGTCGGAGGTGAACGCAGTCAGCGCAATGATTGCCGGTATCAGCGACGACAGCGAACGCGCGCTTGCACTCGGCTTCGCCGCCGAGGCCTCGATGATGTCTACGGCGCCTTGGGCAAAGCGTTATGCACAGATTGCGCAATTCTTCGGTTTGATGTACCGGGGCAGGTTTGACCAGATACGCAGCATATGGGAAGTCGCCAAGGAGCGGGTAGGCAATAGCCGCGAGCCGATCTACTCCGATATGGTTCGACACGCGATGTACGGCCTTGCCGCCCTGGTCTATGGGGAGATGCATGAGGCAAGGCACGCTTTCGAGTCGGCGCTCCAGCGCACTGAGATCGCTATCGGCCGATCGTCAGCCGGCGTGGCTGGACTAGCCGGTTGTCTTGCATCGATCTGTTACGAATGCAACGAGGTGCAGCGAGCACGGGAGTTGATCGCGGGTCGCACCACGCTTGCGTTGGAAACGTCCCCGCTTGGGGCGCTGATACGGCATACGCTTTGTGCGTCACGCCTCTTGTGGCGCAACGGAGAAACCGGTTCGGCGCTAGCCATTCTCGAAGACGGCCGACAGGTCGCGCTCACCCGGCAGTGGCTGCGTCTCAAGCTAGCGTGCGATGCCGAGACGGTCAGATTGTTCCTTTTTGAAGGCAACATTGCCCAAGCAAGACAGGTTGCTGACGAACTCAGCGCGACTGTTCCAGCGATGTGCGAGGGGCGGATGGGCTCCGCCGTGGAAACCTGGACAAGCTACTGCCTGCTCCAGGCCCGGGTGCTGATTGCCGAAAACCTGGCTGACGAGGCCGCCGCGTTGCTTGCACGTTCGCTTGATACCGTGGCCGCGCTGGGCTGGCGTGGTCACGAGGCGCTGATCGCCGTGCTGCTTTCTGTTGCGCTCGAGCAGTGCGGAGATTCCGACAAGGCGTTCGTCGTACTCGGGCGCGCGCTAAGCATCGGACGAGCGATAGGCATGGTCAATAGCTTCGTGGATGAAGGGCAGCCGGTGCGTGCGTTGCTGCAGCGATTTCGCCAGATTTCAAAGGGCGTTTCCACGCCGGAAACGGTCTATGTCGACCGGTTATTGGCCGCCTTCGATGACCTCGGCATTCTATCGCTTGCATCCCCCGCAACCATCCAGGCCGTGACGACTGCAACAGATATGCTTAGCGCGAGAGAACTCGAGATTCTCAACCACGTCGCCCGTGGCCTGTCGAACAAGGAAATCGGTCGATCGTTGAAAGTGGCGCCTGAAACAGTCAAGTGGCATTTGAAGAACATCTTCGAAAAGCTGAATGTAAGCTCGCGAATCGAAGCCGTGCAGAGTGTCCTTGGGCTCGGCACGGAAAGCGGCCGCACCGCCGTTTAGTGACCGATGTCGGCTTAGCCCCCCCCCACATGGGGGGCTGCATTATCGCCTGGCGTAATTTATCGTCTCGTCACCGAACTCACCCTGTCAGCGGATGAGCGCCGCATATGGGGCGGAAGAGGGATTTTCCCGCGACTGTCTGGCCCCAGCCCACCACCCGGCATAAAGATGCAAAGCGTTAACGTGATTGCCGATTGAGTGGTGGGTCTGCTTCGCTCTCATGCGATTTAAATAAAAAAATAGCCTGAAAAAGCATCCATCCGGCTGACAGGTCACTTGGCATCGGCGCGACAGGGTCAGGGCTTCTATAGCCCTGCACCAGATTTTTTTGTCACGCGTGCCTTTTCGAATCGAGTTGGGCTGTGTATGTGTCGAGTTCTAGCGTCGCTAGCGTGATCACGCGCGCGGCGATAGTGGCCGTTTGTCGATGTCGATCGTGCTTGCTCATTCAGGGCGGCAAAGTTGCGCCCAGTTCCACTGGTTTTCGTCGTCAGCCGATAACCGCGCAATCGAGACTCGAAGAATGAATTTGCGTGCGGGGCGTTATGAGAATTGCAGTTCTGGACGATGATCCGGCGCAAGCCGATTTCGTGTATCAAACCTTGTCGGCGGAAGGGCATGTATGCCATGCCTTTGCGGAAGGCCGCGCGCTGGTCAAGCAGTTGCGCAGGCAAACCTTCGATTTGCTGGTGCTCGACTGGAACGTGCCCGACATGTCGGGCGACGAAGTGCTGCGCTGGGTGCGGCAGAGCTTGCCCGCGCATCTGCCGGTGCTGTTCATGACGAGCCGCAGCCGGGAGACCGACATTTCATCGATGCTGAACATCGGCGCCGATGACTATATCGTCAAGCCGGTCTCGGCAGGCCTGCTGCTCGCACGTGTCGGCTCGCTGCTGCGCCGCGCGTATCAACTCAATCAGGCGTCGACCAAGGAAGTGTTCGGCGAGATCGAGTTCGATCTGAAAGCCAAACAGGTGACCGCACGCGGCGAGCCCGTCTCGCTCACCCTCAAAGAGTTCGAGCTGGCGCTGCTGCTGTTCCAGCACCTGAGCCGCCCGCTGTCGCGCGCGCACATCATGGACGTGATCTGGAAACAGGCGACCGACATCCCGTCGCGCACGATGGACACCCACATATCGATGCTGCGCGCCAAGCTCGGTCTGCGGCCGGAAAACGGCTATCGCCTGACGCCGATCTACGGCTACGGGTATCGGCTAGAAAAAGTCGACAAGGGGGAGGCGTGAGCACAACCGCACCGCTTGCGCTGCGCAGCGTCCTAGCCTGCGCAGTCGCCGTGTTCGGGCTGCTGCCTGAACTCGCCTGCGCGCAAAGCGCTGGCGCTCATACCGCACCCAAGGCGCCGTCGGAGACAGTCACCTATACAACCCAATCCGGCGACACACTTTACGATATCGCGTCGCGCTATCTTCGCGATCCGCACGACTGGTCGGTGTTGCGCCGCGTGAATCGCGTGTCGGCGGCGCACCGCTTGCAGCCGGGTATCGAATTGCGCTTGCCGGTCGTATTGCTGAAGCAGGAGCCACAGTCCGCGCGCGTCGTTGCGACCAGCGGCCCGGTCGAGCACGCGTATCGCCAGAATGTGTTCGTCCCCGTGGCCGTCGGCATGACGCTCGGCGAAGGCGACCGGTTGCGCACCGGCCACGACGGTTTCGTCACGCTGGCGCTCGACGACGGCTCGCATCTGTCGCTGCCGCAGGACAGCATGATCGACATCGGCACGCTGCGCAGCACCGCGCTGACCGGCACGAAAGATCGCGTGATTCTCCTGCGGCGCGGTGAGGTGGACAGCGAAGTGACGCACGCGACGCGGCCCGCCGATCGTTTTCAGATTCATTCGCCATCGGTGGTGGCGGGCGTGCGCGGCACGCGTTTTCGCGTGAACTACGATAGCGACCAACGCTCGACCGCGGTCGAGGTGCTCGACGGCGCAGTCGGCGTCGATGCGGCGGCCGCGCGCGATGTCGCGCCGCCTGGCCAGCCGCTGCAGGCGTCCGCGCAACTGATCCGCGCGAAGTTCGGCAACGTGACCGGTGAGTCCGGCCGCGTGGGTGCGCCGATCGAGTTGCTGCCGCCCCCGGAACTGGTCAAGCCCGGCAAGGTTCAGGACGGCAAGGACGTCACTTTCGACCTGGTGCCGTACGCCGGCGCGCACGCGTACCGCGTGCAGATCGCGCGCGACGCGGACCTGCTCGATCTGATGCGCGACCAGCGCGTGAGCGTGCCGCATGCGACGTTCAGCGATATTCCGAACGGCACGTACTTCGTGCGCATTGCATCGATCGACGAAAACGGGCTTGAGGGCCTGCCGCAGATCTTCGCTTTCGAGCGGCGCCAGCTTGGTGTCGCCGCGTCGGCACAACGCCTCGGCAGCAGCACGCTCGACTTCCGCTGGGTGGTCGATCAACCGCACGTCGCAACGCGCTTTCGCTTCGTGCTGGCGAGCACGCCCGACCTGCAGAACCCCATCGTCGATCAAACGGATTTGACGGCCGGCGGGATCGTCGTGTCGGACCTGCAACCGGGCGTTTACTACTGGACCGTCGTCGTCGAGCAGTTTGAGAATGGCCGCTTCTACCAGAAGGGTAGTGCGGTCCGCTCATTCACGCTCGCCCGGTGACGCCCGTTGCGAGACGCTCATGATCTTCTACCCGCGTACATGGCTCGGCCAGCCCGTCGGACGTCGATTCCTGTATGAGTGGCTCGTAGTCGGCTGTCTCGGCGTCGTCGTCATCCTGCTCGGCGCGCTGTACGGCCTGACGGCGAGTGTCGATCATCTGATTTTCGACCGCTATCTGCGCCTCAATCCGCAGCCGGCGATGCCCGATATCGTCGTCGTCGAGATCGACAACGAGAGCATCGAGAAACTCGGGCGCTGGCCCTGGCCGCGCAGCGTACATGCGCGCCTGCTCGACGAGATCGCGAAAGCGCAACCGGCCGCGGTGGTGTACGACGTGCTATTCACCGAGCCGAGCGACGACGATGCGCAACTCGCCCGCGCGGTCGCCGCGAGCCCGACCTATCTGCCGATCCTGCTGACGCCGGAAGACATTCACGGCGAGCGCATCGCAATCAAGCCAGTCGAGCCGCTGGCGCGCGCCGCGGCGGGTCTCGGACACATCAACTTCGAAGTGAACAGTGACGGCGTGGTACGCAGCGTCGCGATGTTCGAAGGCGATGCCAATGCGCGCTGGCCGCAATTGATGGTGCCGCTCGCACGCGCGATCGGCAACGGCACCGTGAAGCTGCGCGACGGCGTCGGCGCGAGGGCGATGGCACGCATGCGTGAGGCGCGCGCGCTCGCCGGCAACGACGAAGGGCGCTTTATGATTCCCTTCAGACCGCTCGCCCACCCGTATCAAAAGATCTCGTTCGCCACGCTGCTCGAAGGCGGTGTGCCGCAAAGCATGCTGCGCGGCAAGATCGTGCTGATCGGCGTCACCGCCTCGGGCCTGTACGACCGATTCTCGACACCGATGTCAGGCGAGCTCGGCCCGCTGCCCGGCGTCTATATCCACGCGACCGTGCTCGACACGCTGCTGACGGGGCGCGAGATCGATCCCGCCAGCGGGTTGCTGGTGTTCGTGGTGTCGCTTGCACCGCTCATCGCGCTGCTGGCGGGCCTGTTGATGTTGTCGCCGTTGCGCTCGCTGCTGCTGACGACCTTGCTGGGCGCGATGATGATGCTCATCAGCGCGGCGGCGTTAGCCGGCCTGCAGCTATGGATCTCGCCGATTCCGGCGATCGCGGGGCTAGCGGTCGTCTATCCGATCTGGAACTGGCGGCGCCTCGAAATGACGATGGCGTATTTGCGCAAGGAACTGCAGCGGCTCGCCGACGAACCGTATCTGCTGCCCGAAACGCCGCGCGAGCGGCGCGAGTTCGGCGGCGATGTGCTCGAGCAGCATATGGCGCTGATGGCGCAAGCGGCGCAACGCGTGCAGGACATGAAGCGCTTCGTCTGGGACAGCCTCGACAGCGTGCCCGAGCCGATTCTCGTCAGCGAATTGCGCGGCGTCGTGGTGATCGCGAATCATGCGGCGAAACTGCATTTCGACACGCTCAATGCCGCAAACCCGGTCGGCAAATCGATGCGCGAGATGTTCGGCGATCTCGCGTTCGTCAAGACGATCGATGCCGGCGACAGCGCCGATGCGTGGATCCGCGCGCACTGGCCGGCCATGCTCGATCCGACCCGCCAGGAGTTTTCCGCACTGATGGAGCAGGGCATCGAGGTGCGCGATCGCAATGAGCGCGACCACCTGTTGCGCTACGCGAAGTGCGCGAACGCGCAAGGCGAAGCGACCGGCTGGATTGCGGGCCTGGTCGACGTGACGGCCCTGCATGCGGCTGAGCGTCAGCGTGAAGATGCGTTGCGCCTGCTGTCGCACGACATGCGCTCGCCGCAGGCGTCGATTCTCGCGCTGATCGAAATCGAGCGCACCCGCACGGTTGAATCGGAACGCATGCGCGAGCTGCTGTTGCGCATCGAACGCTACGCAAAGCGCTCGCTGACAATGGCCGACGATTTCGTGCAGCTCGCCCGCGCGGAGTCGCAAGCGTACGTGCTTGAACCGGTGAGCCTGCTCGAACTCGTAATCGACGCCAGCGACGAAGTGTGGCCGCAGGCGCAAGCGAAGCAAATCCGCCTCGATGCGCAATGCGACGAGCAAAGCGCCGGCCACTGGATCAACGCCGACCGTTCGCTGATGACGCGCGCGCTGGTGAACATCCTGAACAACGCCGTCAAATACAGCCCGGGCGGCACGCAGATCGTCTGCACGATCGGGCATGATGCGCCGCCGTCCGACGACCAGCCGGCACACGTGCTGTGCACGGTGCGCGACGAGGGCTACGGCATTCCCGCCGGACAGCAGGACCATCTGTTCGAGCGGTTTCAGCGCTTTCACGAGACCGAACGTCCGGAAGTGGGCGGCGCGGGGCTCGGGATGGCGTTCGTGAAGACGGTCGTGACCCGGCACGGCGGCGACATCCGCGTCGTGAGCGCGCCGGGCACGGGCACCGCGATCACGATCATGCTGCCGGTGCTCGACGAGGCCACCGCTTAAACCCCTTACAACGCTTGACTGGACCCCATCCAGTCGAAGGGACAGGAAATGAGAAATCCGCGAATCGGCGCCGCATGCGCGGCGGCGAGCCTTTGTTTGTTGGCCGGCTGCGCCGGCGTTCGGACCGAAGTACTCACGTCGCAAACGCAGAACGACCTTCGGCTCGAGCATAGCTACGTGATCGCGCGTTCGCCGCTGCAGGAGGCGAGCTCAGACCAGGCACGTTACGAGGCATTGGTGCGCCGTGAACTGGGCCGCTACGGCCTCGTCGATGCCGCTGCCGGGCAAGCGCACTATGTATTGTCGATTGCGTATGACACGCGGCCGGCGAGCGTCGCGATCGACGCCGGCGATTGCGCGGAAGCGTCTTGCCGCAACACGGACAGTGCGCGCTTCCTCTGGTTCAACCGTTCGTGGAAGCACACGCTGACGCTGCGCTTCCTCGACCCTGCGAGCGGCGACGAGGTGTATAAGGTCAGCGCGACGAGCCGCGACGGCGATGCCGACGCGCAGCGCGCCGCTCCTTATCTCGTGAAGAGTGCGCTTGCACAACTGCCGTTTGCGCAGCACCGGCACTGGCGCATCGAGCTACGCCCGGCCGCAGTGCCCAACGATACGCCGTCACTCGTGTCCGTTAAGCCGGTTCAACAGTGACGGCGAAGCATTTGTGAATGGGATGTGAATGCACACCATTGTCATGGCTTCACCGGTAGATATTCCATAAATCGTTAAAGATAGTTAGTTCCGCGGCAATTTTCTGGACATGAAAGCCTGCATGTCCCATCCTTCTCAAAAATGCTCGAACAGGTCGTAACCCACTGATAGATAAAGGTGGAATCGAGCATCGCAGCACCCTGGAGCGCAATCATTTAGATAAAAAATCTGGAAATCATTGTATATAAAAAATTCCGCAATTTGACAAAATTTAAAGAATAAGCGGAATTTGAAACGGCGGTTTTTATGGTCCGCCGGAAGCAATGGTGCCAGTCCGTATTGAGCATCGGAAAAAACATGAACGAGTGGACCAAGCCGTTACACGAGCCGATCGCGCCCTGGGATGCGCGTTCCCGCGCAGACCTGGATATGCGCGTAGCGGGCTCGGTGATCGACGCGATCGAAAACGACCGTGTGTTGCTGTTCTGTCAACCGGTGTGCAGCGCGGGAGACCTGGGGGAGGTGCTGTACTTCGAATGCCTCGTGCGTTTGCTGCGTGAAGATCGGCAGACGATCGAGTATCCGGGGAGTTTCATTCCGAGCCTCGAACGGCTCGGCATGATGCAGTGCCTCGACCGACATGTGGTGTCGCTCGTGATTGACCTGTTAAAGGCGCATTCGCATCTGTACCTCGGCGCGAACATTTCCGCGCAAAGCGCAGCAGAAGACGACTGGTGGGCATCGACGTTCATGCAGCTGGCGACGATGCCGGACGTTGCGCGGCGTCTCGTGATCGAGATCACCGAGACCGCGCCGCTCGACGTGGGAGCCGGTCGCGCGTTTGTCAGGCGCGTGCAGCAACTGGGCTGCCGGGTCGCGATCGACGACTTCGGCACCGGCTATGCGGTCGAGACAGGCACGCAGATCTGCTCGCCGGACGTTGTGAAAATCGCCGGCGAAATGCTGGCGGGCAATAACGATCGCGATGGGCGCAACGATGAGCTTGCGCGGCTCGTCGCGCTTGCAAGAGATATCGCACCGTGCGTCGTGCTCGAAGGGATCGAGAGCGCGCATGCGCTCGAGCTGGCGCGCGATGCGGGCATCGATTGCGTGCAGGGCTATTACATCGGCAAGCCGCAAAACCTTGCGATACACGTGCCGCAGGAGCCGGTGTGCGACTCCGGCACATGCGATGAGGCGGGCCTGCCCGGTAACGAAATCAGCCTGATGCCATTTGTGGAGTTGTCCGATCTGCTCATGGAGTCGGACATGACCCGTGAGATTAAGACGCCGCTGACCGGCGCCGCGCTCGAACAGGCCGTGCAGTTGCTCGAGAAAAACGCGGAGGCGATTGTCGAGCAGAGCGTGTGCTGCAAGTTGCGTGAGTACGCGAAACTGGCCTACGTGACGGGCCTCACGAGCAGCGTGTACGGCAAGCAATCGGCGATCGCGGCGACGTTGCGGGAGGAGATGGCTGGCGTCATTCGAGAAGGAAAAGACCACCCGGAACGATCGGTCCGGCTATTGCGATGTATTGCGGCGTTTGGTCGGTTGCATGGGCAATTGATTGTGTGCCCGTTCGGGATGGAAGAGACGCGGGGTAAATCGCGGGCCTGATGTTGGTGGAATGCGTAGGTCGATTATCGGCAACTAGGTACTCTATATATCGTTAGGAATGCAAATATTAAATGAGAATCGCCAGAAACCGATGGCGATTCCGTTCGCGCGAACGGGCTGATGCCGTAGCGAACTCCCTTGGAGAGAATACAAATGAATAAAGTCTATCGTCTGGTGGCCAATCGCCGAACAGGAAAAATCACGGTTGTTGCGGAGGACGTGCGGGGGCAGGGGAAGGGAGGGGAGGCGGGTTCAGGTGAAGCGCGCCTTGAAAACCGCAGGACGCTCGGTCGTTTGTCGGCGATTGCTTTCCTTGTTACAGGTGGGTTAGGAGTTTCGTCTACAGCACTGGCTGGGGGCGGTTTGCAATTGTGTCCTGGAAGTACCACCGCTGCAACCGGTGCATCGTGGGGCTCAGGCAGCGCTGCTGCGGGGAGCGCTTTAAGCTGCGGCACAAGCGGTGCTGCTTTCGCGCTCAACAATACCGGGTCGACCACCGGAGGCGGCGGATTCGGCACGTCGACGGCGAGTGTGGCGGGGTTTAGCAACGGTTTGCTTCAGCTGCAGGGGAACGCTGGGATTTCAATGCTCGGTGTCGTGCAGATGAATTCCAACACGATCACGGCACTTGCCGCGGGCGCAGTGTCCGCGACGAGCACAGACGCGATAAATGGATCTCAGCTCTTTACGTTGTCGACGGCTACGTCGACGGGCATCAGCACAGTACAAAGTGGGGTGGACTCGTTGTCCACCGGTCTGTCGACGACGAACAGCAGTGTCGCCGTACTATCGACCTCGGCTTCATCGGGCATCAGCACCGCGCAAAGCGGTGTCGCCGCGCTGAACACGGGCCTGTCCACCACCAACAGCAATGTGGGCGTGCTGAGCACCGGGTTGTCGACCACGAACAATAACGTTACGACTCTGTCGACCTCGGCTTCGTCGGGCATCAGCACTGCGCAAAGCGGTGTCGCCGCGCTGAACACCGGCTTGTCCACCACCAACAGCAATGTGGGCGTGTTGAGCACCGGGCTGTCGACTACGAACAATAACGTTACGACGCTGTCGACCTCGGCTTCGTCCGGCATCAGCACCGCGCAAAGCGGTGTCGCCGCGCTGAACGCGGGCTTGTCCACCACCAACAGCAATGTGGGCGTGCTGAGCACCGGGCTGTCGACCACGAACAATAACGTGACGACGCTGTCGACCTCGACGTCCACCGCGCTCGGTTCGCTGTCGACGGGCGTGGCCGCGGCGGTCCAGTACGACAATACGACGCATACGAAGGTCACGCTGGGCGGTGCGGGTTCCACCACGCCGATCACGCTGACGAACGTCGCGGCAGGCGTGAATCCGACCGACGCGGTGAACTTCGGCCAGTTGACCACGCTGTCGACCACCACATCGACCATGGGCAGTTCACTGTCGACCAGCATCTCGACCACGAATACCAACGTGGCGACGCTTTCGACTTCGGCCTCGACCGGCATCAGCACGGCCCAGGCGGGCGTGAACACGCTGACCACCGGGCTGTCTACGAACAACAGCAATGTCGCCGTGCTGTCGACGGCAGTATCGGCCACGAACAGCAATCTGACGACGCTCTCCAACGCGACCTCGGCAGCCATCAACTCGCTGTCGACCGGTGCGGCCGCTGCGGTTCAGTACGACGACACGACGCATACGAAGGTCACGCTGGGCGGCGTCGGCGCCCCCGGGCCCGTCACGCTGACCAATGTCGCGGCAGGCGTGAACCCGACCGATGCGGTGAACGTCAGCCAGTTGACCACGCTGTCCACTTCCGCCTCGACGGGCGTCAGTTCGTTGTCGACCGCGCTGTCCTCGACGGGTAGCAGCGTTGGCTCGCTGTCCACGGGACTGTCGACGGTCGGCAGCAACGTGGCCACGCTGTCGACGTCGACCTCCACGGGCATCAGCACCGCACAGAGCGGCGTCAATTCGCTGTCGAGCGGCCTGTCGACCACCAGCAGCAACGTCGCGGTGTTGTCGACGTCCGCGTCGAGCGGTATCAGCACGGCACAAAGCGGAGTCGGCTCCCTGTCGACCGGGCTGTCGACGACCAGCAGCAATGTGACCGCACTGTCGACGTCGGCTTCGACGGGCATCAGTACCGCGCAAAGCGGCGTGAATTCGCTGTCCACGGCGCAGTCGTCGACGAACAGCAGCGTTGGCGCGCTGTCGACGGGTCTTTCGACGACCAATAGCAATGTCGCGGTGCTGTCGACCTCGGCTTCGACCGGCATTAGCACCGCACAGAGCGGCGTGACTTCGCTGTCGACGGGCCTCTCGACGACCGACAGCAATGTCGCGGTGCTGTCGACCTCGGCTTCGACCGGCATCAGCACGGCACAGAGCGGTGTGACCTCGCTGTCCACCGGACTGTCGACGACCGATAGCAATGTCGCGGTGTTGTCGACCTCGGCTTCGACTGGCATTAGCACGGCACAAAGCGGCGTTACCTCGCTGTCGACGGGCCTCTCGACGACCGACAGCAATGTCGCCGTACTGTCGACCTCGGCTTCGACCGGCATCAGCACCGCTCAAAGCGGTGTAAGCTCACTGTCCACCGGCCTGTCGACCACCAACAGCAACGTGACGACGCTCTCCACATCGACCTCGACGGCACTCAGCACGCTGTCGAATGCCGCCGTGCAGTACGACGACACCACGCATACGAAGGTCACGCTCGGCGGTGTGGGTGCACCGGGCCCGGTCACGCTGACCAACGTCGCAGCCGGCGTGAACCCGACCGACGCGGTGAACTTCAGCCAGCTGACCACACTGTCCACGTCAACCTCGACCGGGATCAGCTCGCTGTCGACGGCTCTCACGCAGACCGCCGCCAGCGGCATCAGCACCGCGCAGAGCGGGGTGGATTCGCTCTCGACGGCGCTGTCGTCGACTGACAGCAACGTCGGCTCGCTGTCGACGGGTCTTTCGACGACCGACAGCAATATCGCGGTGCTGTCGACCTCGGCTTCGACCGGCATCAGCACGGCACAAAGTGGCGTTACCTCGCTGTCCACCGGACTGTCGACGACCGATAGCAATGTCGCTGTGTTGTCGACCTCGGCTTCGACTGGCATCAGCACTGCACAGAGCGGTGTGACGTCGCTGTCCACCGGCCTGTCGACCACCAACAGCAATGTCACGACGCTCTCCACGTCAACTTCGACGGCACTCAGCACGCTGTCGAACGCTGCCGTGCAGTACGACGACACCACGCATACGAAGGTCACCCTCGGCGGTGTGGGTGCACCGGGCCCGGTCACGCTGACCAATGTCGCCGCCGGCGTGAACCCGACCGACGCGGTGAACTTCAGCCAGCTGACCACGCTGTCCACATCGACCTCGACCGGTATCAGCTCGCTGTCGACGGCTCTCACGCAGACCGCCGCCAGCGGCATCAGCACCGCGCAGAGCGGGGTGGATTCGCTTTCGACGGCGCTGTCGTCGACTGATAGCAACGTCGGCTCGCTGTCGACGGGTCTTTCGACGACCGACAGCAATATCGCGGTGCTGTCGACCTCGGCTTCGACTGGCATCAGCACGGCACAAAGCGGCGTTACCTCGCTGTCCACCGGACTGTCGACGACCGATAGCAATGTCGCTGTGTTGTCGACCTCGGCTTCGACTGGCATCAGCACTGCACAGAGCGGTGTGACGTCGCTGTCCACCGGCCTGTCGACCACCAACAGCAATGTCACGACGCTCTCCACGTCAACTTCGACGGCACTCAGCACGCTGTCGAACGCTGCCGTGCAGTACGACGACACCACGCATACGAAGGTCACCCTCGGCGGTGTGGGTGCACCGGGCCCGGTCACGCTGACCAATGTCGCCGCCGGCGTGAACCCGACCGACGCGGTGAACTTCAGCCAGCTGACCACGCTGTCCACATCGACCTCGACCGGTATCAGCTCGCTGTCGACGGCTCTCACGCAGACCGCCGCCAGCGGCATCAGCACCGCGCAGAGCGGGGTGGATTCGCTTTCGACGGCGCTGTCGTCGACTGACAGCAACGTCGGCTCGCTGTCGACAGGGCTCTCGACGACCGATAGCAATGTTGCTGTACTGTCGACGTCGGCTTCGACCGGCATCAGCACCGCTCAAAGCGGTGTGACCTCGCTGTCGACGGGCCTGTCGACGACCGATAGCAATGTCGCCGTGCTGTCGACGTCGGCCTCCACGGGCATCAGCACGGCACAGAGCGGTGTAACCTCACTGTCCACCGGCCTGTCGACCACCAACAGCAACGTGACGACGCTCTCCACGTCAACTTCGACCGCACTCAGCACGCTGTCGAATGCCGCCGTGCAGTACGACGACACCACGCATACGAAGGTCACGCTCGGCGGTGTGGGTGCACCGGGCCCGGTCACGCTGACCAACGTCGCAGCCGGCGTAAACCCGACCGACGCGGTGAACTTCGGCCAGCTGACCACGCTGTCCACGTCCACGTCGACCGGTATCAGCTCACTGTCCACCGCCATCACGCAAACGGTCGACAGCGGCCTCAGCACCGCGCAAAGCAATGTCGATTCACTCTCGACCGCACTGTCATCGACCGACAGCAACGTCGGCTCGCTGTCCACCGGACTGTCGACCGCCGACAGCAATATCGCGACGCTGTCGACCTCGATGAGCACGCTGTCGAACGCCGCCGTGCAGTACGACGACACGTCGCACACGCAGGTCACCCTCGGCGGCATCGGTGCAACCGCACCCGTGCGGCTGACCAACGTCGCAGCCGGCGTGAACCCGACCGATGCCGTGAACTTCAGCCAGTTGACCTCGCTGTCCACGTCGGTGTCGAGCGCGCTGTCGACCACCAACAGCACCGTCTCATCGCTGTCCACTTCAACGTCGACCACCATCGGCACCACGCAAAGCAGCGTGAATTCGCTGTCGACCGGCGTATCGACGGCCAACAGCAATGTCGCGTCGCTGTCGACGTCGACCTCGAGCGCGGTCAGCACCGCCCAAAGCGGCGTCGATTCGCTGTCGACCGGCCTGTCCACGACCAACAGCAATGTCGCGTCGCTGTCGACCGGCCTCAGCACAACCGACAGCAACGTGAGTTCGCTGTCGCAGGCCGTCTCGTCGATGGGCAACGGCAGCGGCGCGAACACGTCCACCGCGGACGGCGGCACGGGTCTCGGCACCGGCTCGGCAGCGACCGCGCAGAACGCGACGGCAGTCGGTGCGGGCGCAACGGCATCGCAGTCGAACGCAACGGCGCTCGGCTGGCATGCGTCGGCTTCCGCGGATAGCAGCACCGCGCTGGGCTCGAGCTCCTCGGCGTCCGCCCAGAGCGCGACCGCGGTAGGCGCGAACGCATCGGCGATGGCGCCCAATTCGGTGGCGCTCGGCGCGGGCTCGGTGGCCAGCGAAGAGAACACCGTGTCGGTCGGCTCGCCAGGCAGCGAACGGCGGATCACCAACGTCGCGCCGGGCGTGAACGGTACCGATGCAGTGAACATGAACCAGTTGAACGGCGTGCAGTCGAGCGTCAACAGCGTCGCCCGCGACGCCTATTCGGGCATCGCCGCAGCCACCGCGCTGACGATGATTCCGGAGGTCGATCCGGGCAAGACGCTGTCGATCGGCATCGGCGCCGCGACCTACCACGGCTACAGCGCAACAGCGTTCGGCATGAACGCGCGCATTACGCAGAACCTGAAGATCAAGGCGGGCGTGGGCGTAAGCTCGGCAGGTACGGCGGTGGGCGCGGGTATCGGGTATCAGTGGTAACGGCAGGACGGCAGCAGGCAGGCGGTAACGGGATGCGCCCACAGGGCGCATCCCCGACGGAAACAACAAAAAAACAACCGTGTCCCGGGATTCACGAAAGCGACACGAACACCAGCAAGTCTCAAGATGCACGCGCGGCGGGCGCGTTCAGGAGAAAAAGCAATGAAGAACGGCAAGCGTTTGAAAGTCGGTGTGACGATCTACCTGCGCGACGGTGCGCAGTCGATCTGGGAAAACGGCATCTTCCAGAACTGCTTTTTTATGGTGATGCTGCTCAAGCGTTCACCGGTAGTCGATGAAGTATTTCTGGTAAAGGGCGGCGACGGCCGAATCGAAGCGGCGGGCGATTTTCTCGCGCTCGCGCCCGCGCCGGTGATCGACATGGAAACCGCGCAGCAGAAGCTCGACGTCGTTATCGAACTGAGTGCACAGCTCGATGCGAATTGGGCACGCGCATTCCGTGAGCGGGGCGGACATGTGATCGGCATGCGCGTCGCCAACGACTATGTGATCGACATCGAACGGATGATGTTCAACCTGCCGCACGGCACGCTGATATCCGAAACGCCGTATAGCGCGGCGTGGACGTTGCCCGCTTTCGAAGCGACCTGCGCGGACTACTACGCAGCGACGATGCGTGCGCCGGTGCGTGCGATGCCGCATCTGTGGAGTCCGGTGCTGCTCGAGCGCGCCATTAGCGCGGGCGGGGCGGAAGGGCGTTTCGAGTATCAGCCGGGCCGGCGGCGCTGGCGGCTGGCGATTCTGGAACCGAACATCTGCATGGTGAAGACCTCCCATATTCCGATGCTCGCCGCGGATGTCGCGCACCGCCAGGACCCGGACATGATCGAAGTGCTGCGGGTCTTCAACACGTTTCACATGAAAGAGGACGGCGTGTTCTTCGGCTTTGCGCGCAGCCTCGATCTCGTGCGTCATGGCATTGCTTCCTTCGAACCGCGTCTGCCGGTCTATCAGATCATGGGACAGCAGGCCGACGCGATCATCGCGCATCACTGGGAAAACGGACAGAACTACGTGTACTACGAAGCCCTCTACGGCGGTTTTCCGCTGATTCACAACTCATCTTTTATCGGCTACTGCGGCTACCGCTATGCGGACTTCGACTGTGGCGACGGCGCGCTCGCGCTACGCCGCGCGTTCACCGAACACGATGCGCAGCTCGCCAGCTACCGGGACACCGCACGCGATTTCCTCGCGACGCTGGATCCGGAGTCGCCGGCGAACGTCGAATGCTATACCGCGGAAATCGAAGCACTGTATCGCTAAAAAACCATATCGACCATCTAAAAAGGGGAAACGGGGAAATGTTGAAACTGCAAGCCATCGTAGGGGCCGCCGCCGTGATGCTCGCGGCCTGCACGACCACCACGCCGCCTGTGTCGCACGCGCGGCCGGTCGAGCCGCAGCCGGCTGCGCGCGTTCCGGCTGCGGGCGACGCGCCAATGCAGGCGGAGCACTTCACGTTACGCGGCGACGCGAGCTTCGACACGGACAGCGCGACGCTGACGGCATCGGCCGCCCGCGAACTAGACCGCCTGATTGAAGGTACGCGCCGCACCACGATCGACGCGATCTTGATTTCCGGCTACACGGATGCATCCGGTTCAGAAGCGCATAACCAGGAACTGTCGGAACGGCGCGCGCTGTCGGTTGCGCAATACCTGGCCGCGTATGGCCTCAAGGCGCGCCGCTCCGTACAGGTGCACGGGTACGGCGACGCGAACCCGATGGCGCCGAATACGACCGCGGAAGGGCGAGCGCACAACCGCCGTGTCGAGATCGTACTCGAAACACAGAAGGTGAAGTCGCAGTAACACGCTTCTCTGGCCGTGCTACCCCGCATCGATGTGTCTCCGTCAGCATCGGAAGTAGCGCGGCTTTTACAGGGCGATGGCCGTCAGGCCGTCGCCCTCTTTTCCCGGTAGCGGCAATGGGAAATATGCGGATGACGGAACAAGACGGACGGCAGGCATCGTAGCGGCAACGCGGCGCCTGCACGAAAAATAAATTCGAAATAAGCGGTAGTTTCGCAATCAGAGAAAGGAGCGGTACATCATGCGGATTGGAATTTCAGTGCTGACGCACGAAGGCCAGAGCATCTGGGAAAACGGACTCGGCCAGAACGTGCTGTTTCTCGCGCAGTTGCTGCGGGCATTGCCTGCGGTGACCGACGTGATTCTGCTCAATTGCGGCGACCAGGCTGCGCTGCCGCCGGAGGCGGAGCAGGCGGAGCTCGGGTTGCCGCTCGTGCCGCTGCGCGCGGCGACGGATCGCATCGATGTTGCGATCGAGATGGGCGGCGGACTCGATATCGAGTGGGTCGACTACATTCGAGCGCTCGGCAAGAAAGTGGTGTTCATGTGCTGCGGGCAGTCGTATGTCGGGCTGGTCGAGCCGACGGTCTTCAAGAAACGCGGCTTCTTTTCGCGTGCGCAGCGCTGCGACGAAGTCTGGATCTTGCCGAAAGATCGTACTTTGGCGCCGATGCTGGAGGCGCTGCATCGCTGCCCGGTGTTCGAAGTGCCGTATCTGTGGGATCCGCTTTTTCTCGAGCGTCGCGCGCAGGTGGTCAAGGATGCCGGCCTTGCGTTCGGCTATCAGCCGGCGGCGGACGGCACGGATGCGCCGCGCGCGCTGCGCGTCGCGATCTTCGAGCCGAACATCTCGGTGGTCAAGTGCTTCGCGATTCCCGCGCTCGTGTGCGATACCGCATTCCGCATGGAGCCCGCGACCATTGCCCGCATGCACGTGCTCAACACGGTGCAGATGAACGAACAACTCACATTCTCGTTCCTGATGCGCTCTCTCGATCTGCACAAGAACGACAAGGTGCATCTCGACAAGCGCCACGACTTTGCCGGTTATATGAGTCAGTTCGCAGATGTGGTCGTTAGCCATCAGTGGCAGAACGATCAGAACTTCCTTTACCTCGACGCGCTATACGGCGGCTATCCGCTCGTGCATAACTCGCCGTGGCTAAAGGACGCCGGCTACTACTACGAGGGATCGGATATCCAGGCCGGTGCGCGACAACTGCTGCGCATCGCGCACGAACACGACGCGGATCATGATGGCTACGTGCGCCGCTCGCGCGAGCTGATTGCGACGTTAAGCCCGCTGCACGCGGCTAACCGCGAGCGCTATACGCAGCGTGTGCTCAATCTGAATGCCCGGCCCGCTAGTGCGGCACGCGCGGACTGAACAGGGAGAACGGAACCATGACACAGCAACGCGCACTGCGGATCGGCATGACGATCGGCATTCGCAGCGAAGGCGAGGGCATGTGGGTGAACGGCATCAAGCAGAATGCGCTGTACCTCGCGAAGCTGTTCCAGCACTCGCCGCTCGGGCATTCGGTGGTGCTTGTGAACACAACCGCGGTCGTGCTGTCCGGCGCGCTGCCGTGGGACACCGCACGCTTCCCGGTGCGGTCGTTCGACGAAATGAAGGACGCACTCGATGTGCTGATCGAGCTTGGCGGCCAGATCAGCGAAGAGCAGACGCGTTACCTGAAAGCACGCGGCACGAGACTCGTCAGCTACTGCTGCGGGCCCGAATACGTGCAGATGATCGAGGCGATGATCTTCAACCGGCGCCTCGCCGACACGGTGTTCATCAACCAGCAATACGACGCGATCTGGGCGATTCCACAGGTGATGGAAACCAGCGCGCCTTTTTTCGGCACGTTGCGCCGCGTGCCGGTGCGCGAAGTGCCGTTCGTCTGGGACCCGATGTGCCTGAACATGCGCACGCGCGATCTGCCGTTCGAAGGCGAGTATCGGCCGCAGGGGGGCGAAACACCGTCGTCGAAGCGGTTGACGGTGATGGAGCCGAATATCGACGTGCTGAAATTCTGCCTGTATCCGCTGCTGATCGCGGAGCAGGCGTTTCGGAGCGTCGGCGACGCGATCGCGCATCTGCACGTGACCAATGCCGAGCATCTGGCGCGCCATAGCCCCGAATTTATCGGCATCGCACGGTATCTCGATCTCGTCAGGCAGGGCAAAGCCAGCTTCGTCGGCCGCTACGATACGCCGCAGTTTCTTTCCGAGCACACGGACATCGTGATCTCGCATCAGTGGGGCCTTGCGCTCAACTACTTCTATTTTGACGTGTGCTGGAATGGGTATGCGTTGGTGCACAACGCGCAACTGTGTCGCGAGATCGGCTACTACTACGCAGGGAACGACGTCGAAGAGGGTGCGCGGCAAGTGGTTCATGCGGTGCAGCATCACGATGACGATTGGGTAGCGTACCGTTCGAAACAGCGCAAGGCGATTGTGCCGTACCTCGCGACGAATCCTGAACTGATCGCGAGCTACGATGCGCTGCTTGCAGGTCTGTTCGATATGCGACCCGGCGGGTAGCATCTGTCTGTGCGGGCCACGCCGGTCACTCGACTTGACGCCGTGCACGGTCGCAGTCAATCGCTCCGGCGCGTGATCGTGAGCCGAAGGGCAGTGCCTGTTGACCGCGTCTGAAAGGTCGTATATTCATTAGGTTTCGGACGTGCCGCTGGAGGACATATGCACACAATCGGCTATGTCGTTTTCCCCAACTTCCATCTGATGGGTTTCGCCGCGGTCACCGCGTTCGAACTCGCGAATCTCGTGCTCGGCGAGCGGGCGTATGAAGTGACGGCGCTTTCCGAAACGGGCGGAATGATATCGGCCGCAGCGGGAATCCGGTTCGAGACACAACCGTTCGGCGACGCTGTTTTCGATACCGTCATATTCGCTTCGGGCGTCGAAACCGACCTCGCTTCTCCCGCATTGGGCGCTTTTGTCAAACATGCACTCAAAACGTCACGGCGCGTCGCGGCTCCCTGCACGGGGGCTTTTGTTCTGGCCGAAGCAGGCGTACTCGACGGCCGGCGTGCGACGACTCACTGGCGATTTACGAGCGATCTGCAGGAGCGCTTTCCAAAGGTATCTGTCGAAGAGGATTCGATTTTTATCGTGGATGGCTCGATCTGGACCTCGGCGGGCATGGCAGCCACCATCGATATGGCGCTTGCGATGATCGAGAAGGATCACGGCAAACAGGTGTCGCGTACGGTGGCGCGCAAGCTCGTTGTCTACCATCGGCGCTCGGGCGGCCAGTCGCAATTCTCCACGCTGCTTGAACTGGAGCCGAAATCCGACAGGATTCAGAAGGCTCTTGTCTATGCGAATGCGAATTTGCGCAGCGCGCTCACCGTCGAGGAACTTGCTGGCGTCGCGAATCTCAGCCCGCGCCAGTTCAGTCGAGCATTCACTGCGGAAACCGGTCAGTCGCCCGCAAAGGCCATCGAGCAATTGCGCGTGGAAGCGGCCAGGTTGATGCTCGAGCAGGGGCGCCATTCTTTAGACGTGATCGCCGACGTAGTGGGTTTTGCCGACCGGGATCGTATGAGACGCGCGTTCCTTCGTACGTTGGGTCAGCCGCCGCAGGCCGTCCGGCGCTCGGGCAGGGAAAGCCGTGCGCCGTCGGAAATTTGAAGTGCTTGGGATGTCGCAGTGTATGTCCCGAGACAGCGGCCAAAGTCGACGACGCTCGGGCTTACCACCAGCAACCGATCGATACGCTGGCGTGCCACGCAAGTCGACATGATGGGGGCATTCACGTTGAACTATATCGATGAAGCGTGGGCTGAGGCATAAGCGCGCGGCATATCATTCCAACTACATTACGAAAGATTTGCTGGACCATGCAAGGAACGAAAAGTGGTATTGAACAAGCATGGCGGTTACCGTTCGAAAATGCCCCCCGGATAGGGAGCTGCATTGCTATCCAGCGTAATTTATCGTCTTACCACGGAAGACTGCAGTATCAATAAATGACAGCCGCGTACGGTGCGTATGGGGGATTTCTTGCCCATCGTGGCGATGACCCGTTCAGGTTATCGGCGGTAAATAATCAAACTCTCTAGTGCGGTGAGCACACAACGCGATGATTAACAAAAATATCTATCAGCTTGTAGATGGTCGTCATGGTCGCTTTCTGGTCAATCCGCGCGATCAGTACATTGGCAAAAGTTTGATCGCCTACGGGGAGTGGGGCGAAGCAGAAGTTCGTCTGTTTACCCAGGTGCTGCGTCCCGGCGACATTGCCGTCGAGGTCGGAGCGAATATTGGTAGCCATACGGTACCCCTTTCAAAGGCAGTCGGTGCGTCAGGAGTTGTCCACGTTTTTGAACCTCAGCGGCTGGTTTATCAACTTCTGTGTGCGAATGCAGCTCTCAACGATTGTCATAATATCCACACGCATCTGGCCGCCGTGGGCTGCGAATCCGGGCAGGTAGATATCTGCACGATCCCTCCACACCACGAATACAATTACGGAGCGATCAGACTAGGCGCAGACTACGGCGGTGATACTGTCATGGAGCATGTGCCCCTGCTGACTCTTGACAGTCTGAATCTTCCACGAGTGGATTTTCTCAAGATCGACGCCGAAGGTTATGACTTGCGTGTGCTACAGGGCGCAGAAGCTACGATTTCCCGTTGCCGTCCGTTCATCTTTGTTGAGGCAGATGAGCAGAGCACTACGGACATTACCAACCTTCTGACCAGCAATGGGTACGATTGCTGGTGGTATTTCACCACGTTGTTCGAAAAACAAAATTATCGCTCCAATCCCGAGAATATCTGGTCATATCTCGGCTATACGTTAGCTAGCGCCGACATGCTTGCTGTTCCGAAAGAACAGCAATGGCAAGTGCAGGGTTTGGTCCATGCGCACGACAAAATCGATTGGGGTCATATGCCGCTGTCCGCGGACAATTTTCGCACTGGTTTCGATATTCGACGAACTGGACCGGATCATCGGGGTTGATCCCACATTGCTATAACCCGTCACACTGCTCACGACGCATGTGAATCGCGCAAAAGCGTTAGGCATTCTAATGGCTTACGTCAAGCAAAGCGGTTTGAGTCGTTCCTGAGAGAAGCGATCATGGTCAGGGGTTCTCGTTCCACGAACAAAGATGGACCGAAGTCGCGACGACGGCAACCTCTGTTCAACTGTTCCGGGCGGCGTCCGGCGTCGTCTTGTCGATCGGCTAGCACGGGTACGGTCACGGTTATTTGCCGCTGCGCAAATAGCTCAGCACAAGTATCAGCAAAGCTGCGCACATGAAGCCTGAAGTAACCCAATGCAGGTCATCGAGATTGAAGCCACTGTGAATTATCCCGGCGCCGACTGACGTGCCCGCGGCAACGCCAATATAGAGGAAGGAATTGTTCAGAGCCAGTACAACCTGCGCGTGGCGCGCCTCGACAATCAACAGCAGGCGGGCCTGCTGCGGGGGAAGAAAGAGCCAGCCGCTCCCTGAGAGAAACAGTACAGAGAGCGTAACGCTCCAAAACGACACTTCCGGGTAACCGAACAGCGCGGCATTGATCGATGTTGCCGCGAACGTGATGACGAGCACGGCAATGGGCCTAAAGCGAGCGCCCAGGTGGCCACCCGTAAAACTTCCAATCACTGCGCCGACACCTGACGCGAGGAAGATCACTGCGATCTGGCTGGCAGGAAAACCGTGTGCGCCGAGTATTGCGCCAAGGTAGGTGTAGAAGCAGAAGTAGCCTGCGGAGAAGATGCAGACAGGCATCAGCGCAAGCAGGGTTGATCCATGCACCAACGGCTCAAAGCGCGCAACGAGTCCGGGAGACGTCGAGTAGGACGCGTCACCGGGCGACATTCGACTCGCGCCGATCACGACCGCAGCCGATACCGATAGTGCAACCACTAGCCAGAACGCGCCATGCCACCCGAAATGCTGCCCCAGCAGCGTGCCGATCGGCACCCCCAGTGCGGTCGCAAAAGTCAGTCCCAATAGGACAGCCGCAAGAGCCTTGCTCTTTTTTTCAGGCGCAGCGAGCGCAGCTGCAAGGGTAAAGGCGGTCGGCGTGTACAGAGCGCCGGCAATTCCGGCCACCACGCGTGCGGCGATCAGAATGGCGAAGCTCATCGTGACCGCACATACGATGTTCGCTGCGGAGAAGAGGACGAGTGCAGCGATGATGACGTACGTCCGGTTTGCGCGTCCGACAAGCGCCGCTAACACCGGCGCAGCAATCGCGTAGGTCAGCGAGTACCACGTGACGATCTGCCCCGCGGTATTTACCGCAATATGCAGATCGCGTGCAACACCGGGCAGGATACCGGAAATGACATACGCGTCGGTGCCGATTGCGAAGGTGCCCAATGCCAGAATCCAGACTCGCGGATCGAATGTACGTGAGTCGTAAGGTCGCTTACCAGCAAGCGTTTGTTCAGAACGTGAATTCATGGTCTCTGTGCCTGCTGGAAGTCCGAAGTGCTCTTCATGGAACACGCACGGCATGACACTTATTCCCGCTCCCCGCGTTGTTGCCGCAGACGCACCTCGTCAAGGATCCGATACGAGGGGCCGCCGCTTAGCGATTACTCATCCTCGAGTGCGCGCGCATTCTGCTGGGCGGCATTGAACTGATGCACGTGATCAGGAAGGGGAAAATGCACGATAGTCGCCAGACGCTTGCCGAACAGTTTTGTGCACCCGGCAAATAAGCATGACTTATCGTATCGCCCTTGCTCGACCAATCATCCTTATTGCGACCGAACCTCATAGCGTGCCGCTGCAGCCGCAACGAGCTGCACAAACGCAAGGCACGCGCACAAGATTTCATGGCCAGGGAGGGGGCGTCGCGCGCCCACATGGCGGCGTTGCCAGTTCCAATCGCCGTCGCTCGTACGCTTACCGGGCAAGCGGACAATGCGTCTGCTCGATTTCTGCAGGCGCAACGTTCTCGCCGCCGCGTACGATTATTTCCTACGATCACGAAAGATAGGTCAGATCGCCGTGCTCGTCCTGCCGCGCGAGCGCGCCGGTGTGAAACCAGCCATTGGCGTCGCGCGCGGCGTCGATGACGCCTGGCGAAATCCAGTAGCCCTGAAATAGCGTATCCACGTTCAGGCACAGTTCACCCGGCATGGCGATAGTGACGTCGTCGCCGTTGCCGTCGACGAGCCGTGCGGTGCCCGGCCGTGCACGCACAGTACGGTTGGTGTGCCCTGGCACGACGAACGACGGCGCCTCTGTCATGCCGAAGCGGCATAGCGGCGGTATGCCGAAGGTCTGCTCAAAACGCTGATGAAGCTCGACAGAGCAAGCGTCGTCGGTCACCACGCATGTGCGCAACGAATCGGTTATACGACGGCGGATCAGTTGCGTACGGATCATTTCTGCAGCGCCGAATGAGGTCACCGTAATGTCCGTGCAACGGTGCTGCTCGATCGCGTCGAGAAACGCGGCGCCGTCGAAATCGGTGCACGACGGCAATACCATGCACGCGCCCGTCGAAACGGACGCGCACAACTGCACGATGCCAGGCATATTAAACAGAGGCGTAGGCAGTAGTAACCGCGTGCTGGGACCAAAGCCGGAATCTTGCATATAGCGGACCGCGTGCAAGAGAGAGCGTTGCGCATGCGCAACCAGCTTCGGTTCGCCGTTGCTGCCCGACGTGCAAAGCAAAAGCGCGGTCGCATCAGGATCCTGCCTGGGAAATTGCCGTACTTCACGTGCGGACGCGATGAACGCCTGCCACGTGTCGTTGGCATGAGCGAGGCAGTCGGAACGCTGCGAGGCCAGCTTGTCGACGACGTAAAAGCGGCGTTCGCTCGGCAGCAGGTGGGCTGCGATCTCATCAATGGATTTTCGCTGTGCAAGATGGCCAAAATACGCAGCAGGTTGAAGCCGACGTATCAGTCCGATGAGTTCATGCGGCTTGTAATGAACGTTCAGTGGTACGGCAATGGCGCCGAGCATCATCACGGCATAGCAGGCGATCGCGGATTCGTTGCAATTGCCGAGGTGCAGGATGACACGGTCTCCCGGCCTGACGCCGATATCGAACAGACTCGTCGAAAGTTTTCGCACCTGGTCCGCGTATCGTCTATAGGTAATTGTTATATCGCCCTCGATAACGACGGGCGCGTTGGGATGTGCGTCCGCCTGCGTCAGCAACGAAGCGACGAGGTCGGGCAGTGCAGTAGTTGTGGGTTGGCTGATGGATGGAGAGTTTGCGTTCATTTCACGTGCCCTTGTCTTGAATCCTGTTGGAGTTCGGTGGGGACTTCCTGCACATGAACGCTTGGCGCCTTACCTCTATTCGATGTGTGAAGAATATTGTCAACGGACGACGAGATGTTCATCACGCGGCAAGGTGAACCGCACCCGCCGTGGCGAGCCGTTGACGAGCATCACGCCACACTCGACATGCCGCTGCAAAAGCGGCGCGACAAGGCCGCGGCCAAACGCTTCTTCGAGCGCGCGCTGCGCTCGAACCCGGTGCCGCGCAAGATCGTGAATCAAGGACGTGAACATTTTGATCATGGAAAAGTCCTGTTTCAGGATATCTGGCTCGGGTTCTTTCGAGCTAACATATGCAATCGCAATGACGTGCGCGGCGTTTTACACCGTAGACGAAGTCTTCTCAGTATCATCGGGACATTCAGCGGATCGTCATATCGATCAGCGGGTTTCAAATATTTTCGTTGCGCCCGCACTATCCTGTCGGATACCGAAGTGATGCATATGAAGAGTCAGAAGAAGGACGATGTCATTGCGCGCACGGCTACCGAATGATGCTATGGCAAGTCGCCGCGCCACTCACTTTCCGCCCAAGGCTGTGAATCAGTCGAGTTCCTAAGACTGCAGTTTTAAGTAAATTCGGCTTACTACATAATAATTGGATATTTCTCGACTAGTGTGTTGTCAAGGTTGACCCGAGAAATGGGGAAGGGGCTGAAAAGTAGTCCACCTTCAAGAGACGGCTCCGCGATTTTATAGAGCATCAACTTCGACCTCAAGATAAGCGCACATAGAGGAATAGAACCATGAAACTGACAGGAAATACCGTTTTCATCACGGGCGGGGGATCGGGCATCGGACGCGGTATTGCGGAGGCTTTTCACGATCTCGGCAACAAGGTCATCATTTCAGGCCGTCGGAAAAGCCTTCTGGACGAGGTGACTGCCGCCAACCCGGGAATGGGTTACCTGGAACTCGATATCGAGAACGCATCCAGCATAACGTCGGTTTCACAGACGCTTACCGAGCGGTATCCAGACCTGAATGTCGTCTTCAACAATGCCGGCATCATGCAGTTTGATGACGCGGCGGGTGCCATCGATGAAAACTTGCTGACTTCAACTATCGCCACGAATTTACTCGGTCCGATTCGGCTCACCTCGGCCCTGATCGAACACCTCAAGAGGCAGAAAGAAGCAGCGATTCTGTACAACACCTCGTGGTTGGCCTTCATCCCGTTCGCTGCTTCTGCAGTGTATTGCTCGACAAAAGCTGCACTGCACTCCTATGCGCTGTCCCAGCGCTACAAGCTGCGCGAGACCTCCGTGCGAGTAATCGAGATTGTGCCGCCCTGGACCCAGACCGACTTGTTGAACAGCACGAAAGAACCTCGTGCGACTCTGCTACCTGAGTGCCTCGATGAAATCATGCGCCTCCTGGGCACCGATGCAGACGAAGTTGTGCTCGAACGGGCAAAGCAACTGCGCAACAATGCAGGCCCGAACGAACATGCCCATGTCATGGAGTTCAACAACTGGCTGCTTGGAGCGGCGTAGTTCTGCGCCTCTGCGGCGAATCGCTCGGCGGCACGCCACGGCCACGGCCTGAGCACGCCGTCGGCCACGTCCTGAATCACCTTGTATCTGTCCAGCTCGCGCATCGTCATCGTTATCCGTTCTGTCGCGGCCATCAAAGCTCCCGGCGCCGGACAACCGGCAGCCGGACAGCTTACGTGTCACGAAAAGCGGACATTTGAGCGTGGCTAAAAGCGGACATTACAACTTAGCCACTACATCCAGTGTCGAGGCCATTCTGAAGTGTCGGGGTGGCAGCAAAGTAGAGATGTCGGGGTTTGAGCCTTGTTATCTCTTTGACTGGGGTCTGAGTACAGGGTCCTGGAGGCTGACCACGGTCCGGCCAATCGCGGTGTTCAGATCATCAACGCTGATTTCCCGCTGCTTTTTTGTACCGGTGCGGCGTTCCTTCAATCGCGGCGCCTGCCCCTGATTGGTCCGTGACGGTGAGCCCGAGGCACGACGGTTATCCCGATCGGCCTGGACCAGTTGCGCGACCTGCAGCACGTGCCCCAGCCGCTTGTGATCGACCACTGCGCCCTGATCAATCTCGGAGAGCCGGTCGTATGGCATGAAGGGAAGGGCGATGCCATCCGCACGGATTTCGATGCGACCGTCCGGATATTCGTACACGTCGATGTAACGTCCCACCAGCCTGCGGTTTGCTTGCGTATCGTCCAGCAGGTAGATCACCCGGTCATACTGCAGCGTCAGCGAACGCGTGACCCGGCGCGGTTCACGCCACGTCAGGATGGTATCGAGATCCTCGTCCGCACGCAGTGGCCGGTGTGCGTTAAACGCGCTCCTTGGCGCCTTGCCAAAGCGCGCGTTGTAGTCCGCAATGAAGCGGGGCGCATAGGCATTGGCCGCTTCCCGCGTGCTGATGCCACGCAGCCTCAGTTCCTTCACCAGCCGGTCCTGCAGCGTCAGGTTCGCGCGCTCGACGCGCCCCTTGGCCTGACTTGAATTCGCACATAACCCATCGATGTTCAGCTCGAACATCGCCCGGCCAAAGTGGGTCACGCCTTTGCCACCGGTCGTCGCCGTCTGCGTCGAGCGAAACACGCTTGCCTTGTCGCTATAGAACGCCACCGGCTTGCCGTGCTGTTCCAGATACGTCCGGGTCACTTCGAAGTAGCTGAAGGTCGATTCGGTCGCCGTGAAATGCAGCGCCATCAGCCGGCTCGTCGCATCGTCGACATACACCAGCAGCGTGCACGCCGGCGCC
>NZ_CADIKF010000006.1 GCF_902859875.1 Paraburkholderia solisilvae | reverse complement strand
CCTGCACCATGCGCACTGCACGTTCGCGGACTTCAGCAGAAAACTTGTTCGACTTGTTCATGGCTCCATTCTCTCAAAAGTTGGAGCCTCCACCAAATCCGGGGCGGTTCATACTTCTTCTTGCCGCACTGTTTATAAAGAAGTTTTTGTTCTAGCGTCACAGCGGATCCGTTGCGTCCGTGCTTTACGTGGTTGTGAATGACAGAACAGGCTAAGGACTAAGGGATCGAACGTTATTAACGATATACGCAAGTTGCGCCGGTGGATTATCCGGTCGCTTCCCGGCAGACGGAGCATGGGCGATCCGTTCTCAGAAGCCTGACCACCTGAAGTTCTTCGCATTGCTCAAAGGTCATTGCTGGCTGCATCTCGATGGAGACGAGAAGCCGATCGAGGTCTTCGAAGGCGACGTGTTTCTGCTCTCCGAGCCGCGTTCGTTCATGCCCGGCAACGATGCGACCGTCACGCCGATCGACGCTCAGACCGCGTTCTCCGGCCACCCGGGCAACCGTATCGCGGTGATCGGCAGTGGCGAAGACTGCGTGCAGCTGGGTGAAGATAACCGAAACGCCGGAATTTTCATGGCTGAACGCTAACGGCGGTCGTCTCGCGTTGCCTTTGGGAAAACTGCTTCGCCGCTACGGCCGGAACCTGCCGCTTGGCTCGCTTGCGATGGTCGCGAGCTATGCGTGTTTTTCGATCGCGTCTGTGTTCGTGCTCGATTATGGAACACAGGTCAGCAGTATTCCACGTGTCCAGTTTCCAGGGCCGCTTTGCATTTCCATCTTCGCCGCAGCCGCGACCACGGTGATATCGGCCGCGCTCGCGGATCGCTTCGGGTCGTGGCGCATCGTGCTGGTCGGCTCCACGCCGTGCATGCTTGCGGGTTTTGCGTTAGCGCCGCTGCTCGGTTCGGGCTCGCCAATGCGCGCGCTGCTGTGCCTCAGCATGTGCTTTGGCATGATGGGCATCGTGCTCGGCCCGATGGGCGCGGTGCTGTCGGGCCTTTTTCCGATCGAGGTTCGCTACTCGGGCGCGTCTGTGTCGTACAACCTTGGCGACATTCCCGGCGCTTCATTCACACCGTACGCGGCACGGCTTCTACTCGCGCACGGCGGACTCAGCTGGGTCGGCGCATTCGTCACGCTCGCCGGTGCGGTCACTTTTATCGCGATGTTCATTGCCAGCGATACACCGATCGCCTCGCGGATTGGCGCGCGGGCGAGCTTGAACCTGCGATATGCCGCCGATAGACAAGATGCGGTTGGTACTTTTGGCAGTATGGCAACGGTCGGCCGCACGCGTGAAATTGGCTTCTTCGGCGACGGCCACGAAGTGACGAAGCTGTCTCAGTTCCACGAAATATCTTCAGTCAATGCGCTACGATCGCAAGGCAAGCGACCGGCTCAGCGCGCCGACACACGCAGGTCAAGGCGGCACACGATGCGCGCTCACGCACGATGCCGTGCGATGGCGAACACGGCGCCGCCCTTTCCTGTTGATGCGCTTAGACAAATGCGCTTACGAAACACGCTTAACAGCTGCGAGCACGAAGCTCAATGATGCGCGCTCGCGAGCATCACCTTCGGCTGCTGCGGCGGGGCAACCGCTGCGGTCGCGCTGCCGGGCACCGGTATATTGAGCCCCGCGATTGCCGCAACGATATTCGCGATCGCCTGCTGCCCGCCAAGCGTCGGAAGCGGCTGACTGCTCGGCGCGACGTTCACCTGCGACACCAGCTGGTTCTGCGCATTGAACTCCTGCAAGGTCCCGCCGATTTCCTTTCCATTCGCGTCATAGTTGAAGTTCTCCACTAGCACGTCGCCGTTCTGCAACTGGTCCCGCACTTTTGCCAGTTCGCCACTCGTATTGAAATCCTCCTGCATCGCGGTGACGCCCTGCGTAAGGCCGCTATTGCCGTTGAACGCGTTGATCTGGATGTCGCCGTTGCCGAACACATCGATCGTCTCATCGAAGTTGCCGGTCCCATTCGGGCCGGTAAATTCCTTTACCGAAACAATCTCGCCAGGCTTCAATCCATCAGAGAGACTGAACTCGTAAGAGTCGCCCAGCGTCGTATCGACCGTGCCCGACAACGCCTTACCCGTTTCGTTGGGGCCACTGAACCTGACGTCGATCGACGTCACCAACGATGCCACATCGGGGATGCCAAAGGCCTGGCCGACCTGGCCGACGATCTTCTGGATCGACGCGGGATCGGCGTCAAACACTTCCGAAGTGCCGTCCGTCAGGTCGCTGAGCTGCAAGAGCAGCGTACCCGTGCCGTTCTGTCCCGAGAATTCCCGAACGACATCGTTGTTATTGCCGGACGTGCCTTCCGGGAAGATCACCGTCGAGGTGCCATCCGGATTGTTGGTAATCTGCTCTGGCACCTTCATCGGAGTCATGCCATTGCCTTGAGTGTTAGGTTGCATGTCGTTCATCTTGCGCTCCAGATCAAATGGGAAAAGTACTCGTCCAGGACATTCGGAATTGTGTCGATAATCGCCACAGGAAAATCCTGGAAATAACCACGCGATCAGGTTGCTTTGCCCGATACAAGCGGCGCTGCGCCGTTACGCGTAATCGTTAGTTAAACACCCCCACTCAAATCGATATTCCCGCGCACTAATTAAAATCCAAATGCGGGGCAATAATTCTTCGCCATATCCGTCGATTAACACGAAATTGAAAATTCCGGAAAACCGGAAATATTAATTGCGATTCACACGAAATGATTTCGCATTTCGACGCATAGCGAAATGCACGGCAAAATGAAATGAAACACGTATTCGCATAACGCGGCTCAGTCGCCCGGCAGGCTCCACATGCCTATTTCGCCGAGCCTCGCGGCCAGTTGCAGCCGCGCGGAACGCCAGTCGGTCAGCGCCTGGATGCGCTGCCGCTTCGCGCCCGCCAGCGCGGACTGCGCGTTGAGCAATTCGAGAATACTGCCGACCCCTACCGTATAGCGATGCTGGGCCGCCGCATACGAACGCGTCGAGATATCGAGCAGCATCGCGCTGTTATCGAGGATGTGAGTCGCGGTCTGCAGCGCCTCGTAACTCGTCCACACATCGAGACCGACCTGCTGTCGTGTTTCGTCAAGCGCGTCGCTTTCGAGTTGGGCGCGCGCCTGCTGTTCGCGTACCTGGTATGTCCTCAGGAACCCTGAGAAGATCGGGATCGTCACCTGAAAGCCCACGTACCATTCGCTGCCCGTCGTCGGAAGTTGCGGCTGCCCGATTTCGAAGCTGGTCGGCTCGTTGTTTCTGCTGTACTTCGCGACAAGGCTCACGCTCGGCAAACCTTCGGCACGCGTCTGTTTTATCTTCGCGAGCGCGGCTTCGACGCGCGCCTCGGCCGCCCGCACGCTTGGATGTGTGCGCTTCGCTTCGTCGATCAGATCGGCAATCGATCCATTGAACGCCTGATCCGGCATCACGCCTTCGCCTACGTCAGGCAATGTGATCGGCGCGTTCGGGTCGAGATTCATATCGTTCGCCAGCACGCCAAGTGCGTCCTGCCGGTCGCCCTGCGCTTTCGTCAGATTCACGACCGCCTCGGCATACTGCGTCTGCGCCTGCAATTGATCCGTGATCGGCGCGATGCCCTTGTCCGTGCGCGCGGTCGCTGCCTGCACGCTGTCGTTCGCGGTCCGCTCGATTTGCTGTGCGGCGGCGAGCGCGCCTTGCGCGGCTTGCGCCGCATAGTAGTCTTTCGCGACCTTGGCAAAGGCCATATCGAGCACGGCCTGCTGGTTCGCCTGTGCGGCCGCGAGCAGTTCCGTCTCGCTTTTGAGCGCCGCTGCGCGCCCGCCGAAATCGTAGAGCACCCAGCTCAGCGACACGCTTTCGGTCCGCAGAAAATTGCGGAAGTTCGAGTTGAACTGCGGCAGGTTGTCGATATCGGTCTTCTGATCGTCGCGCACACCCTGCCAGCTTCCGGTGATGTTCGGCAAATACGCGGCGCGCCCCTGCCCCACACGCGCGGCCTCGAGCTTGACTTGCCCCCATGCTTCGCGCGTCCGCGGATTATTGCAGAGCGCACGCTCGACGGCGTCCTGCAAAGGCAATGGGTCCGGCAACGCGCCGAATACGCAGACGTCCGCGGAGCCGTCGCCGAGCATGTTCGCGGCCGCCGTAGGGGGCACCGCAGAACCAGTCAGCAGCGGATCGAAACCCCATGCGGCAGACGAACCGCAGCAGAGCAACAGCGCGAGCGCCCCCCCTCGTCGCATCGACGTGCGGGACACGGTCCTAACGCTCACGCAGGCTCTCCTCGCCGGAACGGACGACGGGGTCCAGAAAATAGTCGGCGACGCTGCGCTTGCCCGTGTGAATCTCCGCGGTCACTTCCATACCGGGCGTCAGATGCACCCACGCGCCGTTCGCGCGAATCCGGTTCGTCGGCAAGTGCACACGCGTGACGAACATCAGGCCGTGCTTTCTGTCCTGCACCGCATCGTTCGAAACCGACACGACCGTCCCGGTCAGATACCCGAAGGTCGTGTATGGAAACGCCTTGATCTTGACGAGCGCGATTTGTCCGGGCCGCACAAATCCAATGTCCTTGTTCTCGATATTGGCCTCGACTTCGAGCGTATTGTCCGGCACGATTTCCATCACCGCCTGCGCGGCCGTCGCGACGCCGCCTAACGTGTGTACCGCGAGTTGCTGCACGGTGCCCGCGACCGGCGCGGTCACGCTCAACAGCTGCTGGCGCGTATCCGCCTTGGTTTCGTCATTGCGACTTTGCCGGTATTGTTGCGTGGCCTTGTCGAGCGCATCGAGCTGCTTGCTGCGAAATTCCGATGTGATCGACGCAAGATCCGCGCGTTGCTCGTCAACAGCGGCCATCAACTCGTGCGCGCTGCTTTCGCGCGCCGCCAGGTCGTGCTCCTGTTCGAGCGCGGCCTGCTCCTTGGTCAGATAGTCGGTTTGCGCGACGTATTTATCCGTCGCGAGCGCGCGATACTGGTTCGCCTGCTGGCGCGCGAGCGGCGCGGTCGCCGACAGCTTGCCGATCTCGACGCGAGTCGTCTGAAGCGCGGCCTCGCGTTTATGAAGCTCCGCCGCGGACGAGTTGAGCTTGTCCTGATACTCGCGATACAAGCCGTCCGCGAAATGCTGCATTTCCGCCTGCTGCACGGCCGACGCGCCATCGACCGGCGGCACCACCGGCGCATGCCCGGCGCTCTGCGCATCGAGCAATGCGCGCGAGCGCGCGGCCGCGAGCGCCGCGTCGATGCGCGAGGTCCGCGCACTGTCGGAATCGGCCGCGGCCTGGGTTGCATCGAGTTGCATCAGCAATTGCCCGGCCTGAACGCGTTGCCCGTCTTCGACAAGGATGCTGCGCACAACGCCGGTAATCGCGGGCTGAATGATCTTCACGCGCTCGTCCGGAATCAGCTTGCCTTCCGCGACCGCGACGATATCGAGCCTGCCGAACACCGCGAGCAGCAGCACCAGCGCGGCAAATGCGACCAGCACGCGCATCGCCCAGCGCGGTGCCGGATGCACGGGCGTTTCGACCAGTTCCAGATTGGCGGGCAGAAACGCGCGCTCATAGGCAAGTTTCGGCTCGCCGTCGAGTTGCGCGCGCATCGACCACGCGGCGCGAAACACCGCGCCGTAGCGTCGCAGCAGATCGCCGAATGCCTGCAATTGAACGAGCTTCATGATCGACCCCGCCGTGTCACGCGTTTTGTAGCGAAATCAGATGCGCGTAATACCCGCCGCGCGCAAGCAATTCCTCATGCGCGCCGCGCTCGACGATGCGTCCATGGTCCATCGCGACAATATGATTCGCATGTCTGACCGATGAAAGCCGGTGCGCGATGATAATCACCGTGCGGCCGTCGCAGATTGCGCGCATGTTCTGCTGGATGACGCGTTCGGTTTCGAAGTCGAGCGCGCTTGTCGCCTCGTCGAAGATCAGGATCCGCGGGTCGGTCATCAGCGCGCGAGCGATCGCAATGCGCTGGCGCTGCCCGCCGGAAAGGTTCGCGCCATGCTCGCCGACCACTGTGTCGTAGCCTTCCGGCATCTCGGAGATAAAGCCGTGCGCGCCCGCGAGTCTCGCCGCATAAATCACGCGATCTAACGAAGTGCCCGGATCGGTCACCGCGATATTGTCGCGAACCGAGCGATTGAAGAGCAGGTTCTCCTGCAGCACGACGCCGATCTGGCGGCGCAGCCACGCGGGGTCGACCAGCGCAAGGTCGATGCCGTCGACGCGCACCTGGCCCGTCTCGGGCATATACAGCCGTTGCAGCAGCTTCGTCAGCGTGCTCTTGCCCGAGCCTGAGCGGCCCACTATTCCGACCACCTCGCCCGCGCGAATCTCGAGCGAGATATCGTGCAGAACCGGCGCGCTGTCGGGCCGGTAGCGAAACCGCACGCTCTGGAAACTGATATGGCCTTTGATCGCGGGCAACGCCTGACGGCTTTGCGCAAGCTCAGTGCGCGTATTGAGCACGTCGCCCAGGCGCGCCATCGAAATGCCGATTTGCTGAAAGTCCTGCCAAAGCTGCGCGAGCCGCAGCACGGGCGCGACGACGCGCTCAGACATCATATTGAATGCAACCAGTTCGCCGACCGACATCTTGCCCTCGATCACGAAGCGCGCGCCGAAAAACAGCAACATCAGGTTCACGAGCTTGCCGACGCCCTGAATAAGCTGTTGCCCGATGTTGCCGAGGTTGCTGACGCGGAATCCGGCCGCCACATAGGCCGCGAGCTGATTGTCCCAGCGCCGTGTGAATTGCGGTTCGACGGCCATCGCCTTGACGGTTTCGGCACCCGACACGGTCTCGACGAGGAACGCCTGGTTATCCGCGCCGCGCGCGAACTTCTCGTCGAGCCGCGCGCGCAGCATCGGCGTGAACGTCATCGAGATGCCCGCATACATCGGCAGCGAAAAGACTACGATCAGCGTAAGCGGCACGCTATAAATCAGCATCACACCGAGAAAGATGACGGAAAAGAACATGTCGATGACGGCTGTGAGCGCTTGCCCGGTCAGGAAGCTGCGAATGTTCTCGAGCTCGCGCACTCGCGCGACCGTATCGCCGACGCGCCGTACCGCGAAATACGCAAGCGGCAACGCCAGCAGATGCCGGAAGAGCCGCGCACCGAGCTCGACATCGATGCGATTCGCGGTATGCGAGAACACATAGTTGCGCAGCCCGGTAAGCAGCACCTCGAACACCGTGCTCACCAGCAACGCAAGACAGACCACGTTCAGCGTGTTGAACGCACGGTTCACCAGCACCTTGTCCATCACCACCTGGAACATCAGCGGCCACACCAGCCCGAAGAGCTGCAGCACGGCGGAGACGATCAGTACTTCGAGCAATAGACGCCGGTACTTGACGACCGCCGGAATAAACCACGAGAAATCGAAACGCGCCATGTCGCCCGCAAGCGACGCGCGCGATGCGAAGACAAGCATCTCTCCGTCGCAGCGGGCGAACACCGTCTCGGGCGCGCTCATGGTCGGCGCGACCGTGCCGTGTTCGAGTATCAACGCCTTTTTACTATCGCAGCCCGCGACGATGAAATGCTGCCCATTCTTGTCGAGCGCGAGCGCAGGAAGTGGCGTCTTTGCGAGCCGGTCCGCGGATACGCGAACCTTGCGAGCCTTCAGTCCGAGCGAACGTGCGGACAGTACGAGGTCACGGTCGTCGAATTGCGTGGACTTCCCGCCCGCCGCGTGCCGAAGCTGTTCCGCTTCCGCCGGCAGCCCATGAAACCCCGCAATGATGATGAGCGCGGCGAGGCCCGGATCCGACTTCGCGTCCGGGTTCGTGCTCGTGTTTGTGCTCGCATTCGTCGGAGCGTGCAGTTGTTCGGTCTCGTCCATAGGTTTTGGAATCCGCGAGCACGCAGTCGATCGATTCGCTGCAAGAGAGACCTCTTCCGCTCATGTGTTTCACACACAACGAAAGAAGCCAACGTTGACAACTATCTTCAATCCACGACCAAAACACTCGTCGGTATGCCACTATTCCGGACTCGTGCGCCGAGCCCACCAGTCGCTCCTTACGAACGCGAAGACGTGAAAGCCGAATAGAATCGACAACGAAGATATGCGGTCATTGCCGAAGCATTGAATCGCGCCGCTTTATCCGTGATTACTGTCGCGCGTGGTTGCGTCGTCAGGAACACAATCGGAAAAAAAGCCCGCGTGTACCGTCACGAGTTGCGCATTCCTACCATCGCGCAACCAGCGAAGTCACGCCGCGCAGATTGCCGCGCTGATTCCAGCCAGGCTGGTCGAGTTCGGGAAGCTCGGGATTGGGCAAACGCTCGAGCAGCACATCAAGCGCCGTCTCGAGTTCGATCAGTGCGAGGCGATAGCCCAGACAGTGATGAATCCCTGCGCCAACCGTCAGCGCGCGCTTCGTCACGTTCGATAAGAAGTCGATCCGGCTGGGTGAATTTCAGCGGATCACGATCGGCCGAACCCGGCATCATAAAAATGTACGAGCCGCGCGCGAGTTCGACGCCATCGACTTCGATACCTTCCAGTGGCGATCGCACGCACGTTTGTACCGACCCATCGCACCGCAGGCACTCGAGCACCGCTTCGGCACTAGCGGCCTGTCGCGCTTCAACAACGCGAGCTGGTCCGGATGACGGTGCAGTGCGATCAGCGTATTGCCGATCATATTGGACGTCGTTTCGCGCCGACGCGCGCCAGCATGAGAAACCAACCTCTGTGAGATTCAGTCTGGTCCACTGCATGTGATCGCCAGCACGACATCGCTTCGCACAACCGTCGGCGGAGCCACCCGGCCCCGCCCCTCACCCTGCGTGTTTAATCCAGGCAGCACAAAACCCCAGCCCCAGCCTTCGAATAAGCTGCAAAGTCCGTGAGCCCCACCTCGCCATTCCGGGTGTAATAAGCAGACCGATCCGCCACAACCAACGGCCAACCGTTCCTAAGACGCTCGACAAGATCCGGATTACCAATATACGGCCGCCCCATCGCAACCAGATCCACTAACCCGGTATCGAGCGCAGCCTGAACCTTCTCAAGGTCCGTAAACCCACCACACCAGATAATCGCCCCCGGAAACGCCGCCCGCGCCTTAGCAAGCACAGCATGGTCGACATGAAGCTCCTTGAACTCGGCGCTCTCCATATTCCCCCGTGGCAGCAACTGATAAAGCACATGAATATAGGCCACCCCACGGCGTGCCAATTGCTCGCAAACGTACAGGAACGTCTCCTCGGCAAGCGGGTCTTCAGGCATCGAGTTATACGCACCGAACGGAGACAGTCGCACGCCTACGCGCCCCGGCCCCAACTCGCGCATCGCAGCGTCAACAACTTCCATCAGAAACCGCGTCCGATCTTCCATACTGCCGCCACCGTAGCGATCCGTGCGAGTGTTATGAACCGAGTTCGTAAACTGCTCGAACAGATAGCCGTTAGCCGCATGAATCTCGACACCATCAAAGCCGACCTCCCACGCATTAGCAAAAGCCTGCGCAAAAGTTCCAACCAAAGCCGACACTTCATCCGTACTGATGCGCCTCGGCGCCCCTGCACGCATATAGCGCAGCTTGCCATCCTCGCCATGCGCGAACACATCCGAATTCTCGGCCGTTTGCTCAGTCACCCCCCAAGGCGCCTCGCCATTCGGCATCAGTGACGGATGAGCCATCCTGCCAACGTGCCACAACTGCACAAATATCGTGCCGCCTTTGCGATGAACTTCATCGGTCACCAACCGCCAGCCCTGCAGCTGTTTTTCGCTGTATATGCCAGGTGTAGAGGCGTAGCCTTTGCTCGACGGCGCCACATCGGTCGCTTCGGTTATGATCAGACCGGCGCCGGCACGCTGTCCGTAATACGTCGCCATCATTGCATTGGGAACGTCACCGTCGGACGTCCGTGTCCGGGTCATCGGCGGCATGACAATGCGATTCTTCAGCGGGACAGTCGCGCCGAGCAGTTGAGGTTCGAACGGGTCTATCATGGATATTCCTTCGGTGAATTTGCTTACCCGCAGCTTATTCGCCTAAAGTCATTTCCATCCACACACGCTTTGGTTAGTGGTACGCGATGAAGATCATCAAGAGACTACCCGGCTTGCCCGTCGAGCGCGCGCTAGCCGTACTTTCTGGACGCTGGAAAGCGGTCATCCTTTACGTGCTGCTGGAAGGCCCGCAACGCACGTGCGAGCTGGAGAATCGCATTGCCGGCATCTCGCAGAAGGTGTTGATCGAGCAACTGCGAGCACTGGAGGAACACGGCATGGTGAGCCGGCAAGCCAGCGCCCGCGAAAGTCAGGGATACCGGCTGACTTCACTTGGCGAAAGCCTGCGGCCCGTGCTGTATTCCTTGATCGAATGGGGAACCCATCACGCTATCGAGCTTGACGAAGCCGATACGCTTCTGCCATGTAGTGCTGTCGTTCGAGATCGCGCTATCCAATAGGTCAGTAGAATCGGTGGGCGCCAACGTTGCATGGCGCGAACTCACCGACTGCACCCAAATCCGTCCTTCGCTTTCTGATCGGTCATCACCTGCGCTGTCATGCCGCTTCATGCTGATCTTCACTTGCTACTAACCAAACGGTGTGTAGAGACAAAGTGTGCCGCAACGTAACATTTCCGACCATAATCAACGGACGGAAGGTGCTTTGATGAACGGAACAGGACCTGGCGTGAATCTGAACGGAATCGACGTCGCAGCGCTCAACGATTTTGTCGAGGACGTGAGAGACAACGACGAAAAAGGCATAGCGGCTTTTAAAGTTAAGACCGAATGGAAGGGGCAGACGAGGACGGTGTCGACCGTGTCCGCATACGAGCTCAACGGCGCGACGTTCAACCGTCACTTTGAAATTCCCGCCGACGAACCGCCTGAACTCCTAGGCAGCAATACCGCAGCTAATCCGCAAGAGCTTCTGATGGCGGCGCTCAACGCTTGCATGTCGGTAGGCTACGCCGCCAATGCGGCGGCGATGGGCATCAAGCTCGACTCGCTCGAAATCGAAACCGAAGGCACGCTTGATCTTCGCGGGTTCCTGGGTCTCGATCCGGCAATCAAGCCCGGCTATGAAGTGGTCCACTACACGGTTCGCATCAAGTCGAATGCCCCGCGCGAGAAGGTGGAAGAATTGCATCAGCTGATCATGAAGACTTCGCCGAACTTCTCGAACTTTGCGACGAGCATCCGCATGGTGCCGAACCTTGTGGCCGAACGCGCGTAAGGCATCATTCCCTGACGTGAGTTTTTCGCAGGAAGAGATCCGTGCGCATCACGTTCAGCGTTACTCGGGTTTAACGGAACCTCACTCAAGGTATCGCCTCGACCGGATTCTCAGCTAGCTGCATGACAAGACTTCAGCGGATATGTTCCACATCGACGATCTGCCGATCCGGCAGATCGTCCGAAGCCGAATGGGCGCCTCGCCGAACCGTCACCGCCCAAAACACCAACGCCAGCAAACTCACCCCCGCCCCCAACGCACACACCCCACCCCAACCACTGCGCGCGTAAATCGAAGTCGACGCAATCGCGCCCAACCCACTCCCGACCGAATAAAACAGCATGTAGCACCCAACGAGCCGCGCATGCAGTTCCGGCCGCGCATTGAAAATCATGCTTTGATTGACGACATGAATGGCCGACCCACCGACGTCCAGCAGAACGATACCGACAATCAACAACGGAATCGATCGTGTCGTAAAGAAAAGAGGCGCCCACGCAGCAAGCAGCATGACGAGTGCGACAAACGTCGTGATCTGCCCATACCCACGATCGGTCAAACGTCCCGCGCGCGCAGCCGCCAACGCTCCCATCGCACCTACCAGCCCAAACGCGCCAATCTCCGTGTGCGACATCGACCACGGTGCAGCGCTGAGCGGTAGCACCAACGCACTCCAGAAGATGCCGAACGCCGCAAACATCAGCATCGCGAGCATGCCGCGTATCTGCAACGTCTTTTCGTGAAGCAGCAGCGAACCCATTGACCGCAGCAACGCGCCATACGCGAGTTGTGCACGCGGCGCATTCGACGCGGGTAGCCTTCGCAACAACGCAACCAGCATAACGACCGCGATGCACGCCGACATGAAGTACACTGCACGCCAACCCGCTACATCGGCAACGCAACCAGCAAGCGTACGCGCAAGCAGCAGACCGATCACAACCCCACCCTGCGCCGCACCCACCACACGCCCGCGCTCCGCCGGCGCCGCGAGGGTCGCGGCATACGCAATCAGACCTTGAGTCATCGCGGTCCCGAGCAGCCCCACGCAGACCATTGCTGCCAGCAGCATCCACGGCGATGACGACATCGCCACGCCAATGCAGGACAACACCAGCAAGATCAACTGCAACAGGATGAGCCGCTTCCGGTCCAGCAGATCCCCCAGCGGAACCACAAAAAGCAGCGCGATCGCGCACCCGAACTGCGTCGCGGTAATGACGCCTCCCACATCGGCATGCGTAATGCGAAAGTCCCGCGCGATGGCATCCAGCAACGGCTGCGCATAGTAGACGTTTGCGACACTTGCGGCACAGCACGCCGCAAGCAGCGCAACCTTTGCGGGAATCAGCGGGCCGTCGCCGAACCCCTGTTCTGTGGAATGTCTTCCTGCGGAAGACGAACGCGGATTACCCATTCTCGTGAATCCTCACACTAGTTGCGATTTGAAACTAGTGTGACTCTAGGTAAACTTGTTCTAAAATGCAACTAGTTTACCGAGGTCAGGATGAGGGAAACGTCGCGGCTCTTGCCGGGCGAGAGCGTGCAAGGTGTTGTGATGGAGAGAACAATGCGCAAAGAGAAACTACCGGGCGGTTCGGCCTGCCCGGTCGCACGGGCAGCCGACCTCGTCGGTGACCGGTGGTCGCTGCTGATCATCCGCGATGCATTCGATGGCGTGCGCCGATTCGGCGATTTCCGCGACAGTCTCGGTGTGTCGAGCAACATCCTGACGCTGCGGCTCAAGATGCTGGTCGACGAAGGAATACTGGAAATTGTGCCGGCGTCGGACGGCACCGCCTATCAGGAATATCGGCTGACAAAGAAGGGACAGGAATTCTTCCCGGTTGTCGTGACGCTTCGTCAGTGGGGCGAAGCCCACCTTTTCCGCAAAGGCGAAAAACACTCGGTGCTCATCGAGCGCGACACGGGCAAAGCCGTAAAGAAGCTCAGCTTGACGCGCAACGATGGGCGATCGTTAAAGGCATCGGAAACCGTCGTGAGAAAGCCGGCATCTGACAGCGACAAAACATAGCCAGTCTGCACGGCTAGACGACGGTGATCGGAAGGGTCCCCTCTGCTTCCAATATTTTCTGGGGAAGATCGGCAGAGCATCCCAAGGCCTTGCATCAAGGCGGCCTCACCCGCACAGCGAGAACGCCTCCCTGCGGGCAATATCTCCGTTTCCGTAAATCCCAACCAACGTGCAGTCCGCCGCAACACACTCGTATGTATTGTCTTGAAACGTCAGCACGAAGTGTCGCCACCCATCGGCAGCCGACGCTTGACCCCAGGTATCCAGCACCAGAGACGAGTTCTCAATCTCATGGGCGCAATATCGACGCAAGCCGTGTTGCGCTAGTGGATGCGCGTCAAGATCGTCGTCGTTGGGCGGCCCGAACTGATGAAACGCGGCTTCCGAAAACACAACGGCACAAAATGGGTCGTCGCCCTCGGCGAACGGTCCGAAGCGCTCGAACTCCGTCTCGTCAATTCGATATGCAACCGCCACTTGCCGTTCGTTCGCAACGACGAAAGGCTCCGACGCATCCGCAGCGGGATGCGGAACGGCGTTCAGCAGGACCGCTACGTCCCGTGGCTGCGTGTCGCTCGCGTGATTCATCTAGTGTTCTGCACTCCCTTATGTCGTCGCCTAAGCACCTGCAGATTGCGGCGCCTGTACACCAGCTGCGTTCTTTGCCGGCGCCTTCTTCGCGCGAACCCGGTTCGCGGCTGCGGGCTTCGTCACCGTTTTGATTGCCACACCCGCGCTTTCGCCGGCAACCTTCACTTTGCTCGCAGCACCATGGGTCAAGCCTAAGCCCTACCCGTGCTTACTGCACAGACGAGAGTCTACTGCGTCCCATGCGACCAGGCTCCACTTTAATGCGCCGAACCCGCGACCGACGCGACCGCGTGCATTCACATGCGTTCACACGAGGTCGAAACTCTTCGGCAACTCGCCCAGTTGTCGAAACACCGCCAGCCAATCCTCCAGATGCCACGTTTGGGCGATCAATCCGTCACGCATCCGGTGAAAAGAATGGATCGCGAAATGGACATGTTTTGACGTCGCCGCGATGCCGAGCAGCGTCCCCGTCTGCGTACCCGTCACCTCGGCGCGGACACCGACACGATCGCCGTGAACAAGAAGATCGAGGATATGAACGTTCATGTCCGGCAATGCGGTCGCGATGTTCTCGAAAATCTTGCTCATCTGATCGGGGCCCGGAACAGCGCCGGGAGGCTCAGGAATGTACTCCCAATCGCTCGTGACCACCTGGCGCAGCAGCGAGATATCTTTTGACGAAAATGCCTGATAGAAGCGCTCAACCGTTTCCTGAGCCGCTTGTTCACTGGGTATAGTCATGTCGTCACTCCATCGAGGACATACAAGATCGCGGCGTACCAGTCGACAGGACTGGCACGCCGCAGTCGGGTGTCGTACCAGGTTCGATCTCGCCAGCATACGCCGCGCCCGGCGCACTTGCAGCGGAGTCACGAATAACGTCGCCTGATAGACACCGACATCACTGTAGCCACGCGCGATCCGGCATATCAACGATGCAACCTGACTCACGCAAGACAGCGGCTAACAAGCCGGCGAACCCGCAACATTGTCGATGAGCAGCAGCAAGGCTTCCTCATCAGGCCGAGTACCCCATCGGCTATGTCCGCACACGGACGCCAACGCAATCCATGAATGAGGCGGAAACCACTCCAATCGAAGCGTGTCCCCGCCGACAATCCGCAGACGGCCGGTGTCACATAAAAACTCTGCGCTAACCATCTCGCCATCAACAGATTTGCTTGCAGTAACCGACATTGAATCGTGCATCCTGTCCTCCGGCATGCTGACTGACAGCCCCTGCTTCGCGAAAAGCGGCGGCGCGTCTCATGAGGTTCTCCGCGTCTGACCTGTTTTCACCGGTTGCAGAGCAGAGGAGATCAGGCGCATTCTAGGGACGACAGATAGAAGCAGGTGCGACGGAACATTCAGTTCTGTAACTGACGGTAACCCGAGACGCACTCCCTGAGGTAGTTGGCGAAAAAAACGCGAGGGACCTTGTATGGAACACGCTGACTTCGTGGCCGCGCTGCGACAACTGGCTGCGGCCGCCGAGATGCTGGCCACGAACGGCCCTGAAAACATGCGCGAAGACGCGTTCGAATGTCACGCATTCTTTCGCCGATTCGAGCAGCCCGGTGTCGGCATCGAACGAGGCAACGCAACTTCTGACGATGCGCTTTTCGTGCAAACGGCACACGCAGCCCTGACGATGGCAGGCCGTAACGAATATGCCGCGTCGCGCGCACTGCTCCAGCAGGCGCAGTCGCTTTTGCTTACTCCGTGACACTTGTACGAAGAAAATCAGGACAATCGCTGTCGCTTCTTGCCTCGTGAAAACGCTGATTCGAAAAGAACTACTGCGTACGTGTGACTTCACACGGCCTCAGTTTCACAGAGCCGACAGCGGTACCCGCACGCCAGAAAAGAAACACCAGCACAGCCACCATCGCTTGCGCACCTAAGACAAACGCCACACATCCCGGCCAGCCCCAATGCCGCCACCAGGGAACTGGCAGAACCGACCCGAGGCTCCCACCGAAGTAGTAAAACGACAGATAAACACCGATCGCCGTCGACCTCACCCCGGCAGCCGTCTGCGAGATAAACGAATTCGCCGACGCCTGCTCGACAAACACCGCTGTCGATCCAAGCGCAAGTCCGATCAGAATCACGCTGACGCTATCGGAAAGCGTCAACAGCGCACCTACGAACGCGAGCACAACCGCGGCAAGCGCAGTATTGCGCGGCCCATGTCGCGCCGCGACGCGTCCCGCAATCGGCGTCACAACAACCGCCACCAGAAACACCGCATAGATCGCCCCAATCTCAACCGTGTTGAAACGAAACGGAGCAGCCGCGAGGCGTAGCCCGACAAACGTGAACGTCGCAATCTGCGACGCGAGCACACACGCGCCGACCAGAAACGCAGCCAGCAACGGACGCCGCGTCAGCATAGCCCATCGTGAGCCACGCGCCCCCTCGTCATCCACACGCGCGACACCCGACGACGGCAAACACATATAAATCATCACACCCGTCGCAAGGCAAAGCAACGCGATCACATCGAGCGCATGACGCCAACCGATCAAGGACGTGAAGAGGTTAGTCACGAATCGCCCCGCGGACCCACCAAGCGTCGTGCCCGCAACAAACAACGCACTCATCTCCGTCGCCTCCTCACGCACAAACATCTCGCCGATATAAGCAATCGAAATTGCAAACACAAACGGCATCAACACGCCTGCGGCAAAGCGCGCCGCGAGAAACGATTCAAATCCCGCGGCATGCGCGGACCAGATAACCGGTAACGCCCCCACCATCGCCGCATACGCAATCACCTTGCGCCGCTCAAACCGTGCAGCGAGCGTGCCCACGAACGGAGCGATAATGGCAACGGCCAGCGTGGTCACGCTCACGCCTTGCCCGGCATGTTCCGCAGTCACGCCGAACGCGGCGGCAAGCTCACGCAAGATGCCTTGCGTCGCATAGAGATTGATAAATGCCGCGCATCCACAAAGAAAGAACGCGAGTCGAACTGTTCTTCTGTTCACTGGTATTGTCCTGCTTGCTAAACGGACAGTCTGACAACCCAGGCTCGCGCACGCCAATACCGTTTCTGTCGTCATTGATACCGGAAAGATAAAAATGCTCGACCTGCGCCGCCTGCGCTACTTCGTGACCGTCGCCGACGAATTGCACTTCGGGCGCGCCGCGTTGCGTCTGCGCATCGCACAGCCGCCGCTGACGCGTCACATCACCGCGCTCGAAGCCGAACTCGGCATTCGCCTGTTCGAACGTTCGACGCGCGCGGTCCGCCTGACGCCCGAGGGCACGCTGTTTCTCGAACAGGCGCGCGCCGTCCTTCGTGCAGTCGACGAAGCGGATTCGACCGCGCGCAAGATGGCGCAAGGCATGGTCGGACGTCTCGTGATCGGTTATGCCAGTTCGATTCCGATGTCCGATGTGTTCTCGGACATCATCCGCAATGTGAGTCGCAATCTGCCGGAAGTGGAGTTGCTGTTTCGGGAAGTGTCGTCGGTGAGTCAAGCCCAGCAGATTGTTGATGGGACGCTGGATATCGGCTTCGGGTGGTCGGCGACAAAAGCAGGCGCACCGGGAATTCAATCGCGGGTCATTGCGCGAGATACGCTTGTCGCGGTGGTTCCGTCGACACGACCTTATGCCGGCAAAGACAAGATCGAGTTCGGTGAACTCGCTAAAGAAGTCTTTCTGACTTATCCGGCGGGATTCGGGTCCGCGTTGGCCGCAGCGCTGGATGCACTGTGCGCGAAGGCAGGCATCGTGCCGCATAGGGGGCCGGCCGCTTCGCAGATTACGACGTTGGTGTCGCTTGTGGCGGCCGAGCGCGGCGTTGCGATCGTGCCGAGTTTCACGTCGGCGCTGCAGCGGTCCGGGGTCGCGTATGTGCCATTGGCTGAACCGTATGTGCTCGAGCAGACCGTTATGTGGCGGGAGCCGTTTTCGTCGAAGAGCGTCGAGCGATTTGCTGAGCTCGCGAAGTCGCTCGTCTCTCGCTAAGAGGCTGGTTTGCGCGCGGAGGTTCGCGCGGTCATCGGCATTCCCGGCGCGAACGCATGCGTCCCGTACCCCAACCGTAATAATCGTCAGCCCTCCGTATTCTTCCAGACGCCCCACACATCATCGCTTGATTCAAATCAATCTGAAACAGGCACTTCAATCACACACTAAACGTATTGAAGCGTCGTCTGTTTCACCGCTTTCGTGACTCCGGCCAATGCGGCCCCGGTCGGCAACAAACGCCGCTCAATACCGTTCAAGCCAACCCAAAGGGTCAAGCACGCATTGCTTCGCTCGCGCGCACGCCGCTCCGCCGCCCGCCACGCCGTCAATGCGTATGCCTGCCCTCGCAAGCTAGAGAGTCCGACATGTCCGACACGAATCTTCCGCTCGCCGGAATCAAGGTAATCGACTTCACCGGCGTGCAAGCCGGTCCCGCGTGCACGCAATTGCTGGCGTGGTTCGGCGCCGATGTGCTGAAGGTCGAGCGACCCGGCGTCGGCGACGTCACGCGTCGCCAGTTGCGCGATTTCCCCGATCTCGACGCGCTGTACTTCACGATGCTCAACAGCAACAAGCGCTCGCTCGAACTCGATACGAAAACGCCCGAAGGCAAGGCGATCATGGAGAAGCTGATCCGCGAAGCGGATGTGCTCGTCGAAAACTTCGGCCCCGGCGCCATGGATCGCATGGGCTTCACGTGGGAACATCTGCAGGAACTCAACCCGCGCCTCGTGTTCGGTTCGGTCAAGGGCTTTAACGAGCAGTCCAGCTACTCCGATATCAAGGTCTACGAAAACGTCGCGCAATGCGCGGGCGGCGCCGCATCGACCACCGGCTTCTGGGACGGTCCGCCGACCATCAGCGCCGCCGCGCTCGGCGACAGCAACACCGGCATGCATCTCGCCATCGGCATCCTGACCGCGTTGATGGGCCGCGCGAAAACCGGCAAAGGCCAGAAGGTGTCGGTCTCGATGCAGGACGCGGTGATCAACCTGTGCCGCGTGAAGCTGCGCGACCAGCAGCGTCTCGAACACGTCGGCTATCTCGAGGAATATCCGCAATATCCGCACGGCACGTTCACCGACGTCGTGCCGCGCGGCGGCAACGCGGGCGGCGGCGGCCAGCCGGGATGGATCCTCAAGTGCAAAGGCTGGGAAACGGATCCGAACGCGTACATCTACTTCACCGTTCAGGAGCAGGACTGGGGCCCGACCTGCCAGGCAATCGGCAAACCGGAATGGGCCGACGATCCGGCCTACGCGACCGCGCGCGCGCGTCAGCCGCACATCTTCCAGATCTTCGACGAGATCGAGCACTGGCTTGCCGACAAGACCAAGTTCGAAGCGGTCAACATCCTGCGCAAGTTCGACGTGCCGTGCGCGCCGGTGCTGAACATGAAGGAAATCGCGTACGACCCGACGCTGCGCGCGAGCGAAACGATCGTCGAGGTCGAACAGAAAAAGCGCGGCAAATTCCTCACGGTCGGCAGCCCGATCAAGTTCTCGTCGTTCACGCCGGCCATTACCGGTGCGCCGCTGCTCGGCGAGCACACCGACGAAGTGCTCGCGCGTCTCGGCTACAGCGCCGGCGACATCGCCAGGCTGCGCGAAAAGAAAGTCGTCTGAGCCCTGGCCCGAGTCTGAGTCCGACCCTGGCCGCGCATGCGGCACCGCCCACGCCCTCCCCGTAGCCGCGGTGAGCGTGCCGCAACGCAGCCCAACCGCGCTTAAACCGCGCGGCTCACCTGATGAGGCATTCCATGGTCACAACCGCAACGGAACCGTCCGCGCAAACCGACGGCTTCCATCTCTTCGTCGATGCGCTGAAGCTCAATCACATCGACACGATCTACGGCGTGGTCGGCATTCCGGTCACCGACCTCGCACGGCTCGCGCAAGCGAGCGGCATCCGCTATCTCGGCTTCCGGCACGAGCAATCCGCCGGCAACGCAGCTGCGATTACCGGCTATCTGACGCAGCGCCCCGGCATCTGTCTGACGGTCTCCGCGCCGGGCTTTCTGAACGGCCTCGTCGCGCTCGCGAACGCGACAACCAACTGCTTCCCGATGATTCTCGTCAGCGGTTCGAGCGACCGCGCGATCGTCGACTTGCAGCAAGGCGATTACGAAGAACTCGATCAGATGAACGCCGCGAAGCCGTATGCGAAGGCCGCGTATCGCGTGAACCGTCCCGAAGATATCGGCATCGCGGTCGCGCGTGCGATCCGCACCGCCGTATCGGGCCGCCCGGGCGGCGTCTATCTCGATCTGCCCGCCGACGTGCTGCGCACGGCGATCGATGCGCAGACCGGCGCGCAATCGCTCGTGCGCATCGTCGATCCGGCGCCGCGGCAATTGCCCGCGCCCGATGCGATCGAGCGCGCGCTCGATCTGCTGCGGCACGCGCAACGGCCGCTCGTCATTCTCGGCAAAGGCGCCGCGTACGCGCAGGCGGACGACACGTTGCGCACCTTCGTCGAACGCACCGGCGCGCCGTTCCTGCCGATGTCGATGGCCAAGGGCCTGCTGCGCGACGATCATCCGCAGTCCGCCGCGTCCGCGCGCTCGTTCGTGCTCGAACAGGCCGACGTGGTCATGCTGATCGGCGCGCGGCTCAACTGGCTGCTCGGTCACGGCAAGGCGCCGCAATGGTCGCCGTCCGCGAAGTTCATCCAGCTCGACGTGTGCCCGACCGAAATCGACAGCAACCGGCCGATCGCCGCGCCGGTGATCGGCGACATCAGATCGTCGGTCGCGTCGCTGGTGGCCCGGATCGAACAGGGCGACGTGCGGCCCGACCCGGCCTGGCTCGACGCAATCGCGCAGCGCAAGACCGCGAACGCGCAGAAGATGGCCGCGCGCCTCGCGGCGCCGTCCGAACCGATGGGCTTCTACAGCGCGCTGCGCGCCGTGCGCGATGTGCTCGCCGATCGCCCCGACGTGTACGTGGTCAACGAAGGCGCGAATACGCTCGACATCGCGCGCAATGTGATCGATATGATCGCGCCGCGCAAGCGTCTCGACGCCGGCACCTGGGGCGTGATGGGCATCGGCATGGGCTACGCGATCGGCGCGGCGGTGCAGTCGGGCAACCCGGTCGTCGCGATCGAAGGCGACAGCGCGTTCGGCTTCAGCGGCATGGAACTCGAGACGATCTGCCGCTACCGGCTGCCGGTCACCGTGGTCGTGTTCAACAACGGCGGCATCTATCGCGGCGACGACGTGAATCGCGCAGGCGGCACCGACACCGCGCCGACCGTACTGATGAAAACCGCGCACTACGAGAAGCTGATCGAAGCGTTCGGCGGCGCCGGCTATCACGTGACCAGCCCGGACAGCCTTGCCGGTGCGCTGCGCGAAGCGCTCGAATCGCGCGCGCCGGCGCTGATCAACTGCGTGATCGATCCGGCGACCGGCACCGAAAGCGGCCACCTGAAGAATCTGAACCCGCAAAGCGCGGTGAAGCCGCACGGCGCGTAGACGAAGCGAAGACCATCCGCACCGGGCGAGGCGCCACCCGCGCAACGGCCCGGCGCGCGATCCACCCCACATCGAACCTCAAACAAACAGGCGGACTTCATGTCACACACTGCGCAGCATGAAGGAAACAGCAAAGGCCCGTTCGACGACCTGCTGGTCATCGATCTCACGCACGTGCTGAACGGTCCGTTCGGCACGACGATTCTGTGCGACCTCGGCGCGCGCGTGATCAAGATCGAGCCGCCGGGCCACGGCGACGACACGCGCACGTACGGCCCGTACGTCGGCGACAAATCGCTTTACTTCAGCTTCGTGAATCGCGGCAAGGAAAGCATCGTGCTCAATCTGAAGCATGATGAAGACCGCGCGATCTTCCTGAACATGGTCCGGCAAGCCGACGTGCTCACGGAAAACTTCCGGCCCGGCACGATGGCGAAGCTCGGCTTTTCGTACGAGGCGCTCGCGGAGATCAATCCGCGCCTGATTTACGCGTCGTCGTCGGGCTTCGGTCAGACCGGCCCGCTGTCCACCTTTCCCGCGTACGACACGATCGTCCAGGCGATGAGCGGCATCATGGACGAAACCGGTTTTCCCGACGGCCCGCCGACACGCGTCGGCACGTCGCTATCCGACTTGTGCGGCGGCGTCTTCATGTTCTGCGGCATCGCGAGCGCACTGTACGCACGGGAGCGAACCGGCCAAGGCGCGCACGTCGACGTCGCGATGTTCGACGCGACGCTCGCGTTCCTCGAGCACGGCTTCATGTCGTATGTGTCGACCGGCAACGCGCCGCAGCGCATCGGCAACCGGCATCCGTTCATGGCGCCGTTCGACGTGTTCGCCGCGGCCGACAAGCCGTTCGTGATCTGCTGCGGCAACGACCACCTGTTCGGTCTGCTGTGCGCGGCGATCGGCCGCCCCGAGCTGGCCGCCGACGCGCGCTTCGCAACGAACGCCGATCGCATCGCGCATGAAGCGCAACTGAAAGCCGAACTCGAAGCGGCGTTGTCCCGCGAAACCGCCGCGCACTGGCTCGAGGTGATTCACGCGGCGGGCGTGCCGGTCGGCCCGGTGCTGAATGTCGAGGAAGCGGCGAAACTGCCGCAAACCGAGGCACGCAACATGCTGATCGAAGCGGGCGGCCTGCGCATGCCGGGCAACCCGGTGAAGATCAGCGGCTATCCGGACCCGCGCGTGCGCACCGGCGCGCCGACGCTCGACCAGCATGGCGCCGCACTGCGCGAAGAATTCAGCGCGTTGCCTTCTGCTCAGCCCACCCCGCCCACCCCGCAAACGGATATCGCACGATGAACACGCCAGCCGAAACTTCACTGGCCGTCCTGTTGCGGCGCGTCGCCGGGCTATCGGCGGTCGCCGGCTACGTCGAAGTAATCGGATTCAAGGACTTCGGCGGAATCTATCCAGGCATCATGACCGGCAATACGGTTCAGCTCGGCCTCACGCTCGCGAAAGCGCAATGGGCGCGCTTCGGCACGATCGGCTTCGCGGTCGGGCTGTTCTTTATCGGCGGCGTGATCTCGAGCCTCGTGCGCTGGCATTTGCGCCGGCCGCCGCTCGAACTGGTGCTGATGGCGGGGCTACTGATCGTCGCGGGCGTCGTGCGCCTGCTTCATCCGGCACAACCGATGTTCGAATTGCCGCTGCTCGCGCTCGCCATGGCGATGCAGGGCGAGACGATCTCGCGGTTCGGCGGCGTGTCGCTGCAAACGATTGTCGTGACCAACAATATGGTGAAGTTTTCCGATGCGCTGGTGGGGCGCTATCTGATTCCCGCCGCGCGGCGCCCGCCGGCAGCCGGCCAGGCGCCGGCGAAGCGCCCGGAACTGAAGGAAGTGCTGATGCCGGGTCTCGCATGGCTCAGCTATAGCATCGGCGCAGGCGCGGGCGCGGAACTCACCGACCTGTTCTGGTTTCCGTTCGTGGTGCCCGCGGCGCTGCTCGTGCTGATCGTCTGCGATCTCCTGTCGACACAGCGCCGTACGGCCAATGCGGTTCAGTGATTATCCGATGCTTAACCCCGCACCGCGATGCTTAACCCCGCACCGCGACGCTTCACCCCCGCACCGCATCGCGAAACCCCGACTCCGCCGCGGCGATCTGCGTGGCGCAGGTCGCATAGGTCCAGCCCGGGCCGCCGTCGCTCGTGTACATGCCGCGGCACATGCCCTTCAGACGGATATGCGTTGCGCCGTCGCTATCGCGCGTTCGTTCCGCCCAGAAATACGCGACGCCGAACTGATGCGGCATTCCGGTCTCGATCGCGGTGTCGCTGATGCGCACGATCCGCGTGGCCGAATGCTGTTCGACGTAGGTCTGTACGCGTTCCCAGGTGCGGTCGCACGCATCCTCGTCCGCGCAGACGAACGACGCCTGTTCGCGCGCCTGTGCGAGTTCGATTTCGGTTTGCCGGAAAGAGGCGGCGCGATTTTGCGCATGAGAGGCGAAGAGCGGCAACGTGCAACCCGTCATGCCTGCCGCGCAGACAGCGCCTGCCAGCACGCGCGCGAAGCCCGCGAGGCGACCACGCCGCGCAAGCGGTTCGCCTGAAACGGACGCTCTGCGAAAGGCGCGCGCCCCGCGCGCCATCCCGGCTACAACGTCCACTCGATTGTCTCCAGCGCGGCAAGCCGGCGGCGTACCTTCGCCGCAAACGCATTGAGCAGCGCGTAGTCGCGCATCGTGTGCAAATCGCGCGCGCTCACCGCGCAGGTCGCAACCGGTGAGATGCGGGCAAGCTGGCTCATCTGCGTAAAGGCCTTCTCGCTGCCGTGGCTGCCTTCGCTGCAAAAGAATGCGACGTGCCGCAACTGCCGCGCGTGCTCCGCGAGCCACGTCGCCACCGGCGCACACGCGCAGTTCGCCCACACCGGCGTGCCGATCACGACAATCTCGTAGCGCGACACGTCGAACCACGACGGCTCCAGTTCCACGCGCCGGCGCCAGACCACATCGGCAATCGACCGCGCAAAGCCGCGCACGCCTTCACGCCGCGCCGGCCCTGCCCGCTCGCGGATCGGCTCGCAATCGGCGGGCAGCATCCCGGCCAGCACGTCCGCAAGCCGGCTGGTGGTGCCGCTTCGCGAGTAATAAACGACCAGCGCCTTCCGATTGACCTGCATCGTGCAATCCCTTCGATAAACACGGGTGCGCCGCCAAGGCATGAGCCGTTCGCGTCGCCGCCTCACAACCGACCCGCGGTGCAAGGCGAATTCAGCCGACTTCGATCACCACCTTCAGCGCGTGCGTGTCCGCCGCGCGGCTGAACGTATCGTATGCATCGAGCGCTTGCGTAAGCGGGAAGCGATGCGTGATCAGTCGCCGCGGGTCGAGCTTTCCGGCGCGCACGGTCTTCAGCAGCATCGGCGTGCTGACCGTATCGACGAGGCGCGTCGTGATCGCAACATTGCGATCCCACAGCTTCTCGAGATGCAAATCCGCCTTCAGGCCATGCACGCCGACATTCGCGACCACACCGCCCGGCGCGACCAGCGACGTGCACAACTCGAACGTCGCCGGCACGCCGACCGCCTCGATCGCGCAATCGACGCCGACGCCGTCGGTCAGCCGCATCACTTCGGCAACCGCGTCCTGCCGGCTCGCATCGATACAACCGGTCGCGCCGAACTGCTGCGCGACTTCGAGGCGGTTCGGGTCGCGATCGATCATCACGATCTGCGCGGGCGAGTAGAACTGCGCGGTCAATAGCGCGGCGAGGCCGATCGGACCGGAGCCGACAATCGCGACGCTGCCGCCGGGTTGCACCTTTCCGTTCAGCACGCCGCATTCGAAGCCGGTCGGCAGAATGTCCGACAGCATCACCAGCGCTTCCTCGTCGAGGCCGGCAGGAATGCGGTACAGGCTCGTCTGCGCGTGCGGAATGCGCACGTATTCCGCCTGCGTGCCGTCGATGCGGTTGCCGAGAATCCAGCCGCCGGTCGTGCAATGCGAATACATGCCGCGCCGGCAATAGTCGCATTGCCCGCACGACGAGATGCACGAAATCAGCACGTGATCGCCAACCGCGAGCCCTTGCACCGCTGCCCCGACGCTATGCACGATGCCGACGCCCTCGTGGCCGAGAATGCGGCCCGGCTCGCAGGTCGGCACGTCGCCCTTCAGGATGTGCAGATCGGTCCCGCAAATCGTCGTGCGCGTGACCTTGACGATCGCATCGGTCGGCGCCGCGAGTTCCGGCATCGGCCGATCGTCGAGCGACTTGTTGTCCGGCCCGTGATAAACGAGTGCTTTCATGACTGGTTCTCCGTTCGCTGAGGTCCATGCAGGTTCATGCACGTTCATGCAGGTGCTGCAGCCAGTGTAGGCCGCACGCGCGCGGCGGCCTTGACCTCGGTCAAACGCGTCCGCCCACGCCGCCGCGCGACCAGCGCGCAAGCGCGCCGCGCCGCAACGGCGCTTGATCTGCGTCAACGCGGCGCGCGCCACGTTACATAGACTCGAATGAAGGCCGGCGGCCGATCCGCCCGGCGCTTGCGACGGAGCCACTGCGATGAGCTACAAGAGCCTTCTCGTCCATCTGGACAACAGCGAACGTACCCCGCGCCGGCTCGATGCCGCGCTGCAACTCGCGCGACATTTCGGCGCGCATCTGACAGGCCTCTACGCGACGTACGAACCCGATTCCCGCGCGTTCTTCGTGATGGCAGGCACCGCCGACTACTACGCGACGCACGAGCGGCGGCGCGAGCAGCAGCGCGGCGCACTCGAACGGGTGTTCCACGCGGAAACGCGGCGCGCGCACATCGATGCGCGCTTCGTCAGCCCGAACCAGCCCGCCAATACAAGCGTGCCGCAACACGCGCGCTACGCCGATCTCGTGATTCTCGGCCAGACCGATCCAGGCGACCCCGAGTCGTATATCGACGACAACTTCGTCGAATACACGGTGATGGCGGCCGGACGGCCGGTGCTGGTGCTGCCGTATGCAGGCACGCCATCGACGATCGGCGAGCGGATTCTGATCGCGTGGGACAGCGGCCGCGAAGCCGCGCGTGCCGCGTATGACGCGGTGCCGTTTCTGTCGCGCGCGAAGAAGTGCACGGTCCTGACGGTGCGCGGCAGCGCCGGGGAGCCGCCAGGCGAGCGTTTTTGCGGCGCGGATATCGCGCTGACCCTGGCGCGCCACGACGCGGCCGTCGACGTGCTCGAAGTCGACACGAACAAGGACACGCCGGTCGGCGACGTGCTGCTGTCGACCGCGCACAACCAGGGCTGCGACATGATCGTGATGGGCGCCTACGGCCACTCGCGCTGGCGCGAGCTGGTGATGGGCGGCGCCACGCGCACGCTGCTGCAAACGATGACCCTGCCCGTGCTGATGTCGCGTTAGACGCGCAATACGCCGCCGGAAAGCGCGGCGAACGGATACGGCAGCCGCATTCCGCATGGAGGGGACCTCATGTATTCAAGCATTCTTGTCGCACTCGACGGCAGCGAAACGTCGCACCAGGCGCTCGATGTGGCGCTGCGCCTCGCGCGCGAAAACCAGGCGCTGCTGCACCCGCTTTACGTGATCGATATGCCGGGCATCGCGTTCGGCACGCCCGGCTTCAATCCAGTGCCGTTGCGCGACGCGCTGCGCGACGACGGCGAACGCGTGATCGCCGACGCGCGCGACCGGATGGCGACGCTGCGCATCAACGGCAACCCGCGCATCGTCGATACGTCGGCGCCCAGCGAAGACATCGCGCAGCGCATCCAGTTGTCGGCGCTCGAATGCCACGCCGATCTGATCGTGATGGGCACGCACGGGCGCCGCGGCTTCCGGCGTCTCGTGCTCGGCAGCGTCGCGGAACGGGTGGTGCGCGACGCGCCGTGCCCGGTCCTGCTGATTCCCGCGGGCGCGCTGCTGCCCGACGGCGGCGACACCGCCTCATCCCCCGCAGAAAAGGAACGCTCATGAGCTACAAGACCTTGCTGGTCCATATCGACGATAGCCGTCGCTGCGCGGCGCGGGTGGCCGTCGCGCTCGATCTCGCGCAGCGCTTCGACGCGCATCTGATCGGGCTCTATGTGGTGAGCCAGGACCTGTTTCAGCCGCTGTTCAGGATGGACGACAGCATGCAGCTATCCACGCTCGAAGAACAGCACATGCAACGGCAATTGCACGCGCAAACCGCGTTTCACGACGCCGCGCAGCGCGCCGGCTGCGACCGCGTCGAATGGCGCGCGCCGCCCGGGCCGGCCGTCGAGATCGCGACGCTGCACGCGCGCCATGCGGATCTGCTGGTGCTCGGCCAGCGCGATCCGGAAGATCCGGCGGCGTATGTCGCCCGGCACTTCATCGAAGACCTGTTGATGGAATGCGGCCGCCCGGCGCTCGTCCTGCCGTATGCGGGCGAGATTGCGACGCTCGGCGAAAACGTCGTGGTCGCGTGGGACGGCAGCCGTGAAGCGGCGCGCGCACTGTCCGACTCGCTCCCGCTCATCAGGCGTGCGCGTTTCGCGACGATCGAGTCGGTCGAGCGGCATGCACACGGCGACGGAACGCACGGCGAACCGCCCGTGTCGATCGACGTGGCCGCGTTCCTCGAGCGCCACGGCATCCGCGCATCGTTCTCGACGACGCCGGCCGTCGCCGGCGTGAGCACCGGCGCGACGCTGCTGAACCGCGTCGCCGACCTGCACGCGGACCTGCTCGTGATGGGCGCATTCGGTCATCCGCGGGCGCAGGAACGCGTGCTCGGCGGCGCGACGCGCACGCTGCTCGAATCGATGACGGTGCCGGTGCTGATGTCGCATTGACGCGCTGAACGATGCGCTGCCGGCGCGCAGCGCATGCGGCTCGCGCGATGACGCGGGCCGCAGGTCACGGCCCGCGAACGCATGATGCAGCGGCGCCCATTGTGGGCGCTTGCGCGTTCGAGGCGGCGCGATACTTGCTGCCGACGTTGCGGACAGTTCACGGTTCACGGTTCACGGTTCACGGTTCACGGTTCACGGTTCACGGTTCACGGTTCGCGGTTCGCGGTTCACGGTTCACGGTTCACCGCTCACGGCGGCACCGCACACCGCGGCAGCGCGCTGGATATTGGCGTACCACAATCAAAAGTGCACAATCCCGCGTGCGCCGCCCGCATGATCGCGATCCCGCTATCCGCCGGCGCCGGCTGATCGAGCGCAGCAATACGGGTGGATCGCCGCATTCCGGTCGACCAGCCGGACACCCCACCGATGGCCGCACATAAGCATGGAGATTCCAGCATGACCCCCGTCATCGTCACGCGGCCAGGCGGCCCGGCCGCGGCCGTTCTGCTGTGCGTGATCGTCGGCGCGTCGATCGCGCTCGGCTCGGCGCTCACGCTCGCGTTCCCGGTGTTCGGCTGCGGCGCCGCGAGCGACGGCGCAGCGTCAGCCGCGCCCTATCTGGCCGCATGCGCCGCGGCAACCGTGCTCGCCGCGCTCGCGCTGTACGTCGCGTATGCCCGTGCGGCCGCCCGCGCGAGCGTCGACACGTCCCGCGACGAGACGCGGATGATGAGCATCGTGCGCGCGTCGATGGAGGCGATCATCACGATCGACGACACGCAGAACATCGTGAACTTCAACCCGATGGCCGAGCGCGTGTTCGGCGTACCGGCCGCGGACGCGCTCGGCACGCCGCTGTCGCGCTTCATCCCCGAACGTTTCAGGGCCGCGCACGCGCAGCACGTCGAACGGTTCGGCGCGACCGGCGTGTCCGAACGGCAGATGGGCAAGCAGCTCGTGCTGTTCGGTCTGCGCGCGAACGGCGACGAATTTCCGCTCGAAGCGTCGATTTCGCAGATTCGCGACGGCGACGGCAAGCTTTATACGGTGATCCTGCGCGACATCACCGAACGGGTGCGCGCGGACGGCGCGCTCAAGCAATCGCGCGAGGAATTGCGCGAGCTGTCCGCGAACCTGCAGCAGGCGCGCGAAATGGAAAAGACCCGCATCGCGCGCGAATTGCACGACGATCTCGGCCAGCAGTTGAGTGTGCTGAAGATCGATCTGGCGACAGTCGGACAGGCGCTGCTGCCGCTGCAGCGCGCACGGCCGGCTACGCCGCTGCTCGACGGGCCGCTCGACCCGCTGCCCGCGGGCGTCCCGCTCGAACAGGCGCTGGTGCGCCTCGACCGCATGAGCCGGCTCGTCGATACGACGGTCGCGTCGCTGCGGCGCATCGCAGCCGACCTGCGGCCGGTGATGCTCGACGACCTCGGGCTGATCGCCGCGATCGACTGGCTCACGCACGATTTCACGTACCGCCACGGCATCCGCATCGAACACCATATCGAACCGGAAGACACGAACTTCACCGCCGAAGCGGCCACCGCGATCTTCCGCATCGTGCAGGAGGCATTGAGCAACGTCGCGCGGCACGCGGACGCTTCGCAGGTGCGCTTGCGCCTGACCACCGGCGCCAACGACTGCGTACTGCAGGTCGCCGATAATGGACGCGGCGCGCAGCACCGCATCGACGGACCGGACGCAAAGAACAAAGCGGACGAAGCGGACGCGACGGACAACGCGGACAACGCGGACAGAACGGACGAAGCCGGCGAGTCGCCGCACGCGGGCGACCACAGAACGTTTGGCCTGCTCGGCATTCGCGAACGCGCGCACATGCTGGGCGGAGTGGTTAACATCGATACTGCGAAAGATCAGGGCTTTACGCTTACTGTTTCCTTTCCGCGCCATGCGGTGCAACAGCAAGAGAACCACTCATGATCAAGGTACTGATAGCCGACGACCACGCAGTGGTACGCGACGGCTTGCGCCACATCCTGCAGGGCGCGAGCGGCTTCGAGGTGGCCGGCGAAGCGTGCGACGGCACGACGACGATCGCGCTCGTGCGCGCGACACCCGCTCAGGTGCTCGTGCTCGATCTGTCGATGCCGGGCCGCCACGGCATCGAACTGATCCGGCAGATCAAGGACGAATTGCCGGAACTGCGCATCCTCGTGCTGACGATGCACGCGGAACAGCAATATGCGGTGCGCGCGTTCAAAGCGGGCGCATCCGGCTATCTGACCAAGGAAAGCGCGAGCGCCGAACTGGTCGGCGCGGTCACGAAAATCGCCGCGGGCGGCGTCTACGTGAGCCTCGCGATGGCCGAGCGATTCGCGCAAAGCCTGAACGAACCGGCGGAGGCACTACCGCATCAGCGGCTCTCCGACCGCGAATTCGACGTGTTCCGCCGCATCGCGGCCGGTCAGACGATTACCGAAATCGCGCAGGAACTCTGCGTGAGCTCGAAGACCGTCAGCACATACAAAATGCGCATCCTCGAAAAGATGCAGATGCCGCACGAAGCGGCGCTGGTCCGCTACGCGATGCGGCACCAGCTATTCGGGGATATGGACGAAGCCTGAGTCCCGCTCAGGCCACTACGCCATCTGTAGGAATTCCCCTACAGCACTTCTCGTCGCCCTACCCGAACTTCAACCGCCACTGATTTAATTTTGAGATAGCAGCGTCGATACTGGTCTGCATGAATACCAGTCAGCCGATCGCCGCCCTCAGGATCTTTCTCGTCGAAGACGCCGCCACCGTGCGCCGCAAGATTGCGCTGCTATTCGGCACGATTGCCGGCGCGCTGATCGTCGGCGAAGCGGAAGACGGCGTCACGGCGCTCGCGGCGATCCGTGAGCGCCGGGCCGACGTCGCGGTCGTCGATTTGCGGCTGGCCACCGGCAGCGGCGTCGACCTGATCGCCGCGCTGACGCAGACCATGCCGTGTGTCGTCACGATCGCGCTGACCAACCATTCCGGGCCTGCGTTCCGCGCCGCGTGCAAGACGGCCGGCGCGCATTACTTCTTCGACAAGACCGCCGAGTTCGACGCGGCCTGCCGGACCATCGAAAACCTCGCCTTGACGCGTTCGCCGCGCGTCGCCGATCAATAAGGAGCCGCGCATGTCAACCGCCACCGTTCAAGAAGCCGCAGCCGCCCTGCCCGTCGCGGCGCGGAAGGCCGTCCACTTTATCCGTGCGATCGACGCGACGCCGTGCGCGGGCGTCGCGCGCCAAGCGTCCGCCGAAGAAAGGCCGTCGAAGCGGCCGGCGCCGGTGCGCTGCTCGGGCTGCTCGATGCGCGCGGTCTGCATGCCGGCCGACCTGACCTCCGCGGAATTCGCCAAGCTGGATTCGATGATCTGCTCGACACGGCATGTGCGGCGCGGCGACGCGCTGTATCGCGCGCGGGACGAATTCCAGAGCATTTACGCGGTGCGCGCCGGCTCGTTCAAGACGATCGTGATGCATCGCGACGGCCGCGAACAGGTGACCGGTTTTCAGATTGCCGGCGAAGCGCTCGGGCTCGACGGCGTCTGCACCGGCCATCACAACGCCGATGCGATCGCGCTGGAAGACAGCGTGGTCTGCGTGATTCCGTTCGCGCAGCTCGAGACCGTTTGCCGGGAGATCCGCTCGATGCAGCATCACGTGCATCAGATCATGAGCAGCGAGATCGTGCGCGAGTCGTCGCTGATGATGCTGCTCGGCACGATGAGCGCCGAACAGCGCGTCGCCGCGTTTCTGCTCAATCTGTCGCAGCGCTTCAAGGCGCTCGGCTATTCGGCCGCGGAGTTTCACCTGCGCATGACGCGCGAGGAAATCGGCTGCTATCTCGGCATGAAGCTCGAAACGGTCAGCCGGATGTTCTCGCGGTTCCAGCGCGACAAGCTCGTCGATACGCGCGGCAAACAGATTCGCATCGTCGATCCGGAAGGGCTCGCGCTGGTGTGACTGCGATGCGGATGCGCGCCGCAGCGGGGCGTGGTGCTGGTGCGCGCATTCATCATGCCAATTCGATGCACCTGATGCTCGAGACTCTACGCCGCACCGCACGCCACGCGTGAACGTCAGCACGTTTGACATGCGTCAACAACGCGTGGCTCGCCAAGGTTACAGTGTTCCTTAACGGAGCCTGCATCATGACCTCATCGACGCAACGCCTGATCGCGGTCTGCATCGCCGCATCGACGGCGCTCGCATATGACCTCGCCGCCGCGCAACGCGACGAACCGACCGCGCTCGTCGATCAGCAGCATTGCATGTTCTGCCATACGTCCGATGCGCCGTTCCTCGCACCCGCGTTTCATCAGATCGCGCAGCGCTATCGCGACAAGCCCGACGCGGCGTCGATGCTCGAACACAAGTTGCGTGTCGGCGGCCGCTCGCACTGGGGCGATATGGCGATGCCGCTCGCGCCCGAGCGCGACGCTCCGCCGCTTTCCGCTGAAGACGCGCACACGTTGATTCAGTGGGTGATGAGCCAATGATCACCCAGCGCCGCGGGTGTGCGGGCGCTGTGCGCCACCCGGGGCGAGACCGCCATGCCGAACAGGGAGCCAGCGATGCGCATCACCGTCCATCTCGACACGTTCAACTGCTCCGAGCCGTCGACGTACGCAATTCTGTGGCTCGACACGCACGCACGCAAATGGTCGCGCGAAGGTCACGCCGGCATCGACCTGCCGGAATGGGGCCGTTATAGCTGCGCGAGCGGCAACACGCGCATCGCGGGGCAGCACGGCGGCGCGTCGCAATGCGTGCTCGAAGGGCTGGACCTGAGCGCATCGGCCGGTCCATTCGAAGGCGAAAGCGGACGCGCGTTATGGCATCCGTGCGCACCTCACGCCGCGGTACAGGGTCAGTGGCACGTGCAATGTATCGACGAAACTGTCGAACCGCCGGAAAGCAGCGTATTCGCCGACGACGAGTTCGTGCCGGACAATCCGTTCGGGTTGACGTAGCGGCGGGGCAGTAGCGAAGACGCGGCGTGTCTGTGCGCGTCTGTGCGCGTCTGACCTCGTCCGCTCTCGTCTGCACTCAATCGCCGCGCCCATCCGTGCTCCGCGCGGGTGCCGTCGCCATCTGCCCGGTCATCTGTCCGGCAATCGTCTGCAATTCGCGCTCGGCCGCGTCGAACGCGCGGCGTATCGCCTCCTGAGCGTTCTCATGCGAACAGCGCGCAACCGGTCTGAACCGGTCCGCGCACGCGAGCAGCCGCAGATCGAGCCGCGCATCGTACATCGGCGGCACACCGATCGCATGCATCGCCTCGATCGCGAGGCGGCATGCGGACAGAATCGCACTGTAGCGTTCGAGCCGCACCAGTTGCGCGCCTGCTTCGCCTTCGAGCGCGCGCGAGCCGGCAAAGCCGAGATAAACGATTTGCATGCCGACTCCCATGGGGACTCCTCGCTCGCGGCGCACGCGGGCACGCTCGCCGCCGGCGCCGCAACAGTGTTGTCGCCGGCCGCTTTGCCGCCGCTTCACCACCGCTTGTCTAACGTGTTCTGTTTTGCTCGCCGGCCGTTGCTTACGCGGCAATCGCGCATGCCGGCGCCGGTCCTCGTCCGCCTCACATCGCCGGAATGACGACCGGAAACGCCAGATGGCTCTCGACGCCCTTCACGCCCGACACGCGTTCCGCCGCGACGCAGATCGCCCGCCCCTCCTGCTCCGATTCGATCACGCCCCACAGATGCACGATGCCGTCCTTCACGAATACCGAACCCTTCGGCAACGCCCAGCGATAGCCGGCAAGCGCGGCGACGATCGCATCGCGCAGCGCGGCATCGTCGTAAGAATCCGCATCCGTGTCGGGTTGCGAGAGGGCCGCAAGCGCGCGAATCAGGTTCGAGCGGCTGACGATGCCAACCAGCCTGTCCTCTCTCAGCACCGGCACGCGTTTGATGCGATGCCGCTCGAGCAGGTCCGCGATTTCCTTGAGCGGCGTGCTTTCGTGTATCGAGATCACGTTTTCGCTCATCACGTCGCCGACCTTGTGGCCGTGCTCTTTCACATATCGGGCGGCCAGCTCGCGCGTGCCGGCGACGAAATCGAGCCACCACGAACGGCGTCCGGCATCGGTGCCGGTTTCGACGCGATGCAGCAGGTCGCCTTCGCTGATGATGCCGACCACATTGCCGGCCGCGTCGAGCACGGGCATGCCGCTGATGCGGTGATCCGCAAGGAGTTTCGCCGCTTCGTGGATCGTCGTGTCCGGCGTGGTGGTCACGACCGGCGTAGTCATGATGTCGAGTGCGCGCATGGCGGTGTCTTCCATGGGTCGCGACAGGTCCTCATGGGTCGCACCTGTCGCGGTTTCGGCGGTCGCACCGGCACATTCGTCAGTGCCGGGTGCTGAGGCATTCGGTCGGGCTCCTGCGAGCCTTGTGTTTTATCTTCCGCTCTCCAGCGCGCGGCGGCTTGACATGGGTCAACGGCGTGCGCCGCCGCATTCCGCTTTTGTGCGCGCGACGTCCTCGCGAATTCAAACCCCGCCGCGCTTGATGCAAATCAGCATCGCGCGCGAATGCGTGTGTAAGAGTGAATTCGACGTGCTGCGCAACGCATCGCATGGCGGGAACGGCATCACGCGTTCACGACTTCGCGCACGACGCACGACGCAACATTTCGCGCCGCCGCACGGTTGCCGTTCGAGTTCGACCCGACTTCAAGGAAGCCCGATGAACGTACGCCTGAAACGTGTGGCCGCCGGCGCCCAAACCGCGACGGCCGGCGCGACGATCGCACCGCTTGCTCTCGCGCAAACGCAGCCCGCCGCCGCACCGCCTGCGCGCGCCCTCCCCGCGACGCAACCACCCAACCCCTACCGCACGCTCGATTACGCGAAAGAAGCACTGATCGCGCGGATGACCGGCGGCCTGTCGCCGGCCGCGCTGACGCTCGCGCTGGCGGACTGGCTGATCCACCTCGCCGCCGCACCCGGCAAGCGCATGGAACTCGCCGCGCTCGCACTCGAGCAGGCGCGCGCGCTCCTCGCATACGGCTGGCCGAGCTACGCACTGCCCGGCGCCACCCCGCCCGAACCCGTATCGTCCGACGATCGCCGCTTCACCTCGCCGTCGTGGCAGAACGAACCGTTCCGGCTGTGGCAGTACGCATTCCAGCTGAACGAACAATGGTGGAACGCCGCGACCCGCGATGTGCCGGGCACCACGCGGCATCACGAAGACGTCGTATCGTTCGCCACACGGCAATGGCTCGACGTATTCGCACCGGCGAACTTCGCGGCAACCAACCCGGATGTCGTGCGGCGCACGTTCGAAAGCGGCGGCATGAATTTCGTGCAAGGCGTACGCAACGCGCTCGACGACCTGTCGCGCAGCGCGACAGGCCGCCCGCCCGCGGGCATCGAGCACTTCGAGGTCGGCAAGGATCTCGCCGCGACACCGGGCAGCGTCGTGTACCGCAACCGGCTGATCGAGCTGATCCAGTACAGCCCGAGTACCGCCGCGGTCAGCGCGGAGCCGGTGCTGATCGTGCCCGCGTGGATCATGAAGTACTACATCCTCGATCTATCGCCGCACAATTCGCTGATCCGCTATCTGGTCGACGCCGGCCATACGGTGTTCTGCATCTCGTGGCGCAACGTCGACGAGGACGACCGCGATCTCGGCTTCGACGACTACCGCACGCTCGGCGTGATGGCCGCGCTGGACGCGATCTCCCAGATCGTCCCCGATCGCAGGATTCACGCGACCGGCTATTGCCTCGGCGGCACGCTGCTCGCGGTCGCGGCAGCCGCGATGGCCAATGCGCGCGACGACCGGCTCGCATCGGTCACGCTGTTCGCCGCGCAAACCGACTTCACCGAACCGGGCGAACTGCAACTCTTTATCGACGACAGCCAGGTCTATTTCATCGAAAGCATGATGTGGGAGCGCGGCTATCTGGCCGCAAACCAGATGGCCGGCTCGTTCCAGCTGCTGCAGTCGAACGACCTGATCTGGTCGCGCGTCGTGCACGACTATCTGCTCGGCGAACGCACATCCGCGAACGACCTGATGGCATGGAACGCCGACGCGACCCGCATGCCGTACCGGATGCACTCGGAGTACCTGCGCAAGCTCTTCCTCGACAACGACCTCGCGTGCGCGCGCTACGAAGTGGATGGCCGCCCGGTCGAACTTGGCAATATCCGCGTGCCGATGTTCGTCGTCGGCACCGAGCGCGATCACATCGCGCCATGGCGTTCGGTCTACAAGATCCACTATCTGACCGATACCGCCATCACCTTCGTGCTGACGAGCGGCGGCCATAACGCGGGCATCGTCAGCGAACCCGGGCATCCGCACCGGCATTTCCGGATGCGCGCGCAAGCGGCAGACGATCTGCACATCGGCCCGGACGACTGGCTCGCCGCGACCGCGCCGCACGACGGCTCGTGGTGGCCCGCATGGCACGCGTGGCTCGCCGCGCATTCGTCCGCGCAGAGCGTCGCGCCGCCGCGCATCGGCTTGCCCGGCGTCGCGCAGCCCGTGCTCGCCGCCGCACCCGGCACCTACGTGTTCCAGCAATAGGAGACCGGCATGAACGACTCGCTGTTGCACAACCGCCCGTTCGACGAACTGAAAGTCGGCGAAATGGCTTCGCTCGTGCGCACCGTGCAGCGCGACGATATCGCGCTGTTCGCGGCCGCGTCCGGCGACATGAACCCGGCGCATATGGACGCCGCGTTCGCCGCGCAAGACATGTTCGGCCACATCGTCGTGCACGGCATGTGGACCGGCGCGCTGATCTCCGCGGTGCTCGGCACGCAGTTGCCGGGACCGGGCACCATCTACCTCGACCAGACGCTCGAATTCAGGCATCCGGTCGTGCCCGGCGACACGATTACAGCGACCGTCAGCGTCGCCGAAAAGCGGCCGGAAAAGCGCATCGTGCTGCTCGATACACAGTGCACGAACCAGCGCGGCGAAACCGTGCTGCGCGGCGTCGCGACAGTGATCGCGCCGGCCAGCCCGATTGTGTGGCCGCGCATGCCGGCGCCGGATGTCGCGGTGCGCCGCCACGACCGCTACGACGCGTTTATTCGCGCGGCGCGCGCGCGGCCGCCGCTGCGCACCGCGATCGTGCATCCCTGTTCGCCGCAGGCGCTGCGCGCCGCGGTGGAGGCACGCGACGAACATCTGCTCGACCCGCTGCTGATCGGCCCGGAAGCGAAGATTCGCGCGGCAGCCGACACGGCTGGCGTGAGCCTCGACGGCATCGAGATCGACGCGGTCGAGCACAGCCATGCGGCGGCCGCGCGCGCGGTCGAGCTCGGCGCGGCGGGCAAGGTCGCGGCGCTGATGAAAGGCAGCCTGCACACCGACGAACTGCTCGCCGCGGTGGTCGCATCATCGTCGGGGCTGCGCACCGAGCGGCGCATCAGCCACGTGTACGCGATGGACATCCCCGCGTATCCGAAACCGCTTGTGATTACCGACGCGGCGATCCATATCGCGCCGACGCTCGAACAGAAACGCGACATCTGCCAGAACGCAATCGACCTGCTGCGCGCGATGGGCGTCGATACGCCGCGCGTCGCGGTGCTCGCGGCCGTCGAAACCGTCAATCCGCGCATGCCGTCCACCGTCGATGCCGCGGCGCTCGCGGTGATGGCCGCGCGCGGCCAGATCAGCGGCGGCATCGTCGACGGCCCGCTCGCGTTCGACAACGCGATCAGCCTCGCGGCGGCGCGAACCAAAGGCATCGAGTCGACCGTCGCGGGCCACGCGGACATCCTGCTCGTGCCGGATCTCGAAGCCGGCAATCTGCTCGCGAAACAGCTGATGTATCTGGCCGGCGCCGATGCGGCCGGGCTGGTGCTCGGCGCGCGCCTGCCGATCATCGTGACGAGCCGCGCGGACACGCTGCGCGTACGGCTCGCGTCCGCGGCGCTCGCGAAGCTCGTCGCCGAACGCCAGTCGCGCGAACAGCCGGGCGAACTGCCGGGCGACCGGCCGATAGCGCCCGGCTTCCTGAGCGAACGCTGATCTGCGTCAACGGGCACGGCGCACCGCCGTGACTTAATCAAGACTCTTATTCAAGATTCCTCACCACGCGGAGCTTCATCATGAGCCATCCCGCAGAACATCTGAGCGGCACGCCCGCTGCGCAGCCCGCGCAGAACACGCAAGGCGTACCGGCCACCGCCGCGCAGCCGCGCAAACTGCCGCTGCCGTTACTGACCGCGCTCGTCATCGGCTCGATGATCGGCAGCGGCATCTTCTCGCTGCCGCAGAACATGGCCGCCGGCGCCAGCGCCGGCGCGATCCTGCTCGGCTGGCTGATCACCGGCGCCGGCATGCTGATGCTGTCGCTGTGCTACCAGACGCTCGCGCTGCGCAAACCCGAACTCGACAACGGCATCTACGCGTATGCGCGCGCGAGCGCCGGCGAGTTCGTCGGGTTCAACTCCGCATGGGGCTATTGGGTCAGCGCGTGGATCGGCAACGTCGGCTACCTCGTCATCGTATTCGGCACGCTCGGCTACTTCTTTCCGATCTTCGGCGACGGCAACACGCGTGCGGCCATCGTCGGCGCATCGATCGCGCTGTGGGTCATGCACGCGATGATCCTGCGCGGCATGCGCAGCGCCGCGATCGTCAACGCGCTGACCACCGCCGCGAAGATCGTGCCGCTGCTGCTGTTCGTGGTGCTCGCCGCCGCCGCGTTTCACGGCGTCCAGTTCCGCACCGACTTCTGGGGCGATGCGAAGCTGCCCGGCGTGATCGAACAGTTGAAAAGCACGATGCTGGTCACGGTATGGGTGTTTATCGGCATCGAAGGTGCGAGCGTGCTGTCGGCGCGTGCGCAGCACCGCCAGGACATCGGCCGCGCAACCGTGCTCAGCTTTATCGTCGTGCTCGCGCTGCTGATGGCGGTGTCGCTGCTGTCGCTCGGCATCGTCGGCCAGCCGGAGCTCGCGCAGATGAAAAACCCGTCGATGGCGGGCGTGCTCGCGAAAGCGGTCGGCGCGTGGGGCGTGGTGCTGATCGGCATCGGTCTGCTGGTGTCGGTGGGCGGCGCGCTGCTCGCATGGACGCTGCTCGCCGCCGAAACGCTGTTCACGCCCGCGGCGGGCGGCGTGATGCCGAAGTTTCTCGCGCGTGAAAACGCGCGCGGCGTGCCGGTGGCCGCGCTCTGGGTGACGAACGGGCTGGTCCAGCTGTTCCTGATTCTGACGCTCGTGTCGAACGCGACCTACCTCGCGCTGATCTCGCTCGCGACGTCGATGATCCTCGTGCCGTATCTGTTCTCGGCCGCCTATGCATCGCTGATCGCGCTGCGCGCGGACGGCTACGAAGCGGGCGACCGCACGCGCGGCCGCGACCTGCTGATCGCCGGCCTCGCAACGCTGTACTGCTGCTGGCTGCTGTATGCGGCCGGCCCGAAATACCTGCTGCTGAGCGCGCTGCTCTATGCGCCGGGTGTCGTGTTCTATGCATGGGCGAAACGCGCGCGCCGCGCGACGCTGTTCCGTCCGTTCGAGCTCGTGTTGCTGATCGCGCTGCTCGCGCTGGCCGCCGTCGCGGCATTCCTGCTCGCGACCGGCCGCCTCGGTCTTTGATGCTACTGGGAGATTCGCGATGGGATTCGGCGTTTTTTCGGAAGTCGGCACGCTGCGCAAGGTGCTGGTGTCGCGGCCCGGTCTCGCGCAGGCGAGGCTCACGCCGCTCAACTGCGGCGAACTGCTGTTCGACGACGTGCTGTGGGTCGCGCAGGCGAAGACCGATCACTTCGCGTTCGTCAACACGATGCAGGAACACGATATCGAAGTGTTCGACGTCCACGATCTGCTGGCCGAAACGCTGCAGTCGGACGCCGCGCGCGAATGGCTGCTGGACCAGCAGTTGACGCCCGCGCGCGTCGACGCGGAGATCGCCGCGCAACTGCGCCCGTGGCTAGACGAAATGAAGCCCGCCGAGCTCGCGACGCGCATGATGGGCGGCCTCGTCGTGAACGAATTGCCGTTTCCCGCAGCGGGGCTGACCGCACCGTGCGTCGCGCGCGACGGCTTTCTGCTCGCGCCGCTGCCCAACGCGATGTTCACGCGCGACTACAGCTGCTGGATCAACGATGGCGTCGCATTCGGCTCGATGTACTGCCGGCGCGGCGCCAGGAAACGCTGCTCGCCGCGGCGATCTACCGGTTTCACCCGTTCTTCGAAGGCACCGCGCCGATCTGGTTCGGCGACCCGGACAACGCGGCGCCGTACGGCACGCTCGAAGGCGGCGACGTGATGCCGCTCACACCCGAACTCGTGCTGATCGGCATGGGCGAGCGCACGTCGCCGCAAGGCGTCGCGCAACTGGCGCGCGCGCTGTTTGCGCGCAAGACCCGGGACGGCAAGGGCATCACGCGCGTGATCGCCGCGCAGCTGCCGCGCTCGCGCGGCGCGATGCATCTGGACACCGTGCTGACGTTCTGCGACCGCGATCTGGTCACGGTCTTTCCGGAGATCGTCGACGGCATCCGCAGCTTCAGCCTGCGTCCGGGCGAACGCGACGGCGAGCTCGACGTGCGCGAGGAAACCCGGCCGTTCCTGCAAGTGCTCGCCGACGCGCTCGGCCTCGCCGCGCTGCGCACGGTCGCGACCGGCGGCGACCTGTGGGAAGCCGAACGCGAGCAATGGGACGACGGCAACAACGTGATCGCGCTCGCGCCGGGCGTAGTGGTCGCGTACAACCGCAACGTCTATACGAACACGCTGCTGCGCAAGGCCGGCGTCGAGGTGATCACGATTCCGAGCAGCGAACTCGGCCGCGGCCGCGGCGGCGGTCACTGCATGACCTGTCCGCTCGAACGCGATCCGCTGCCGCTCTGACGCGCGCCGCGCTGACGCATGCCACCCGGACGCGCGCCGCGCAGACGAATCCGCGCGAGGAAGCAGCACTCAACGAAACGACCATCGAGGCTTTCATGTCATTCAATCTCCGTAACCGCAGCCTGCTGAACATGCAGGACTTCAGCCCGCGCGACATCCGCTTCCTGCTCGATCTCGCCGCCGAACTGAAGCGCGCGAAATACGCGGGCACCGAAGTGCCGAGACTCTCCGGCAAGAACATTGCGCTGATCTTCGAAAAAACGTCGACGCGTACGCGCTGCGCATTCGAAGTGGCGGTGCACGATCAGGGCGGACACGTCACGTATATCGATTCGTCGGGCTCGCAGCTCGGCCGCAAGGAATCGCTGAAGGACACCGCGCGTGTGCTCGGCCGGCTGTACGACGGCATCGAGTATCGCGGCTTTCATCAGAACATGGTCGAGGAACTTGCGCGCTTTTCGCATGTGCCGGTGTGGAACGGCCTGACCGACGAGTTTCATCCGACCCAGGTGCTCGCCGATCTGCTGACGATGCGCGAGTTCGGCGAAAAGCCGCTGTCGCAGCTATCGTTCTGCTATCTCGGCGACGCACGCTTCAATATGGGCAACTCGTTGTTGATCGGCGGCGTGCAGATGGGCATGGACGTGCGCATCGCGGCGCCGCGCGAACTCTGGCCGTCGGAACTGCTCGTCACGCAGATGCGGCGCCTCGCACAAAGCACCGGCGCGCGCATCCAGCTGCTCGACGAGCCGCACGAAGCGGTCGCGGGCGTCGACTTCGTGTACACCGACGTGTGGGTGTCGATGGGCGAAGCGGCCGACGTCTGGGGGCATCGCATCCGTCTGCTGCAACCGTACCAGGTCAATGCGCAACTGATGCGCGCGACCGGCAACGCGCGTACGCGCTTCATGCACTGTCTGCCGGCATTCCACAATCTCGAAACGGAAACCGGGCGCGACATTCACGAACGCTTCGGCCTGACCGAGATGGAGGTGACCGACGAAGTGTTCGAATCCGACGCGTCGATCGTGTTCTCGCAGGCGGAAAACCGCATGCACACGATCAAGGCGGTGCTCGTCGCGACGCTCGGCTGACGCGGCGAGGAGCCACAGGATGCGCATTCTCGTCGCACTGGGCGGCAACGCACTGTTGCGTCGCGCCGAGCCGCTGACCGCGGCCAACCAGCTTGCCAATATTCGCGCCGCCGCGCGGCAGATTGCGAAGATCGCCGGCGGCAATCAGCTGATCGTCGCGCACGGCAACGGCCCGCAAGTGGGCCTGCTCGCGCTGCAGGCCGCGGCGCCCGGCGTGCCCGGCTCGATGCCGCTCGACGTGCTCGACGCGGAATCGGAGGGCATGATCGGCTATCTGCTCGAACAGCAGCTGGCCAACGCGCTGCCGCCCGACCGCGCGGTCGCGACGCTGCTCACGCGCGTCGAAGTGGATGCGGCCGATCCGGCGTTTCAGCACCCGACCAAGCCGATCGGCCCGCTCTATTCGCATGAAGAAGCGCGCAGTCTCGCCGCACGCGAAGGCTGGCAGATCGCGCCCGACGGCGCGGGGTCGCGGCGCGTGGTCCCGTCACCGCGGCCGCTGCGCTTTGTCGAACCGCAGCCGCTGCGCTGGCTGCTCGAACACGACGCGGTGGTGATCGCGGCGGGCGGCGGCGGCATCCCGATCGTGCGCGATGCCGACGGAGGCGCCTGCAGCGGCGTCGAAGCCGTGATCGACAAGGATCTGGCGAGTGCGCTGCTCGCCCGCGAACTCGACGCCGACCTGCTCGTTATCGCGACCGACGTCGACGCGGTGTATCTCGACTGGCGCACGCCTCAGCAGCGCGCGCTAAGCAACGCGAGCGCCGCGCAACTGCGCGAAAAACTGAGCAAAGCCGCGTTCGCCGCCGGCTCGATGGAGCCGAAGGTGGCCGCGGCCTGCGAATTCGCCGAGCAGACCGGCCGTGCGGCGGTGATCGGCTCGCTCGAACGGATCGACGATATGGTGGCGGCCCGCGCCGGCACCCGTATCACCCGCTAGCGCGGCAAGCGGGACACCCGCCCCGCCGGTTCGCCGGGCCCGTACGCGCGCTTGCGCCGCGCACCGCGGCAGTCTCCCCTCTTCCATCCCGAAGCCCCGCCGCACGGGCCTTTCCCAGCCGAATTTCCTTCTTTGCGCCGCTGCACCGATAATACGGATGCCCGGTCGGCGACCGGGCGGCAACGATTGCGCTGTGCGAACCGGCTTCCATCGATCTGGCGAGTCCGACTCGTTCGCACGTACCCGGCGCAAGCGCGGCGAAAACTTCGCGGCACACGTCGCGGCGAACCTCGCGGAGAACCTGGCCGATGGCTTCATCGAACGAGCGCGTGCCCGGCGACCAGCCGGCGCCGCTACCCGAAATCGCAATTGAAGACCGTCATCACCTGCTGATCGAAGCGGTGCACGACCACGCGATCTTCATGCTCGATCCGGACGGCCACGTGACGAGCTGGAACACCGGTGCGCAGCGCATCAAAGGCTATGCACCGGACGAAATCATCGGGCGCCACTTCTCGGCTTTCTATACGCCGGACGACATCGCGGCCGGCAAGCCGGCGCGCGAGCTCGAACTGGCCGGCGCCGCGGGCCGCGTCGAAGACGAAGGCTGGCGCGTGCGGCGCGACGGCTCGCGCTTCTGGGCGAATGTCGTGATCTCCGCGGTGCGCGACGAATCCGGCGTGCTGCGCGGCTTTGCGAAAGTGACGCGCGACATGACCGAGCGCATGCGGCTCGCCGCGCTCGAACGGGCGAGCGAAGTGTCGACGCAGATGCAGGTCGCCCGCGAAAACGAACAGAAGCGCATCGCGCGCGAACTGCACGACGACCTCGGGCAACAGCTGACCGCGCTGAAAATGAGCGTCGCACTGCTTGAAGCACGCTTGAAAACGCGCGACGAGCCGGCCGCACCACTCGGCGAAACGCATGAATTGCAGGCGCAGATCGACGCGATGGCCGCATCGCTGCGGCGCATCGCGGCGGACCTGCGTCCGCCGCTGCTCGACGACCTCGGCCTGTGCGCGGCGCTCGACTGGCTCGCCGACGACTTTACCCGCCGTTACGGCGTGCGAGCGACCGTGCGGATTTCCGAAAACGCCGGCGATATCGCCGAATTCTCGGCCACGACGATTTTCCGCATCGTTCAGGAAGCACTCACCAATGTCGCGCGGCATGCACGCGCGCGCACGGTGGACGTCGACGTGGTGCGTACCGGTGCCGGATGCTCGATCACGATCGTCGATGACGGCGTCGGCGCGCAACTCGACGCCGCGCCCAACGCGCGATCGTTCGGCCTGCTCGGCATGCGCGAACGCGTGCGGCAGCTCGAAGGCAGCATCGCATTTCACAGCACACCGGGCGCCGGGTTCAGAATCGAAATCGACGTGCCGGAGCGGTCTCTGCTGGCCGGCCCGAACGACATGGATGCGTCCGCGCGTTGATGCGCGACAGGATGGCGGGGTGCCGGATTGTCGGATTGTTGGATTGTTGGATTGTCGCCGCAACGGTGACCGGCAAACCTGTCGGACAGCACCTGATCTCCTTCATCTCGCTGACGCACGCGGATAACCGTCAGTCCTTCGTATCTCACCCGCAACAACCGCATCAATGCTCGCCTCAAATCAATCTGAACCAGTCGCATCAATCACACACTAAATGCACTGCAGCGTCGATCTGTTTGAGCACACTTGCGACGCCTGGCCCATCGCAACAGCACTAACAAATGCCGCTCGATACCGTTCAAACCGTCTCGAAGAGAGTCATGCATCCATTGCCGCGCGCATTCATCGCACTCCCTGCAATTCACCATTCCAGCATCGCACGATGAGCACGCCTGCCGAAACATCCTTACTCGCCCTGCTGCGGCATGTCGCCGGATTATCGGCAATCGCAGGCTACGTCGAAGCGATCGGATTCAGCGACTTCAGCGGAATCTATCCGGGCATCATGACCGGCAACACGGTCCAGTTCGGCCTCACATTCGCGAAAGCGCAATGGGCGCTGTTCGGCACGATCGGCCTCACGGTCGGACTGTTCTTTATCGGCGGCATCCTGGCGAGCCTCGTACGCTGGCATTTGCGCCGGCCGCCGCTCGAACTGCTGCTGATGGCGGCACTGCTGATCGTCGCAGGCTTCGTACGTCTGCTGCATCCCGCGCAACCGATGCTCGAATTGCCGCTGCTCGTGTTCTCGATGGCGATGCAGGGCGAGACGATCTCGCGGTTCGGCGGCGTGTCGCTACAGACAATCGTGGTGACCAGCAACTTGCTGAAGTTCTCCGATGCGCTGGTCGGCCGCTATCTGATCCCCTCCGCACGGCACGCGCCTCGCACGGGTCAATCACAATCGGCAACACAGCGGCCGGAACTGAAAGAAGTGCTGATGCCGGGTTTCGCGTGGCTCAGCTATGGCATCGGCGCGGCCGCCGGCGCCGTGCTCATACACCGTTTCTGGTTTCCGTTGGCCGTGCCTGCGGTGCTGCTCGCGTTGATGGTGTGCGATCTGATGGCGACGCGCCCTCACACGGCCGATGCGTTTCGCTGACGCGGGCTGACGCTGCGCCATTGTCGCCGCGCCGGCGACGAAGCGTTTCCGCCCGGCGGGTTTATCTCGGCTCGGGCCGTACGGATACTGTCGGCATGAACAAGGTGCCGGATGCCGGCCTATTCCGGCGCCCTGACACCCTCACTCATTACCGTAAGCCGACCCGCCATGCTGTCACGCGACGCCCTTCGCTCCGGTGCCTACCTCGATAGCTTCCGCGACCTCCCCGCGGAGTCGCTATGGAGCGCCGCCCGCATTGAAGCCTCGCTCGAAGCTACGCTAGCGCAGCGCCCCGGTATCGGCCCGGTCTGGATCTTCGCCTACGGCTCCCTGATGTGGAACCCGCTGATTCACTTCGATACCCGAGCGCCCGCCACCCTGTACGACTGGCATCGCAGCTTCTGCATCCGCCTTGTCGCCGGCCGCGCCAGTCCGGACGCGCCCGGCCGCATGCTCGCCCTCGAACCCGGCGGCAGCGCGGCAGGCGTCGCGCTCAGGCTTGCGCCGGAATCAGCAAGCGAAGAACTGCGCCTCATCTGGGTTCGCGAAATGGTCGCGGGCTCCTATCGGCCGACATGGGCGCCGGTCACGTTCGCCGATGGCACGCGCACGCATGCGATCGTGTTCGTCGCCGATCGCCGGCAGCCGCACTACCAGTCCGACGCATCGGTCCACACGGTCGCCCCGTTGATCGCCGCCGCGCGCGGCCATGTCGGCACCAATCAGGACTACGTGCTCGATCTCGAAGCCGCATTGGCCGAAGCAAACCTGCAAGACCGTTACATCGAACAGTTAGCCGGCGCAATCAGAACCCTTTCGCTGCGTGCAAGCTCCGTGGAGGAATAAAACGTGGACAAACTCCAGGCCATGCAGGTCTTCACACGCGTCGTCGATCTGAACAGCTTCTCGGGCGCCGCCGACGCGTTGGACATGACCCGCTCTTCAGTCACGACGATCATCCAGAACCTCGAAGCGTTTCTCAAGGTCCGCCTGCTGAACCGCACGACACGCCGCATCAGCCTCACGCCCGACGGCGCCGCATACTACGAACGTTGCGCGCGCATCCTTGCCGATATCGAAGAAGCGGAACACGCGCTGGCTGAAACGTCGCGCGCGCCGCGCGGCCGTTTGAAAGTCGACATGCCCGGCGCGATCGGCCGCATGGTGATCGTGCCGGTGCTCGACGACTTCCACACGCGCTACCCGGACATCGACCTGATGCTGGGCGTCGGCGACAAGCCGATCGATCTCGTCGCCGACAGCGTCGACTGTGCAATCCGCATGGGCCCTTTGCAGGACTCGACGCTCGTCGCGCGGCGTGTCGGCACATCCGAATTCGTGACGGTGGCGAGTCCCGCTTACCTCGCGCATCACGGCATGCCCGCGACACTCGAAGACCTCGAGCAACACGTCGCGGTGAACTACTTCTCGAGCCGCAACGGCCGCATTGTCGAGATGGACTTCGTGGTCGACGGCAAGCCCGTCGACGTGCGCATGCACTCGAAGCTCGCCGCGAACGACGGCGACGCGTATCTGCAATGCGGAATCGCCGGCCATGGCCTGATCCAGATTCCGCATTTCATGGCATTGCGCCACCTGCAAAGAGGCGAACTGGTCGAAGTGCTGCCCCAATGGCGGCCGACATCGCTGCCCATTTCCGCTGTATATCCGCAGCACCGACACCTGTCGCCGCAAGTGCGCGTATTCGTCGACTGGATCGCGGAAGTGTTCGAACGCTGCTATCTGCTGCGCAGAAACGACGCGCTGCCCGCCTCGATCACGCAATACCTGAACGCGGATGCAGACGCGCGCACAACGGCCGCATCGGCTCATACCGCGTCACAGGATGCGGACATTTCGCTCTGACCGAATTGTCTTATCGGTATGGCGGTGATGATCTGCACAGGCAGCGGACGGACAATGCGTGCATCGACATTCGCATCGCATTCGCCACACCGTGCAAGCCTTCTCCTCCGACGCGCCGCTGCAAATCGACGACGTCACCATTGACGGGCATCGGCAAAACATCACGCTGCGCACCTATCGCCCTCGCGCACGCAAGCCGACGCCGCTCCCCGCCGTGCTCTATTTCCACGGCGGCGGTTTTGTCGGCGGCAGCATCGACGACGCACACCAACCGGCCTCGTTGCTCGCGCAACGGTTGCCCGCGTTCGTCGTCGCGGTCGGCTACTCGCTCGCGCCCGCGTTTCCCTTTCCCGCCGCGGTCGAAGACGCTTACCTCGCATTCGAATGGACAGCCGCCTACGCGCGCATGCTGCGTATCGATCCATGCCGAATCGCCGCAGTCGGTCATGACGCGGGCGGCAACGTCGCCGCTGCGCTTGCCGCCATCGCACGCGACCGCGGTACGTACAAACTCGCCGCAGAGGCGCTGCTCGGTCCGCTGCTCGACCCAAGCCTGACTCGTCTGACGGACGCGCCGGCTTCGAACGCGGCGCTCCGCGCGCAACGTTGTGCGCGCCACTATCGCGCGTATCTGCCGCACGCCGCACAACGGATGCACCCGTACGCGGCGCCGCTCGAATCGTGCCGTCTGCACGCATTGCCGCCGACACTGATCGCGAGCGCCGAGCACGACGCGCTGCGCGCCGACGGCGAGGCCTATGCAAAAGAACTGATTTCCGCAGGCGTGCCGGTACAAGTCACCCGCCACGCCGGCATCGCACACGACGACCTGATCACCCACGCGCCGGTCCTCGACGACGTCACGGCGTTCCTGCGCCGGCACTTCGACCCGGCGCCCTGACTGTATCCGGCGAGGATACAAAGCGTCGCCGGCCGCCATCTTTATCACCGTCAAGGCGTCAACCATACTGCTGCCAACGCTTGAGACCGTTGCCGACTGGCTGTGCAACGGCCTTCCCGCGGCGGCTGGCTGAGTTCGCTCATCAACCACGCGTTACGAAACAGTTCCATTTATTCAGGATCACTAGTCATGTCGAATAACTCGAAAAACCGCAAACGGCTCTCTGTTGCAATCGGTGCGCTGTTCGTCGCCGGCGCCGCCGCGGGAATCGGCCTCATGCTGCATGAGCGCGATGCCGGTCCCGTCTCCAGCGCCCGTGCGGCGGATGCGCCGCCGCCGGCTGCGCAAGTGGACGTCGCCACCGTGCTGAATGAATCGATTACCGACTGGCAGAGCTATTCGGGCCGCCTCGAAGCCATCGACCATATCGACGTGCGCCCGCTCGTCCCCGGCACGATCGTCGCGGTGCACTTCAAGGACGGCGCGCTGGTCAGGAAAGGCGACGCGCTGTTTACGATCGATCCGCGTCCGTATCAGGCTGAAGTCGACCGCGCCGCCGCGCAACTCGCCGCCGCGAAAGCACGCGCTCTCTACACGTCGACCGACGCCGCCCGCGCCGATCGGCTGCTCGCCGACAATGCGATCGCGAAACGCGACTACGACGAAAAGCAGAACGCGTCGCGCGTAGCCGATGCCGGCGTAAAAGCCGCACAGGCCGCGCTCGAAGCAGCGCAGGTCAACCTCGGTTACACGACCATCGCCGCGCCGGTCTCCGGCCGCGTGTCGCGTGCGGAACTGACGCCCGGCAACGTCGTATCGGTGGGCGCCAATGCACCGGTGCTCACCACGCTCGTCTCCGTGTCGCCGATCTACGCATCGTTCGACGTCGACGAACAAACCTATCTGCAATACCTCGGGCACGAGCGCAACGCGAAGGTGCCGGTGTCGCTCGGCCTTGCCGACGAAACCGGCTACTCGCGCTACGGCGAGATCGCGTCGGTCGACAACCGCCTCGATACGTCGTCGGGCACGATCCGCGTGCGCGCGAGCTTCGACAACGCGGACGGCACGCTGGTGCCCGGCCTCTATGCCCGCCTGAAGGTCGGCGGCGGCGCGCCGCATCCGGCGATTCTCGTCGACGACGCGGCCATCGGCACCGATCAGGCAAAGAAATACGTGCTGGTCGTCGATGCATCGAACAAGGTCCAGTACCGCGAAATCCGGCTCGGCGGCCTGCATGGCAACTTGCGCGCGGTCGCCTCCGGTCTCGACGCCGGCGAGCGGATCGTCGTGAACGGCATCCAGCGCGCCCGTCCGGGCGACAGCGTCACCCCGCACGCCGTGTCGATGAGCGACGCGGCGAAGTCCGCTTCATAACGCGCCCGACGGCCTGACCCGGGAAGCCCATCATGAACATCTCCAGATTCTTTATCGACCGGCCCATCTTCGCGGGTGTGCTGTCGGTCATCATCCTGCTTGGCGGCATCATCGCGCTGTCGATACTGCCCACTTCGGAGTATCCGGAAGTCGTGCCGCCGTCCGTGGTGGTCCGCGCGCAGTATCCGGGCGCGAACCCGAAGGTGATCGCGGAAACGGTCGCGTCGCCGCTCGAAGAGAAAATCAACGGTGTCGAAAACATGCTGTACATGCAGTCGCAGGCCAATAGCGACGGCAACATGACGACCACCGTCACCTTCAGGCTCGGCACCAATCCGGACCTCGCGACGCAACTCGTGCAGAACCGTGTGCAACAGGCGCTGCCGCGCCTGCCGGAAGATGTGCAACGGCTCGGCGTCACCGTCGTGAAAGCGGCGCCGACGCTCGTGATGGGGGTGAACCTCGTCTCGCCGAATGACCGCTACGACATGACGTATCTGCGCAACTACGCGCTGATCAACGTGAAGACGCGGCTCGAACGCATTCCCGGCATCGGCGAAGTCGTGCTGTGGGGTTCCGGCGACTACGCAATGCGCGTGTGGCTCGACCCGACCAAAGTCGCGCGCCAGAACATGACCGCGTCGGACGTCGTCAAGGCGATCCGCGAGCAGAACGTGCAAGTGGCGGCCGGCCTCGTCGGCGGTCCGCCGATGACGGAAAACGTGCCGATGCAACTGAGCATCAACGCACAAGGTCGGCTCAAGTCTGAAGAGGAATTCCGCAACGTCGTGCTGAAGACATCGGCGGACGGCGCGGTCACGCGTCTTGGCGATGTCGCTCGCGTCGAGCTCGACGCGCAGGAATACGGACTGCGTGCGCTGCTCGACAACAAGGCATCGGCGCAACTGATCATCTATCAGCAACCGGGCGCGAACTCGCTGCAGATTTCCGATGCGGTGCGCGACACGATGAAGGACCTGAAAGCGGACATGCCCGATGGCGTCGACTATCGCATCGTCTATGACCCGACGCAGTTCGTGCGCGAAAGCATCGACGCGGTCGTGCATACGCTGATCGAAGCGATCGTACTGGTGGTGATCGTCGTTATCGTGTTCCTGCAAAGCTGGCGGGCGTCGATCATTCCGTTGCTCGCGGTGCCGGTATCGATTGTCGGGACGTTCTCGCTGATGCTCGCGTTCGGCTTCACCATCAACGCACTCTCGCTGTTCGGGATGGTGCTGGCGATCGGCATTGTCGTCGACGATGCGATCGTGGTGGTCGAAAACGTCGAACGGAACATCGCCGCGGGCCTGAAGCCGCTCGCGGCCACCTACGCGGCAATGCGCGAAGTCAGCGGGCCGATCATCGCGATCGCGCTGACGCTGGTTGCCGTGTTCGTGCCGCTGGCGTTCATGTCGGGCCTCACCGGCCAGTTCTACAAGCAGTTCGCGATGACCATCGCGATCTCGACGGTGATCTCCGCGTTCAATTCGCTGACGCTGTCGCCCGCGCTCGCCGCGCTGCTGCTGCGTGACCATCGCGCGCCGAAAGATGCGTTGACGCGCGTGATCGACCGCCTGTTCGGGCCATTCTTCCGCGTCTTCAACAAGGTGTTCGCGCGCGGCTCCGAGTCGTACGGCAAAGGCGTCGGCAAGGTTATCGGTCACAAGGTCGCGATGCTCGTGATCTACGGCGTGCTGCTCGCGGCGGCCGGCCTGATGGCGAAGATCGTGCCGGGCGGCTTCGTGCCCGCGCAGGACAAGGACTACCTCGTCAGTATCGTGCAACTGCCGAACGGCGCGTCGCTCGAGCGCACCGAAAAGGTGATCCGCGACATGGCCGACATCACGCTGAAGCAGCCGGGCGTCGAAAGCGCGGTCGAGTATCCGGGGATGTCGGTAAACGGCTTTATGAACTCGTCGAGCGCCGGCGTGCTGTTCGTCGTGCTGAAGCCGTCGAAGCTCCGTCATGCAGGCGAAACCGCGAACGAGATCGTCGCCGCGCTCAATACGAAGTTCGGCGCGATCAAGGACGCGCAGATCGCCGTGTTCCCGCCGCCGCCGGTACTCGGCCTCGGCGCACTCGGCGGCTTCAAGCTGCAGATCGAAGACCGCGGCGCGCTCGGCTACGAGGCGCTGAACAGCGCGACGCAAGCGTTCCTGAAAAAGGCCGCGCAAGCGCCTGAACTCGGACCGTCGTTCTCGAGCTACCAGATCAACGTGCCGCAACTGAACGTCGATCTCGACCGCGTGAAAGCGAAGCAACTCGGCGTCGATATCACCGACGTGTTCGACACGATGCAGATCTATCTCGGCTCGTTGTACGTGAACGACTTCAACCAGTTCGGCCGCGTATTCCAGGTGCGTGCGCAGGCGGATGCGCCGTTCCGCGCAACCGCGAACGACATTGGCCAGTTGAAGACGCGCAATGCCGCGGGTGAGATGGTGCCGCTGTCGTCGCTCGTGAAGGTCACGCCGACGTACGGCCCGGAAATGGTCGTGCGTTACAACGGCTACACCGCCGCCGACATCAACGGCGGTCCGGCGCCCGGCTATTCGTCCGGCCAGGCGCAGGCGGCGGTCGAGCGCATCGCGAAGGAAACGCTGCCGCGCGGGATGAAGTTCGAATGGACCGATCTCACCTATCAACAGGTGCTGGCCGGCAACTCCGCACTGTGGGTATTCCCGATCAGCGTGCTGCTGGTGTTCCTCGTGCTGGCCGCGATGTACGAAAGCCTCACGCTGCCGCTCGCCATCCTGCTGATCGTGCCGATGACGCTGCTGTCCGCGCTGACCGGCGTATGGCTCACACGCGGCGACAACAACATCTTCACGCAGATCGGCCTGATGGTGCTGGTCGGGCTGTCCGCGAAGAACGCGATTCTGATCGTCGAATTCGCCCGCGAACTGGAGATGCAGGGACGCTCGATCGTGCAGGCCGCAATCGAAGCCAGCCGGTTGCGGTTGCGTCCGATCCTGATGACGTCGATCGCTTTCATCATGGGTGTGGTGCCCCTCGTGATCTCGACCGGCGCCGGCGCCGAGATGCGCCGCGCAATGGGTATTGCGGTGTTCTTCGGGATGCTCGGCGTGACGCTCTTCGGGCTGATGCTCACGCCGGTGTTCTACGTGCTGCTGCGCAAGCTCGCGGGCGGCAAGCATCTCGAAGCGAAGCATGGCCACCATCCGCACATCCACGGCCCCGATGACGACGGCGGCAGCGATACCGCACAGGGCAAGTCCGCTGCTGCCGTCCGGTTGCCGGAACCGGCTTACGAAGACTAAGGAGAACATGATGAAACGACTGATGACGAGAGGCGCCTTCACCGGCTCGATGCTGCTCGGCGCATTGCTGGTGCTCGCAGGCTGCTCGCTTGCGCCGACTTATGACGTGCCGTCGGCATCGACGCCGGCGGCGTTCAAGGAAACCGTGCAGACCGCGCTGCCCGCCTCGGAAGCGGGCAGCTGGAAGACCGCGCAGCCGTCCGAAGCCGTACAGCGCGGCGCATGGTGGACCGTATTCGACGATCCGAAGCTCGACGCACTCGAGCAGGAAGCGCAGAACGCGAATCAGAATCTGAAGGCGGCGGCCGCGCGTGTGAAGGAAGCGCGCGCATTGAATCAGGCCGCCCGCGCGGGATTGTTCCCGACGCTCGATGCCGGCTTCGGACCGACGCGCCAGCAAGTGTCGGCGGCATCGCAGTTCCAGCCGGACGGCACGCGTATCCCGCAGCAGACCTTCTGGCGCGCGCAGGCGAGCGCGTCGTATGAAGTGGATCTGTTCGGCCGGGTCGCATCGACAGTCGACGCGGCGAAGGCGGATACGCAGCAAAGCGAAGCGTTGTACCGTTCGGTGCTGCTCGCGCTGCAGGCGGACGTCGCGCAGAACTACTTTGCGCTGCGCGAACTGGACGCGGAAACCGAGGTGTTCGATCACGCGGTCGAATTGCGCGAGCAGGCATTGAAGCTGGTTCAACACCGTTATGCGGAAGGTGACGTGACCCGGCTCGATGTGTCGCGTGCGCAAGCGGAACTGGCGAGCGCGCGTTCGGATGCGATGACCGTGCAGCGGCTGCGCGCCGCGTCCGAGCACAGCCTCGCCGTGTTGCTCGGCAAGGCGCCATCCGGGTTTTCGATGGCCGCCGATCCGTTGCAGCCGGTGAATCTGCGCGTGCCGCCAGGGCTGCCTTCGTCGCTGCTCGAGCGGCGTCCGGATATCGCCGCGGCGGAGCGCGCGATGGCTGCGGCGAACGCGCGGATCGGCGTCGCGAAGGCGGCGTTCTTCCCGTCGCTCACGCTGACCGGCACCGGCGGCTTCGAATCGGCTACGCTCGGCGATCTCTTCAAATGGAGTAGCCGCGCATTCCTGCTCGGCCCGCTTGCGGGCACCGCGCTGAATGTGCCGGTCTTCGACGGCGGCCGCCGCAAAGGCAATCTCGCGAACGCGCGCGCCGTGTATGAAGAGGATGTCGCCAACTACCGGCAGCAGGTGCTGACCGCGTTCCGTGAAGTCGAAGACAATCTCTCGGATATGCGCATACTCGAAGAGCAAACGAAGACGCAGCAGGACGCCGTCGACGCGTCGCAGCAGGCCGCGGACTTATCTCGCACGCAGTACACGGAAGGGGCGGTCAACTATCTGGACGTGATCGATGCGCAACGCACCGTGCTGCAGGCAAAGCGCGCAGCCGTCCAGTTGCAGGGCGTGCAGGCCGCGGCCACCGTCAACCTGATTCGCGCACTGGGTGGCGGTTGGGGCGATGTCATGCCGGATGCCGCGATTCCTCCCCTCGCGCAGAAGTAGCAAAGCGTCCGGCCCGTGCGGGCCGCATCGAGAAACGCCCAGCCGATGTCGGGATGAATCGGATGGGCGTTTTACATTTGATCGCGTGCGCAGCGTGTTCGCTTTCGATTTCAGCGGTGCGGCGGCTCACGCAAACTTTCCGCCAGATGATTGAGCACCGCCCGCGTCCTGGCGGTCATTTTCTGCCCCAGCGGAATGATCGCGTGTACCGGCGGCCCGTCGACGGCCGCGTGCGGCAGCAGATGCACGAGCCGCCCTGCGTGCAGGTGCGGCAACGCGACGCGATCGAAAATCTGCGCAATGCCGCAGCCTGCGATGGCCGCATCCACCAAGGCCTGTCCGTCCGCCAGCACGAGTGTCGAAGGCATCGACAGTTCGCGCCTGTGTGTGCCGTCCTGCAACGCCCATGGCCGCAGCCGCCCGCCTGGGCCGCGAAACACGACCGCGTCGTGCGCCGCGAGATCGGCGATGGTGTCGACCGGCCCTTTGCGCGCGAGATACGCGGGCGCTGCATAAAGGCCAAGCTTCAGATCGCATAGCTTGCGCACCGTCATCTCGCTGTCAACCGGCAACTCGCCGATCCGCACCACGATATCCCAGCCCTCGCCGACCGGATCCGACATGCGGTCCGTCAACGCGACTTCGAGCGTGATCTTCGGGTGCTTGCGACGCAACGTTTCGAACGCCGGCAACAGCAGGCGGCCGAACCCGGCGGGCAAGTCGAGCCGTACGCGGCCGATCGGTTCCGACCGTCGCGCCGCCAATTGTTGTTCGGCTTCGCGCAACCCGTCGAGCGCGGCTTGCGCGGCCAGCAGATAGGTTTCGCCGTCTTCGGTCAGACGCACGGCTCGCGTCGTGCGCTGGAAAAGGCGCGTGCCCAGACGTGCTTCGAGCCGCTGCACCGCCTTGCCGACATTCGATTTGCTCGTGCCGAGTTCTTCGCCGGCACGGGTGAAGCTGCCGGTCTGCGCGACGGCGACAAAGCATGCGATATCGGATACGGAAGGTTCGCCACGTTCGGCCATATGCTCGCCTTGTCCGCGAAATGGGCGCGGTGATCGATCGATTGACACGGCTCGCAGACCGGCAAAGCCCGGGACGCGATGTCCCGGGCTTCTTCTGCCTGAGCCGCTTTACCGGAAGCGGAACAGGTTGCTTATGCGACGGCGGAGTCCACGACCCGCGGTTTCTCGAGTTTCCTGTCTGCCGTGCGCGGCTCGCCGCGATCCTCGTCCCGCGGTCCGGTGCGGTTCAGAAATACAAAGGCCGCCAACGCCGACAACACCGTCATGACGATCAGCACGTGCAGCAGACTGGTGAAGGCATGCGTGTAGCCGAGCGTCAACGCATGATGCGAAATTTCAGGCAGCGCGTGCGCCGCGTGTGTCATATCGCCGGTGGTCAGCCGTTGCGCGGCTTCGGACAGGCGCGCGGCCAGCGCGGCATCGACACGGCCCTGCACGCCATGCATGCTTTGCGAAAGATTCGAATAGGATAGCGCGGCGAGAATCGCGGTCACGATCGCGAGCGCAATGCCTTCTCCCGCCACGCGCGTCGTACTGAAGATTCCCGATGCCATGCCGGCGCGCTCCTTCGGCACCACGCTCACCGACAAGCCATCCATCAAGCCCCACGGCATGCCCGCGCCGATACCGATGACGATCATCGGCATGACGATTGCATCTTTCGACGCGCTCATGTCGACGAGGCTCATCCAGTAGAGGCCGGCCGCCGCAATCAGAAAGCCGATGCCGGACAACACACCCGCAGCGAGCCAGCGCGTCAACATCGCGGCCAGCGCCGGCACGACGAGCATCGGCGCCGACAGCGCGATCATCAGGATACCCGCGTCCATTTCGCTGAGCCCTTCGGCGCCGATAAAGCGCAGCGGCAGCATCACGATCAGCACGATATAGCAGTAACAGGTGCCGACCGGCAGCATCTGCACGCCGACAAAGCGCGGATAACGGAACAGGCTCAGTTCGAGCATCGGCCGCTTTACGCGGCGCTCGATCGCGATAAACGCGCCCAACAGCAGCGCCGACGCGCACAACGACCCGACCACCAGCGGACTGCTCCAGCCGCTTTCCGGCGCCTGAATCACGCCGAACGTGAACAGCGCAAGCGTGCCGGTAAACGTGATGGTGCCCGGATAGTCGAGTCCCGCCGCACCGGGGTCGCGCGTCTCGCGCATCCTCGGCACGCCGAACGCGAAGGCGGCCGCGCCGATCGCCGCGATCACGATGAAAATCGAACGCCAGCCGAATTGCGTGATCAGCGCGCCGGCCATCAGCGGACCGAACGCGAGGCCGATGCCGAAGCTCGTGCCGAGCATGCTGAATGCACGCGTGCGCGCGTGTCCGTCGAATTCCTGCGCGAGCGACGCGGAACCGCTCGACAGCGACGCGGCCGCGGCAACGCCTTGCAGCGCGCGCAGGATATCGAGCGCGACCACCGATGTCGCGAAGGCCATCGCAAACGACGTGACGATAAAGCCGCCGAGTCCAAGCACGAACAGACGCTTGCGGCCGAACTGGTCGGCAAGCGCGCCGGCCGCCATCAGCAGGCTGCCGAAGCTGAGCATGAACGCATTGGTGACCCAGGTCAGAGCGGTCGCATTGCCTTCCAGGTCGCGGCCGATTGCGGGTGTCGCGACCGCGCCGCCGGAAAAGGCGAGCGGCAGCACGAGGGCGGACAGGCATATGGCAAGCAGAATCAGCAGCTTGCTGCGGTCCGGCGACCGTTGCGGCATCTGGGTATTCATTGAGGACCTTCCACGGGTGGGCGGCGGCGCGCGCGAATGCCTGCGAATGCAGGCTCGCGCAATCGCCGGGCTGCAAAGCGCATCATTTTGCGAGCACGTGTGCAGCCGATAAACCGCCCGATCGTGGTCAGTCCGTCTCCCGCGCGGCGACAATCCGGCGCACCGGCTTCTGCGCCGGTTTGCGCGCACCCGCAGGCGCGGCTGTGACGGCTTTCCGGGGTTCGTCCTTCAGAAAGTCGGCCAACCGGTTGAGCACCACGCGCGTTCGTAACGGCATTTTCTGGCCTGATGGAATCATCGCGTGCACCGGCAGGCCGTCGACGTCCGCGTCGGTGAGAATGCGTTGCAGCCGTCCCGCTTCGACGTGCGGCTGTGCAATGCGGTCGAGCAGTTGCGAAATGCCGAGCCCGTTGATCAGCGCGTCGTTCAGCGCCTGACCGTCTTCGACGACGACAGTCGCTTCCGGCGAGAGGGAACGGATCTCGCCGCCGTCGTTGAGCGCCCACGGCCGCAGCCGGCCCGACGGACCGCGAAAGATCACCGCGTCGTGCTGCGCGAGATCCGCAATCGTGCGAACCTCGCCGCGGCTCGCGAGATACGCCGGCGACGCGTACAGCCCGAAACGCGTATCGCATAGCTTGCGCACCGTCATGTCGCTTTCTTTCGGCAGCTCGCCGATGCGCACGACCAGGTCCCAGCCGTCGGCGACCGGGTCCGACATCTTGTCGCTGAAGCCGAGTTCGAAGGTGAGCTTCGGGTGCTGCTGCCGCAACTCGAGAATGGCCGGGAAAAGCAGCCTGCCGAACGACGCCGGCAAATCGAGCCGTACCCGGCCCACGACTTCGTCGCGGCGCGCGGCCAGTTCCTGCTCGGCTTCGCGCAGCCCGCCGAGCGCCGATTGCACCGCGAGCAGGTAGGTTTCGCCGTCTTCGGTCAGACGCACCGCGCGCGTCGTGCGTTGAAAGAGCCGCGTGCCGAGGCGCGCCTCGAGCCGCTGCACCAGCTTGCCGACATGCGATTTGCTCGTACCGAGCGACTCGGCCGCCTTCGTGAAGCTCCCCGCCACACCAACCGCCTCGAATGCGGAAATCTCAGATATCGAAGCGTCCGCGCGCTCGACCATGGCAGTTCCCCGGCAACCTGTCATGCGGCACCGTCCGGCCGCATCGAACGACACTGTAACTGCAAGTGGGGGTGAAGATAAAGACAGGGCGAACACGGCGTCGACGGCGCCATGCGAAGCGTGCAATCGACGCGAGCGCCGCCATGCTCGCGGCCACGCCGGCCGCGTTTATGCACGCCCGCGCCAGCGGATTCGCGAGGCCCGTATGACACTTACCCGCCTGCCGGCCTAACTGCGCGCCGCGCGGCAGTTCGCCTATCATCGGTGACAAAGCGCGGGAAGCCCGGCGTCGCAACGCATTGCATCACGCCGCCACGCATCCCGCGCAATCCACACCTGAGCATCAGGAGGCAACCTTGCCGCAAGTAAAAATTCCGGCCGTCTACATGCGCGGCGGCACCAGCAAAGGCGTCTTCTTCCGTCCCGACTGGCTGCCCGCCGACCCCGCGCAACGCGACCGTATCCTGCTGCGCGTAATCGGCAGCCCCGACCCCTACGGCCAGCATATCGACGGCATGGGCGGCGCCACCTCCAGCACCAGCAAGATCGTGATCGTCGGCCCATCATCGCGCGCGGACTGCGACGTCGACTATCGCTTCGGGCAAGTGGCGATCGACAAACCGGTAGTCGACTGGTCCGGCAACTGCGGCAATCTGACTTCCGCGGTCGGCCCCTTTGCGATCGCGCAAGGTCTCGTCGATGCGCCGCGCGACGGCATCGCGACCGTGCGCATCTGGCAGGCGAACATTCACGCGAAAATCGTCGCGCATGTGCCGATGCGCGATGGCGAGGTCGTCGAAGCAGGCGATTTCGAACTGGACGGCGTGACGTTCCCGGCCGCCGAGATCAAGATCGAATTCCTCGATCCGGCCGGCGACGCGGACCCCGATGCGCCGGACACCGGCATGTTCCCAACCGGCCGCGCGCTCGACACGCTCGATGTGCCCGGCATCGGCGCACTCGACATGACGATGATCAACGCCGGCAACCCGGCGATCTTTATCGATGCCGCGGCACTCGGCCTGACGGGCGCCGAATTGCAACGCGATGTCAACGGCCATGCCGCATTGCTCGAAAAAGCGGAAGCGATCCGCGCGCATGCCGCCGTGCGCATGGGCCTCGCACGCACTCCCGAAGAAGCGACGACGCAGCGCCCGCACACGCCGAAGCTCGCGTTCGTCGCGCGGCCGGCGAGTTATATCGCATCGAGCGGCAAGCCGGTCGATGCGGCGACGCTCGATCTCAACGCGCGCATCTTCTCGATGGGCAAGCTGCATCACGCGATGACCGGCACCGGCGCGATTGCAATCGCAGTCGCCGCGGCGATACCGGGCACGCTCGTTCACCGCGTCGCGCCCGGCGACGGCGGCACCGTGCGCTTCGGCCATCCGTCCGGCAGCCTCGCGGTCGGCGCGCAGGCTGCACAGAAGGACGGCAGTTGGATCGTGACGAAAGTGGTGATGAGCCGCAGCGCGCGGCGGCTGATGGAAGGCGTGGTGCTCGTGCCGGACGCCGTGTTCAGCGGCGGCGCCTGAACGCGATCGTGACCGCCGACTGCTGCTGCGGTGCGCAGCACGACGCGTTGCTGTTCGCCGCGGCAGGGCCGCCATCGGGATCGGTGTTCGTATCCGTATCAGCGGCATCCGCGGTGGCGGCGGCAGCGGCCGCGTCGTGCCGCGACTCGCCGTAGGTCGGCGCGGTGTTCAACGTGCGGAACGTTTCCCACGCGACGCCTTGCGGATCGACGGTCCACGATTTGTCGGAGATCGCATAGCAGCATTGCGTCGCCGTCTGTTCCTCGGCCGCAATCTCCGCGAGCGCGAAGCGATTGCGCATTTCGGTCAGTTCTTCTTCGGTTTCGACCTGAATGCCGAAATGATCGATACCCGAGCGCGCGAGGCGCTGCGAGATCGCAAAATTTACCGCGGGGTCGGTCAATTCCCACTTGCAGTAGTCCTGCTTGCGCACAGTCGGCTCGACGCCGCCAAACATCGCGCTATAAAAACGGATGCTCTCCGTCAGGTCTTCGACTGAAACGTGTATGTGCATACGCTTCATGGTTGTCGCTCCACAGCAGTTCAGGGCTTCGTCGCGCTCGCCAGCACGCACGGCAGCGGCAGGCTGATCTCGTCGCCGTTGCGATACGGCGCGCAGTCCTCGAGAACGGACTTTTCGATCGACGCGAGGGCTTGCGGCGTCTGCGCTTTCAGCAGCGCGCCCACTCGCACGCCACCATGCAACATCATGTGAAACGCGGTCTCGGGCGCGCGCGTGTGTAGCGTCTGACTCACTTCGACGACCAACGGTTCGACAAATCCCACCGCGCGTAACGAACGTTTGCACTCGCCCCCGTCGCTAAAGCGCGAAAACGGCGGCCCCGGCGGCAGCGGCACGTCCAGACGTCCATATGTTTCGACCGCCTTCAAAACCATCCCGAAACCGATCGCGCGGTCCGGCGGCGACCAGACGGTGAAGGCCAGCCTGCCGCCGCTCTTCAGTACGCGGAACCCCTCGGCGAGCGCCTTGTCCGGATCCGCGAAATGCAACAGGCCGAAGCTGATGCCGACCGCGTCGAAGCTCGCGTCGGCAAACGGCAGCGCATCCGCGCTGCCGCGCTGGAATTCGACATCGGGAAACGCGGCGGTTGCCTCGTCGATCATCGCCTGCGCGAAGTCGAGACCCACCGCCTTGGCGCCGCGCTGCGCGGCGAGACCCGCGACATAGCCCGGCCCGGTCGCGACATCGAGAAAACGCGTGCCCGCGCGAACGTCGAGCGCATCGAGCAATGCCCCGTTGGATTGCGTCGTCACTCCGCCGAAACGCGGTATGTACGCAGACGCGACCTGCTCCCATCCGTTGTGTTCGAAAATGGTGAAGTCGTCCTGGTTCATGCGGGTAGCGTCCTTCTGATGGGTGACATGGGCAGCCTGCGCCGCCGGTCATGATATGTGATCGTAAGGGGACGCGCGACACGCGTCCAGTCCGCGCCGGCCGGCGGAGCTTTTTGACAATTAACATTGGGAAAGATCGGCGCGCGTGTCGGACCCGAAGACGAATCGACTGACGCGAACCGGCCGCGCGATTGCGGCATTCGGGGCGCACCGATTATTGCGGGGTGTACCCGCAATCAAACGGCGTGCTAGTTAGCGTTCCGTGACATCAAGCTTGCACCGGATGCACGGAAAACGTTTAGACATGTTGCACAGTGAACTCATTCAACACATCGCAGAGCAGATCGACCGCCGCTTCGGAGACCGCGTTGTACAGCGATGCGCGCAAACCGCCCACCGAGCGGTGGCCTTCGAGACCGACGATGTTCTGTGCCCGCGCCGCAGCAATAAAGGCCTGATCAAGGCGTTTGTCACCGAACGTGAACGACACGTTCATATGCGAGCGCCAGCGCGCCTCCGCATGAACCGTCACTGCGTCGCCGAGCGCATCGAGTGTCGCGTAAAGCCGCTTCGCCTTGCTTTCGTTGACGCGCTGCATGGCTTGCAAACCGCCGATGTCGAAACGCAACCAGCGCGTGACCAGCATCAGCACATAAATGGCGAACACCGGCGGCGTGTTGTAATTCGAACTGTGCAGAACGTGAGTACGGAAATCGAGGATCGCAGGCAGTCCATCCGGAATGCGATCGAGCAGCGAGCGCTTGATCACCGCAACGGTGACGCCGGCCGGCCCGAGGTTCTTTTGCGCGTGCGCGTAGATCATCGAGTACGCGTCGGTGCTGATCGGTTTCGACAGGAAGTCCGACGACATGTCGGCGATCAGCGGCGCGGCGATCTCGCCGGCGCCGTATGCCGGGAACTGCAGACCTTCCACGGTTTCGTTCGACACGTAGTGCAGATACGCGGCCGACGGCGCGATGTCGAGCGCACGCAGGTCCGGCAACTGTTTGTAACCGGTCGTCCTGCCATCCCACGCCACATTGCGCTTCGTCACCTTCGCGGCCTCGACCGTCGCTTTCGCGCTCCAGTAGCCGGAGGTCACATACTCGGGCGGCGCGACGGCGCGGGCCGCGAAATTCATTGGAATGGTCGCGAACAGCAGGCTGCTGCCGCCTTGCAGAAACGTAATCGCGTAGTCGTTCGACACGCCGAGCAGATGCCGCAAGTTCAGTTCGGCCTCTTCGAGCACCGAGCGGAACCATTCGGACCGGTGGCTCATGCCGAGCACCGACATGCCGGTGTCCGGCAATTCGACGATCGCATCGCGGGTTTGCGCAAGCACGGTCTCGGGCAGCGCGCCGGGACCGCCGGAAAAATTCAAAGCGTTGGATTTCATGATCGATCCTGCAGACGCGCAACACGTGCAGCCGGGTGTCGGCGCAACGCGAGCCCGATTCGAGCCACTAGACGCTAGCCACGATACCAAGGTCGACCGCAACCCAAATCCGTGAACAAAGGGCCGATTTCATGCCTGTTCGCGCGAGCCCGCCGCACGCGCACGCCATAAGGTGACGGACGTTGCGAAAGGCCGCCCAGCCGTTTCTTACAGGCGTCTTGTGGACGTGGGCGCGCACCGACAGGTGCGCTTCAGGCGCACGCCGCGAAATTGAAAGCCGCTGTAAGCCATGCCATGCATGGCGTCGCGCACCCAGCAGGCGGCTTTCTTGCGCGCTACGGCTGCGCCGCGTTGCGTTGCGCGGTATGCACGATGCTTGTTGTAACCGGTGTTTCAACTGTATTCCGAAGGATCGATATGGCGCTCCCCGCGCAAGCCGCCGACGGCCTCACGCGTCAACCATCGGCCGCCAACAACCCAGACATGCAAAAGACGATCGCAATACTCGAGGCCGCGCTCGATGCAGACCCGCTGAACATGGGATTGCACGCGGCGCTCGCGGAAACATTGCGCGACGCCGGCAACGAAGGCGGCTACCTCGCGCATCACATCGCGGTGCAAACGTCCATCGCGATCACCACGTCGGCGAGCGAAGCCGGCGCGAGTGTCGAAGCCATCGAGGCGATACGCTCGGCGTTGCCGCTCTACAACCTCGCCACCGCGTATTCCATTCGCGGCGATTACGCGGCGGCAAAGCACTGGTTCGAGCACGCATTGACGATCGAACCGGACCTCGCCATCGCGCATCAGAATCTCGCGGCCGTGCTCGACTTTCTGAAAGAGCCCGACGCTGCGCAAACTCACCGCAGCCGCGCGTACAGCCTGCAGCGCGTATTCGTCGAAGCCGCGGAGCATGCGCCGCGCCGCGTGCTGATTCTGTGCGCGGGCCGCACGTCGGGCAATGTACCGTTCGACACGTTGCTGCCGGTGGACAGAAGCCACCGGATCAAATACGCGATCGACTACGCAAACGAAATCGAAGACTTTCAGCTGCCGCGCTACGACCTCGTGTTCAACGCGATCGGCGAGCCGGATGTCGCGCAGCCGCTGCTGAAGCGCCTCGAAACGTTCGCGCGCCACTGCGGCCGTCCGCTGCTGAATCAGCCTGCGGCGGTCATGAACACGCAGCGTCACCGGCTGCCCGAACTGCTCGCCGGTCTTGACGATGTGCTGGTCCCGCCTTGCATGCGTATCGACGTCCCGCCCGTGTCGCCCGACGACCTCGCCGCGCACCTCGATGAAGGACGGATCGGCTTTCCGCTATTGCTGCGGCCGCTCGCGAAGCACGGCGGCGAAGGCGTGTCGCTGCATCAATCGTTCGACACGCTGTGGCCCGCGGTTCAGGCGCTCGATGCGCCGTGCTATCTGACGATGTACCGCAACTATCGCAACGCGGATGGGCATTTCCGCAAGTACCGCAGCATCTTTGTGGACCGCGAGCCGTTTCCGTACCATCTCGCGATCGGCCCGCAATGGATGGTCCACTACTTCTCGGCGGAGATGACGCAGCACCCGTGGAAGCTCGACGAAGAGCGCCGCTTTCTGGAAGACCCGCGCACCGCGCTCGGCGAACGCGCGACACGCGCGCTTGCGGCCGTCGCGCGGCGGCTCGACCTCGACTATGCGGGCATCGACTACACGCTGCTCGACGACGGACGCGTGCTGGTGTTCGAAGCGAATGCCACGATGCTCGTGCATCGCGAAGCGACCGATGGTGCGCTCGCGCACAAGAACGCGTTTGTCGAGCGGATCGTTCAGGCATTCGAAGCGATGCAGGCCGCGCGCTTGCGCAACTAGCCGCTACTGCGTAAAAAGCGGCACGTGCTTCGATGCGCGTGCCGCCTGCGGTATTACAGTCCCGATCCGGTCACGGCCGCCGCACGTTCGCTGCGGCGATTCATCATCAGCGTCAGCACCGCGGACAACGCGACAAACGCGGCGACCACATAGAGCCCCGCCGCATAGCCGCCGGTCAGCGACTTCAGCCAGCCGATCACAAACGGCCCGACGAAGCCGCCGAGATTGCCGACCGAGTTGATCATCGCGATCCCGGCCGCGGCGCCCGCGCCCGACAGGAACGAAGACGGCATCGCCCACAGCGGCGCCTTCGCCGCGCTCACGCCGACGTTCACGATAATCAGCGCGAACACCACTTCGACCACCGTCTGCGAGATGCCCGCGAACGCGAGCCCGAGCGCCGCGGCGACGCACGGAATGATGACGTGCCACGCGCGCTCGTCCTTGCGGTCCGAATGACGCGCCCACAGCACCATGCCGAGCACCGCGAGCGCATTCGGAATGGCATTGAGCATGCCGGTGCCGAATGCGCTGAAGCCGAATTGACGAATGATCTGCGGCGCCCACAAGCCGAGCGTATACAGCCCCGCCGATGTGCCGAAGTAGATCATCGACATCACCAGCACGCGCGGATCGGCGAGCGCGCGCCACGCGCCCGCGGTGTGCCCCGCGTGACGGCCGCGCTCGCGGCTTTCCTCGCGCAGCGTACCGACCAGCCAGTCGCGTTCATCCGGCGCGAGCCACGGCGCCTGCTCCGGCTTGTCGATCAGCACCTTGAGCACCGCGAAGCCGAGCAGCACGGCCGGCACCGCTTCGATGATGAAGAGCCATTGCCAGTTCGCGAGGCCGCCCATGGTCGGCAGTTCCATCAGCGCGCCGGAGATCGGCGAGCCGAGCGCGCTCGACAGCGGCGCTGCCGCCATGAATGCGGCGGCGGCCACCGCGCGCTGCCGCGCGGGAAACCACTGGCTCAGGTAAAGAATGATGCCGGGGAAGAAGCCGGCTTCCGCGACGCCGAGCAGAAAGCGCAGCACGTAGAACGACGTGGCGCCGGTCACGAACGCGGACGCCGCCGACACGAGACCCCAGGTGATCATCACGCGCGCAATCCATAAGCGTGCGCCGACCTTGTTCAGGATCAGGTTCGACGGCACCTCGCACAGGAAATAGCCAAGGAAAAAGATACCGCCGCCAAGGCCGAACATCATCGGCGTGAGACCGATCGCCTTGTTCATCGATAGCGCGGCGAAGCCGACGTTCACGCGATCGAGAAAACTGACGAAGTAAAGCAGCATCACGAACGGCAGGATGCGCCAGGTGAGCTTGCGCACGACGCGCGCCTGTAATGCGTGCGCGTCACGTTCCCGCGTTTGCAGATCGGCCATGCCATGTCTCCGGTTGGCCGCGCCGTGGCCTCCGTGGGCCCGGCGCGATTATTTTTGGTGCTGAGGTGGAAATGCTCCTTGAGATGCGGTGTGCGCCGCTTGCGTCACTGCGGGATCGCAAACGGCGCGCGCGGGCGGACATCGTCTGTGCGATGTGCTGCTCCACGCGCGTCGCGTCAAAACGTCTACGGCGTGGTACGAGGCTGCGGCGGTCAGGCCGCCAGCGCCGGGCGCGCATGCGCGGCGATGTGCTGGCACACCGCGTCGGTCACTTGCGCGGTCGTCGCGTTGCCGCCGAGGTCGCCGGTGTGCAGCGACGGGTTCGCGGTCACCTGTTCGATCGCGTTCATCACGAGTTTCGCCGCGCCCGTTTCGCCGAGATGCTCGAGCATCATCACGACCGACCAGAAGGTGCCGACCGGGTTCGCGAGACCCTTGCCCATGATGTCGAACGCGGAGCCGTGAATCGGCTCGAACATCGACGGGTAGCGGCGTTCCGGATCGAGGTTCGCGGTCGGCGCGATGCCGAGGCTGCCCGCGAGCGCGGCGGCGAGATCGCTGAGGATGTCCGCGTGCAGATTGGTCGCGACGATCGTGTCGAGCGACGCGGGGCGGTTCACCATCCGCGCGGTCGCCGCGTCGACCAGTTCCTTGTCCCACTTCACATCCGGAAACTCGCGCGACACCTGCAGCGCGATCTCGTCCCACATCACCATCGCGTGACGCTGCGCGTTGCTCTTCGTGATCACCGTCAGCAACTTGCGCGGGCGCGATTGCGCGAGGCGGAACGCGAAACGCAGCACGCGTTCGACACCGGCGCGCGTCATGATCGACACATCGGTCGCGACTTCGATCGGATGTCCCTGGTGCGCACGGCCGCCGATGCCCGCGTATTCGCCCTCGGAGTTTTCACGCACGATCACCCAGTCGAGATCGGCGGGCTTGCAGCGCTTGAGCGGCGCGTCGATGCCGGGCAGGATGCGCGTCGGCCGCACGTTCGCGTACTGGTCGAAGCCCTGGCAGATTTTCAGGCGCAGGCCCCACAGCGTGATGTGATCGGGAATATGCGGATCGCCGGCCGAGCCGAACAGAATCGCGTCCTTGTCGCGCAGCGCGTCGAGGCCGTCGGCCGGCATCATCACGCCGTGCTGGCGGTAGTAGTCGCCGCCCCAGTCGAAGTTTTCGAACTCGAAGCGAAACGCGTCGCTGCGCGCGGCGAGCGCTTCGAGCGCCTGCCGGCCGGCGGGCACGACTTCCTTGCCGATGCCGTCGCCGGGAATGGTTGCGATGCGATAGGTCTTCATGCCGGGGTGTCTCCTACGAGTGGCGCAGCCGGACGGATGTGCGTGCGCTGTGTGATGAGGGGTAGATGCATCGTAGGGATTCGACGCCCGTTGCGCGCGCTGCTAGACTTAAACCACCTTTAACTGCAGGTTAACAATCCGGGGCGAACATGAGCGGCTCGGCACCACCCTCGGTACAACCGGCGGACCTCGCGTTTTTCTCCGTGCTCGCGGGGCGCGGCAGTCTCACGGCGACGGCGCGCGAGTTGGGCATCACCACGGCCGCCGTCAGCAAGCATCTCGCGCAGATGGAAGCGCGCGCCGGCGTCGCGCTCGTCAATCGCACGACGCGCCGCATGAGTCTCACCGCGGAAGGCGAGATCTATCTGACGCACGCGCGCCGCATTCTTGGCGAGATGGATGAACTGTCGCAGTTGTTAGGCGGTGCGCGCGCCGAACCGAGGGGCTTGTTGCGCGTGAACGCGACGCTCGGCTTCGGCCGCAGCCATGTCGCGCCGCTTATCTCGCGCTTTGTGCAACGCTTTCCGGAAGTGGACGTGCAGTTGCAGCTATCGGTGGATCCGCCGCCGATCAGCAGCGACACCTACGACGTGTGCATCCGTTTCGGCGAACCGCCCGATGCGCGCGTGATCGCGCGTCGTATCGCGCCGAACCGGCGACTGTTGTGCGCGGCCCCCGCGTATTTCAAGCGGCACAAGATGCCGAAAGTACCCGCCGATCTCGTGCATCACAACTGCATCGGCATTCGCCAGGGCGACGACGGTTACGGTATCTGGCGTTTGACGAGCGGCCGCGGCGCGACGCAGAAAACCGCCACGGTGCGCGTGCGCGGCAATCTGACCACCAACGACGGCGAGATTGCGGTGAAGTGGGCGCTCGACGGTCACGGCATTCTGATGCGCGCGGAGTGGGACATCGTCGACTATTTGCACAGCGGCGCGCTGGTGGCTGTGCTGCCCGAGTATCGAACGCCGGATGCGGATATCTTTGCGGTTTATGCGCCGCAGCATCAGATGTCGGCGCGGGTGCGGGTGTTTGTTGATTTCTTGACGGCGGAGATGGGGGCGTAGCGCATAGGTGGCGTGTGTGCCGTGCGGCGGCGGCATGTGGCATTCGTATCGTCTTCGCGTGGCGTTCTCATCGCCTTGTCGCGTCGCTGTTGCATCGCCGTTGCATCGCCGCGGCATCGCCATTGCATCGCATGAACGTCGCCGCCGACGTTACGTCACGCTTCGATCCGCCCTCGCGTCACACCGAGCAAGGCGGCCATCGCATCGCGCGCACGCGGCGCATTGCGATCGCGGATCGCTTCGAACACCGCCGTGTGTTCGTCGAGCGACGCATTGAACACATCGGCGCGTTTCGCATTGAGCCTCAACTGCGCTTCGAGCGTGCGCTCGATCAGTGTGCCGAGCGGAATCAGCAATTCGTTGCTGCATGCGGCAAGCACGCTCAGATGAAACTCGAGATCCGCGCGTACCCATTCGTCGACATTGCGTGCCGCGACCATCGCTGCGTGTGCGTCATCGAGCGCGGCAAACGACACATCGTTATGCGACGCGGCCGCGAGCCCCGCCGCATACGGCTCGATCATCTCGCGCATCTCTTGCAGTTTCAGCGCGAAATCGACTTGCGGCGCGACACGCGAGTACCAGTCGAGTACATCCGCGTCGAGCAGATTCCACGCATCCCTGGGCCGCACGCGCGTGCCGACGCGCGGCCGCGATTCGATCAGCCCTTTCGACGTCAGCGTGCGCAGCGCTTCGCGCAACACGGTGCGGCTCACGCCGAAACTCTCCATCAATTCGGCCTCGCGCGGCAGGATCGATTCCGGCGCGAAGTCGCCGCGCAGGATGGCGGTGGCCAGTTGATGGGTGACGCGGCCGTGCAGATCTTGCTGGATGATGGTTCTCCTGTTCGATGCCGCGTCGCTCCGGGGTTGGCGCTTTGGCGCCTGGCTGGAGTCGTGCGGAGAGTCGACCGGAGTCGGCGCTTTAGCGCCTGCTTCGGTCCTATGTCGCGCGAGTCCGGGTTAGCGCTTTGGCGGTTAACCGGACTCGCGCGGCGCGTTAAAAGCGTCGAGCTTCGAGCGTCCCAAATAATACTATTAATAGTATTTAAACGCGATTTTGTTGTAGCATGTGGCTCCCCGACCTTCGCGGTCCAACGCAACCCGGATTCGGCTTCGCCCGCCACACCCACAGGAGACGCACCATGAAAATCACCCGCATCGAAACCTTCATCGTCCCGCCGCGCTGGTGCTTCGTGAAGATCGAGACCGACGAAGGCATCGTCGGCTGGGGTGAGCCGGTCGTCGAAGGGCGCGCGCATACGGTCGCGGCGGCGGTCGACGAGCTGTCCGACTACCTCGTCGGCAAGGACCCGCGCCTGATCGAAGACCACTGGCAGGTGATGTACCGCGCCGGCTTCTACCGCGGCGGCCCGATCTCGATGAGCGCGATCGCCGGCGTCGACCAGGCGCTGTGGGACATCAAAGGCAAGTTTCACGGCGTGCCGGTGCACACGCTGCTCGGCGGCCAGGTGCGCGACAAAATCAAGGTCTATTCGTGGATCGGCGGCGACCGGCCGAGCGATGTCGCGAACAACGCGCGCGCGGTGGTCGAGCGCGGCTTCAAGGCCGTGAAGATGAACGGCTCCGAAGAACTGCAGATCATCGACACGTTCGACAAGGTTCAAGGCGTGATCGACAACGTCAGGGCCGTGCGTGAAGCGGTCGGGCCGAACGTCGGTATCGGCGTCGACTTCCACGGCCGCGTGCACAAGCCGATGGCGAAAGTGCTCGCGAAAGAACTCGATCCGTTCAAGCTGATGTTTATCGAGGAGCCGGTGCTGTCCGAGAACGTCGAGGCGCTGCGCGATATCGTGAACCAGACCAGCACGCCGATCGCGCTCGGCGAGCGCCTCTATTCGCGCTGGGACTTCAAGCACATTCTCGCGGGCGGCTACGTCGACATCATCCAGCCGGACGCGTCGCATGCGGGCGGCATCACCGAATGCCGCAAGATCGCGTCGATGGCCGAAGCGTACGACGTCGCGCTCGCGCTGCACTGCCCGCTCGGTCCGATCGCACTCGCCACCTGCCTGCAGCTCGACGCGGTCAGCTACAACGCGTTCATTCAAGAACAGAGCCTCGGCATTCACTACAACCAGGGCAACGACCTGCTCGACTACATCAGGAACCCGGAAGTCTTCAAGTACGAAGGCGGCTACGTGTCGATTCCGCAAGGCCCGGGCCTCGGCATCGAAGTGAACGAAGAGAAAGTGCGCGAGATGGCGAAGGTCGGCCACCGCTGGCGCAATCCGGTGTGGCGCCACACAGACGGCAGTGTCGCCGAATGGTAAGCACGGCAAGTTGAGTCCGCACTGAAGCAACGCTGTTCGAACGCCGCCCGCGAGGCGGCGTTTTCATTGGTGAAACGCGCAGTCCGCATTTTTCCGCGCGATGTTTCGCCGGCGTTACATTTTTGGCGTAACGGCCGTAACGCACGCGCTGCGACGCGCGCTTCGTCACGCGTCATGAGTTGCCGGGGCCTTGCCGCGCAACGCTTTGCGGCATGCTAGCGCAGCACGCGAACAATCTGGCTCGGTCTTTGCTGAATGGTCTTCGATACGACCATTCACAGACCGGGCATCATGACTGAATTCATTCCGGACTATCTGATCCGCCAGCAGGCCGCCGTCGGCGCGCTTGTCGTATTCGGCGTGCTGCGCGTGATTTTCGCGGCGCTCGCCTATGAACGCGGCTGGCGCATTGCCATCGTCGAACGTTGCTTCATCGGCGCTGGGGTGCTGTATTGCTTGCCACAGCTATTCGATCTGTTCACGTACGTGTATAACGCTCATGCCGCGTCCGCCGAACTCGAAGGCAAGGCCGCGGGTTGCGCGATCGCGCTGTTCTGCGCGCCGATACTGGGCCATCGGCTGGGCTTCGAATGAGGCTCAGGGTCGTGCGACAACTTCGACGCGATACAAAGAAGAATGAGGAGAGAGCGTGCCGCATACCACGCCGTACCGTCCTGGGGACGTCTTTACATTGAAATCCGGTGGCCGCCTGATGACGGCCACATGGGTCGGCCCGGTGGCGTTCGCGCCGGGCACCTGGTTGATCTGCGAATGGCTCGACGACGCGGGCAAGCCTCAGCAGGGCATGTTCGATGCGGTGACCCTCGAGCCTATCGTTCACGTTTGATACGAACACGGCGGCCGACACCGCTCGACGCTCACCCCAGCGTCGCAAAAGCCGGCGCGCTGTCGGCGAGCACCGCCGCGGCGGCAAAAACGCCGATCATCACCAGCGCTTCCAGATGAAGCAGATTCGCAAACGTGTGCGCGTCCATCGTCGATGCGGTCCGGCGTAGTCTCGGCAACGCGGAAAAGCGATTGAGCCCGCCGAGCACAAGCGCCAGCGCGACGAGCGCGAGCTTGAGCATCAGCACATGGCCCCACGTGCTCTGTTCGATCGCCGCAAGCGAAGCGCCGGAACCTCGCACCCCATTGAACGCACCCGTCAGCAGCACGAACAGTGCCGCAAAGAGCGACATGTTCGACACCTGCACCGCCGTGCGGATCAGCACACCGCGCGCGACCGACGCGCCGAGCGCCGGCAGCACCGAGAATCCCGCCGCGAGCACCAGCCCGCCCCACACCGTGGCGACCAGCACATGCACCGTATGCAGGCCGACCGCCGGCGACACGGGCCCCGCATCGGCCGCATGGCCCAGCGACGCCTTGCCCGCCGCAATCAGGATCACCGCGAGCCACAACAGCGCGTTGCGCAACATGCCGGTGTGACTCGCGAGCGACGTCAGCAGCAACAGCGCCGCGCCGCCGAACGCGACCGCCCACGCATGACCGACGTGCGTCTGCGCGAGCACGGTCGGCACGACGCCGAGCGCGGCCGGCAGACTCACTCCGCCAATCGTCGCCGACGCATACAGCAGCCAGCCTGCATCCGCGAGCAGCAGCACGATCGCGGCGACCTGCATCGACCGTTGCGCGCGCAACCATGCGGGCCGCGCCGGCGCGACGTTGGTCTGCGCATCTTTCGCGAGCCACGCGGCAAGCAGCGCCGTGCCGACCGCGAATGCAAACGCGACATTCATGAGCGCGGCCATCGCGACCTGCCCGAGCCAAAGTCCGTTCATGGTCATAGGAGGCTCGACGAACCGGCAGCGCGCACGAGGACCGCGCGGTGGAGTGACGGACAAACGCATATGCAAACGGACAGGCAGGCGGCAGCGTAGAGGGTCATCAAAGGCGGATTGAAAGGAAGCGGGAAAGAACGCGGCTGGCTGCACGTCGCGCCGTGGTCGGATAACATGCGGGGCGCCGCAAGAAAGGCGTCATCTTAAAGGAAGCGCGGTGCGCTGCCGAGACTTCGGCGGATCGCTTCGCGCTTTGCCTTGTCTGGCAAAGGTGACGGCAAAGGGCAAGCAACGTCTGCGAATAATGCGTCAAACTGTCGCACAGCATGGTTGGGGGCGTGAACTTTGCCCTATGTGGCAAATAGTCATCATCAATCATCGATGATAGAATGCTGCGTCGCCGCAGCGCCCGCTGCCCTTCCGTCGTTATACCGAGCCAGTTCGAAGCTCGGTCAGGTCCCCGATTTCATGGAGTTACGCGTGTCTTCAAGACGCATTTTCCGCCCGCTGCTCGCCCTTCTGTTGATTGGCAGTGCAGGCGTCTATAGCGCTGCGAAAGCGCAGACTCAAGCCAAAGCCCCGGATACGATGGAATCGCGCGTGCAGGGCTGCACCGCATGTCACGGCACGCATGGCCAGGGCACCGACAACGACTACTTCCCGCGTCTGGCGGGCAAACCGGCGGACTACCTGTACAACCAGTTGAAGAATTTCCGCGAAGGCCGCCGCAAGTACCCGCCGATGAACTACCTCGTCACGTATCTCTCGGACGACTACCTGCATCAGATCGCCACGTACTTCTCGCAGCAACGCCCGCCGTACCCCACGCCCAACAAGCCGACCGTGTCCGATTCGACGCTCGCGCGCGGCCGTCAGATCGTGCTGAACGGCGACGCCTCGAAGCAGATCCCCGCATGCGCGGCCTGCCACGGCAAGGCGCTGACCGGCATGGAACCGGCTATCCCGGGCCTCGTCGGCCTGCACTCCGACTACATCAGCGCGCAGCTCGGCGCGTGGCGCTCGGGCACGCGCCACGCGATCGACCCCGACTGCATGCACACCATCGCCACGCGTCTCACCGATGACGACGTGAACGCCGTCGCTGCGTGGCTGTCCACGCAGCAGGCTCCGCAAAACCCCGTGCCGGCTCCGGCCAACTCGTTGAAGACTCCGCTTGCCTGCGGCAGCGAACCGCAATAAGGCACCGGGAGAGACCATCAAATGAAACGCAAGTCCCTGTTCGCCCTTTCGGCTGTCGTCGTCGTTGCGGCCGCCGCGCTCGTTCCGGTCCTCTGGTCGGGCGGCGACAACCTGCACAACGGCGCCGCGATGGCGGCCACGCCGGCCGACCAGGCCGCGCTGATCAAGAAGGGCGAGTACCTCGCCCGCGCCGGCGACTGTATCGCGTGCCACACGGTACGCGGCGGCAAGGAATTCGCCGGCGGCCTGCCGATGGCCACGCCGTTCGGCACGATGTTCACGCCGAACATCACGCCGGATGACGAATACGGCCTCGGCAAGTGGACCTCGGACGACTTCTATCGCGCGCTGCATACCGGCCGTTCGAAGGACGGCAGCCTGCTGTATCCGGGCTTCCCGTTCACGAGCTACACGAAGGTGTCGCGCGCCGACTCGGACGCGATGTATGCGTACCTGCGTTCGGTTCCGCCGGTGCACGTGCCGAGCCGTCCGCACGAACTCAAATTCCCGTTCAACAACCGCAACCTGCTGATCGGCTGGCGCACGCTGTTCTTCCGTGAAGGCGAGTACAAGCCGGATCCGACCAAGTCGGTCGAGTGGAACCGCGGCGCGTACCTGATCGAAGGCCTCGGCCACTGCGGCATGTGCCACACGTCGATCAACGCGATGGGCGGCCCGGTGAACTCGGCGGCGTTCGCAGGCGGTCTGATCCCGCTGCAGAACTGGTACGCGCCGTCGCTCACGTCGAACAAGGAAGCGGGCCTCGGCGACTGGGACATCAAGGACATCTCCGACCTGCTGAAGACCGGCGTGTCGCAGCGCGGCGCGGTGTTCGGCCCGATGGCCGAAGTCGTGCACAACAGCCTGCAGTACATGACGGACGACGACATCCACGCGATGTCGACGTACCTGAAGACCATCCCGCAGAAGGACGAAGCGCCTGAGCATCTGCAGCTGGAAACCAGCGAACAGTTCGGCAGCGAACTGTTGAAGCAAGGTCAGAAGATCTACGCTGACAACTGCGCGAAGTGCCACGCAACAAACGGCCTCGGCATGCCGCCGGCGTTCCCGCCGCTGGCGAACAACCAGTCCATTCAGATGCCGTCGGCGGTCAACCCGATCCGTATGGTACTGAACGGCGGTTATCCGCCGAGCACGGGCGGCAATCAGAAGCCGTACGGTATGCCGCCGTTCGCACAAGCGCTGTCGAATCAGGAAGTGGCTGCGGTCGTGACGTACATCCGGATGTCGTGGGGTAACCACGGTACGCCGGTGTCGCCGCAACAGGTCAGCGAACTGCGCTCGGCGCCGCTCGACTAGGCGAAGCCGAACGTATCAGGGCGCGGCCATCGGAGAATCGCGGGCCGCGCCTTTTGTTTTTTGCCGGTTCATGCGGTACGTCCCGCGTGGGCCGGCCCATAAAGCGTTGTTTGCTTTGAGTGTTCGGGGAGAAGCGCCGTGCCAGTCGGCGAGCGTCTGAACTGCATCACCCACCTCGTCGGTGCGCTGTTGGCGGCGGCGGGGCTGGCGACGCTCGTCACGCTCGGCGCCCTCGACGACGATCCGTACAAAGTGGTCAGCTTCAGCGTCTATGGCGCGATACTGTTCGTGCTGTACGCAATCTCGACGCTCTATCACAGCGTGCGCGCGCCGCGCATCAAAAGCGTGCTGCAGAAGTGCGATCATGCGGCGATCTATCTGATGATTGCCGGCAGTTACACGCCATTTACACTGGTTACGTTGCGCGGGCCGTGGGGTTGGTCGCTATTCGGCGTAAGCTGGGGGTTGGCCGGGCTCGGCATCGTGCAGGAACTCACGCTCGGGCGACGCACTCGCAGCGTATCGATGGTGCTGTACGTATTGATGGGATGGCTCGCGCTCGTCGCCATCCGCCCGCTCGTCGAAGCATTGCCGGCAGCGGGCACCGCGTGGCTCGTCGCCGGCGGCATCATTTATAGCGCCGGCATCTACTTCTTCGTCAACGACGAGCGCATCCGGCACGGACATGGTATCTGGCACCTGTTCGTGCTCGCCGGCAGTCTGTGTCAATTCGTCAGTGTCGCGCGCTATGTTGCATGATAAGCGTTGCGATAGATGCAACTTAACGCCAGTCGACGTGTCTGCTTAGCGCGTTGATGCATTCGGCACGCACCGTGCGTGCCGCCGATTTTTACGCGAACGGCGTCGGCCGGGTTGCTGGATGAGCCCCGCCGGACGAGCCGGTTACGGTGCCACCACCGTTCGCCACATCCGCATTACAAAGAGCTTATGTCTTTTGATTCTCTCGGCTTGTCCGAACCGTTGGTCCGTGCTGTTCAAGAACTCGGCTATACGTCCCCTACCCCGATCCAGCTGCAAGCCATCCCTGCTGTGCTCAACGGCGGCGATCTGCTCGCCGGCGCGCAGACCGGCACCGGCAAAACCGCCGGTTTCACGCTGCCAATCCTGCAACGGCTGTCCACCAGTGCGTCGAATGCAGCGTCCGGCAAGCGTGTGGTCCGCGCGCTGATCCTCACGCCGACTCGCGAACTCGCCGCGCAGGTCGAGGAAAGCGTGCGTGCGTACAGCAAGTACGTGAAGATCAAGTCGACGGTGATGTTTGGCGGCGTCGGCATCAATCCGCAAATCGATGCGTTAAAGCGCGGTATCGATATCGTCGTCGCGACACCTGGGCGTCTGCTCGATCACATGCAGCAGAAGACCATCGACCTGTCGCACCTCGAGATTCTCGTGCTCGATGAAGCGGACCGCATGCTCGACATGGGCTTCATTCACGACATCAAGCGCGTGCTCGCGAAGCTGCCGCCGAAGCGGCAGAACCTGCTGTTCTCCGCCACCTTCTCCGATGAAATCAAGGCGCTCGCCGACAGCCTGCTCAACTCGCCGGCGCTGATTGAAGTCGCGCGCCGCAATACGACGGCCGAGACGGTCGCGCAGAAGGTGCACCCGGTCGATCGCGACCGCAAGCGCGAGATGCTCACGCATCTGATCAAGCAGCACAACTGGTTTCAGGTGCTGGTGTTCACACGCACCAAACATGGCGCGAACCGCCTTGCCGAACAGTTGACGAAGGACGACATCAGTGCGCTTGCGATTCATGGCAACAAGAGCCAGTCGGCACGCACGCGCGCGCTCAGCGAGTTCAAGGACGGTACGCTGCAGGTGCTGGTCGCGACCGATATCGCCGCGCGCGGCATCGATATCGACCAGTTGCCGCACGTGGTCAACTTCGACCTGCCGAACGTGCCGGAAGACTACGTGCACCGGATCGGCCGCACGGGCCGCGCGGGCGCGACGGGCGAAGCGTTGTCGCTGGTATGCGTCGACGAACTGCAGTTGCTGAAGGACATCGAGAAGCTGATCAAACGCACGGTGCCGCAGGAAGTGATTCCGGGCTTCGAGCCCGATCCGCATGCGCGGCCCGAGCCGATCCTGCGCCGCAGCCAGGGTGGCGGCGCGCGTCAGCCGCGTGAACCGCGCGAGGCTGGTGCGCGGCAAAACGCGCCGCGCCGCGAAGGCGGCGCGGGGGCGCAAAAGCAGAAGCAGAGCAAACCCGCCACTGCAAATGCGCAGCCGAACGGACAACATAAGCAGCCGCGCAATGCGCAGCAACAGGGCAGCGGCAAGCCGCACGCGCAGCAGCCGGCCAAGCCGCAAGGCGCACGGCCCGCGAATGCGCCCGCTCCGGCTCGCAAGGACAGCGTGCGCCATGACGCGACGCGCGCGCATGAAAAGCCGCGTTCAAGCACACATGACCACGCGGCCACGCACGCTCAGCGCAAGCAAGGCGGCAATCCGGGCGCGCTGCTCGGCGGCGCCAAGCCGCACGGCGATGCGCCGAAGGGGCCGAAGCGGCCGAATCCGGCGCGCGACACCCGGCGCGGCGACTGAACTTCGTTGAGCGACGGAACACAACGGTGATCGCAGCGGTGGTCGCGTCTCATACGCGATCGCCGCTCGAGCATCGCCTCGTCAGATGCGCCCGGCCGCTTTCTTCAGATACTCGACCTGCTGCGTCCAACGTTCGAGCGTCGCGTCCTTTCCCGCGGCGAGTTCGAACATGATGCCGCTCGTGAGTCGCGCGTAATTCACGCGCTGTGCCTCGCCGGTATCGATCGAACCGCTGAAGCACACGAGACCGCCCGATGCATCGCGGTCGTCATCCGCGACCGGCAACGGCTCGAACGCCATCTGCAGTTGATAGAACGCATCGTCGAACACGAAGGTGAGCGCGGCGCGCCGGTTCTCTGCGAGCGCACGCGCGGCGCGCGCCTGCGGCCACAGCGCGACGCACAGGCGGCGCGAGTCCGGTGCGTACAGTTCGCCGATCCCGAGCAGCGATGTCCGGAGATGCCCATTCGCGTCGGCTGTCACCAGCGACCCCGTAAAGCCTATCTTCGATGCGAGCGCCGTGCCATCGAAAAGCGCGCGCAAGGGGTCGGGCCATTCGTCGAATACGTTCAGTTCAAGGCCGCTTCTGGACGCTGCGGAATCGGTCATAGCAATCTCCATCGATGCGGACCCTGCGCGGGCCCATATGTGCCTGTAAGTGCTGATCCCTGCCAATGTGCCGACGTGCCGATGACACGTATCACGCACGCAGGTTAAACACTCGACGTAAGCGGGCCGCACAAGCAAATGGCCCGCTCGCGCGGGCCATTTGCTTGTGCGGCTAACGGCAAGTATGCCGCGTTACCGGTGTACGGAGTGAGCCAGGTCTCTCATCAACTCTCAACGAAAGAACACATGCTGCGCGATCTTCTCGAGCGGATAGTGCACGCCCGGCTGAATCCTGGCAGGCAGATCGAGTGGCTTGAGCAGCATCTTCACACACATCTCCGCCGACAGGTTGCGGCGCACCAGACTGCTCACGCGCGCGGCCCGTTCCCTGTTGTAGGCCGGATCGCCGACGCGCTCGGGGTAGCGGATCGCGAACACATGCCGCAATGCGATTTCCGAGTCTTCGTTCTTGATCTCCATCACGCGGCGCAACAGCGCGCCGAGAACAGCGAGCCGACCGTTGCCTTCGATCCTGTTGTACTTTTTAAAGTATTGGAAAAAGTGTTTGTAATGCCGGACCTCGTCGGTGCGGATATTGTCGGTGATCTGCTTGAGCACCGGTTCGTCCGAACACTTGCCGATCGCGCGATAAAGCGTCGCGGTGCCGGTCTCGACAACGCAACGCGCGACCATCTCGAGCGCGCGCGTCTTTTCGAATTCTTCGACGCCGCAGGTTTTCGAATACTCTTCGAAGAATTGACGGAACGCGGTGTCCCAGTCGAACTCGGGCCACACGTGCGCGATGTACATCTTCAGCGCACGGCCATGCTGCAGTTCCTCAGGCTCCCACTCGGTGTTCAGCCACGCGGAGACTTCCGGGTCGCCGTTGAAGAACGTGCTGAGGTTGCTTGTATAGAGGTCTGTACCGCTTTCGATAAACGAAGCCGCGCACAGCAGCAGCAGCAAATCCTCGTTCGCGACGGCGCGCTGGCGGTCGATCCGGCTCAGGTCGATATCTTCGATTCGCCAGGGCATGACATGGGTCGCTTTAGTGTGCATCGATTGTTCTCCCTAAACTGGATCGGATCGTTGAACGAAGCATGCCCCAACCACGAGCGCGCTGACCGGTCGACTTGCGTCTTTCTCCCAAAATGCACGACATCCTGAAGCAACAGTTTATTTTTTCTTTCATCTTAGCTGCAGATTCGCAAAATTGCAGAACACCCGAGCACAGACCATGCCGGGAGACTCGAGGTTCCTGTGATGAAACGGCCGATTGTGCAAATGCGTCATGACCGCAGTGCCGCATTCAATGCACGCGTCATCCGGATGCTTGTCCGGCCTCGCCATGCACACGTCAATCAGCACGCGTCAAGAATGGTAAAAGAACCTTGGCGGATCGCGGACGGAACCCCTGCGAATGGCTTATCCGCCGGACGCCTTACAATACGCGCAAGCCAACCCTTGCCCGCCGCGCCACCATGCGGACCGACCGACAAGCCATGACCCGAGACCCGCGCCTCACGCTAAACGCACGCCAACAGGAGCTGCTCGAGTGGGTGCAGCGCGACGGCTTCGTGACGGTGGACGACCTCGCCGCCCACTTCGACGTGACGCCGCAGACCATCCGGCGCGACGTCAACTGGCTCGCCGATATCAACTTGCTGCGCCGCTATCACGGCGGCGCAAGCCTGCCGACCAGCTCCGAAAACGTGTCGTACAGCGCGCGGCAACGAATGTTTCATGACGAGAAGCGCCGCATCGCAGCACTCGTCGCGACGCATATCCCCGATCAGGCGTCGCTGTTCATCAACCTCGGCACCACCACCGAAGAAGTGGCGCGCGCATTGAACCGGCATCGCGGCCTGCATGTGATCACCAACAATCTGAATGTCGCGAGCATGATGAGCGGCTATCCGGACTGCGAGGTGCTCGTGACGGGCGGCATCGTGCGGCCGTGGGACAAGGGCATCGTCGGCGAACTGGCGATCGACTTCATCCGGCAGTTCAAGGTGGACTTCGCGATTATCGGCACGTCGAGCATCGAGACCGACGGCACGCTGCGCGACTTCGATACGCGCGAAGTGCGCGTCGCCGAAGCGATCATCCAGCATTCGCGCACCGTGTTTCTCGCCGCCGATCATTCGAAGTTCGGCCGGCCGGCGCTGGTGCGCCAGGGCCATCTGGACCAGATCGACTCGCTCTTCACCGATCAGCCGCCCCCCGCCGACATGGTCGAAACCATCGCCACAGCGGGCACCCAGGTGTTCGTCGCCGGATAGCGGCGCTGCGCGTTGCGCGCTACGCGGCAGACGAACCATGCTGCGGCGCACGCGAAACCTGCAGTGAAATCGTGATACGAGCCGCTCGCGCCGACCGCCTGCGGCGCGCGCCGCTGTCAAATGGAAAATTTACTGGGGCCGATTTGGCGTTCCCGCGGCAGTTGACTAAACTCCAGTTCCCCGACGTGCTTATCGAGCGTGCCGGCCACGAAAGCTCAACCTCAAAGCCTGATCCCAAAAGGATCGCCGCCCGTACAGCAGGCCCTGCGGGAGCGGCGCGAAGGCAGCCCGAGTATGCTTGAAATGGAGAGAAACGATGCTGAGTCCGCATGAATTCGCCACATTGTTGCTCGTGAAAGACGCGCCGAACCAGGTCGACATGGAGCGCCAGGAACTCGACGCGCTGCTCGAACGGCAGCTCGTCCAACTCGAACAACTCGCGTCGGGCCGGCAGCAATGGCGCATCACCGAGAGCGGCGATTCCGCACTCAGAGCCATCAAGCGTTTTTCATAGATTCCCCGGCAATCTTGCCGGTCGCGGATTGGACCTGTCAGCGCGTTTGCAACGGACGCGCGAACGCACGGGTTCACGGACGGTCACGCGGCGCCCGCCTTTGAGGCCTGCCCGCCTGACCGTTTTCTTATGCGCGTTCTTCGCTGCGCCGTTCGCCGCCCCGCTCAACCGGTGCGCAGCGTCGGATCGACCGCCGAACGCCAGCTGAGCGCCTTCGCGCGCTGGTTGTTGAAGAACACCACCCAGAGATCGCGCACCTGCGGATCGCTGCTCGTGCCGTGCGCGGTGTACTGCTGCGCAATCGACTGCTGGAACGCGCAGTAATTCTCCTGCGACAACCCGCCGCGCTTATGCGCGACGTACGCATCGAACAGCGTCACATAGACGGACTGCGCGTCCTGCCCATAGTCGACCGCCTGCGGACTGCACATCTGCTGCAGCGCCTCGAACGACGGCGCGCCCGGCGACGTGCTCGTCAGACTCGGTGTGCTGACGCAACCCGCGACGAGCGCCGCGGCTCCGATTATCCAGATTCCACGCATCTTCTCTTCACCTCGAAATGGCTGGTGTCGTGAGTATCGTCCGACGCCGCCGAAGTTGCCACCAGCCTCGCACTCGCGTTCCGCCGTCGCCCACCTGCCGCGCGTGACGCGTGAAGCGATCACGCACTGCGTTGGCGGCGCGCGAACTTTACTTTTTCGAATGTGTTCGTTAGAGTTCGAAAACGAACACACAGTTTTCGATAAGCTTTCTTGAACCCTTCTTTCCACCAGAACGAGGGCCGGCCGGTGGCGCAAGACTCCCCTTTCGATCTGCTTGTCGTGGGCGGCGGCATCAACGGCGCGGGCATCGCGCGCGACGCGGCCGGGCGCGGGCTGTCGGTGCTGCTGTGCGAACAGGACGACCTCGCCGCGCACACATCGTCGGCCAGCACGAAGCTGATTCACGGCGGCCTGCGCTACCTCGAATACCGCGAGTTCGCGCTTGTGCGCAAAGCGCTGCAGGAACGCGAAACGCTGCTGCGCGCCGCACCGCACATCATGTGGCCGCTGCGCTTCGTGATGCCGCATATGCCGGATCTGCGGCCGGCGTGGCTGATTCGCGCGGGGCTCTTTCTGTACGATCATCTGGCGCGCCGCGAATTGTTGCCCGGCTCGCGCGGCGTCGATCTGCGCAGGCATCCGGCCGGCGCGCCGCTCATCGCGTCGATCCGGCGCGGCTTCGTCTACTCGGACGGCTGGGTCGACGATGCACGGCTCGTCGTGCTCAATGCGCTCGACGCGCGTGAACGCGGCGCGCGCGTGATGACCCGCACGAAGCTGGTCACAGCGGCGCGCGCGAATGGCCTCTGGCGCGCGCAGCTTGTGCGGTCGGACGGCACGACGCTCGGCGTGCAGGCCCGCGCCATCGCGAATGCCGCGGGACCGTGGGTCGGTCGACTGCTGCAAGACGCGATCGATCGCACCGCGCAGCACGACGCCCACCACGCGTCGAACTACGCGGTGCGGCTCGTCAAGGGCAGTCATATCGTCACGCGACGGCTCTTCGGGCACGACCACGCTTACATTTTTCAGAACCCCGACAAGCGCATCATCTTCGCGATTCCGTACGAGCGCGATTTCACGCTGATCGGCACGACCGATATCGAATACCACGGCGATCCGGCGCGCGTCGCGATCACCGCGGAAGAGACGCAGTACCTGTGCGATTCCATCAATCGCTATTTCAGGCAGCCGATTTCACCGCGCGACGTGTACTGGTCGTATGCGGGCGTGCGGCCGCTGCTCGAAGACGAAAGCGCCGAAAGCGCAAAAAACGCGTCCGCGGTCACGCGCGACTACCGGCTCGAACTGGATGCACCCGACGGCGCCGCGCCGCTGCTGTCGGTGTTCGGCGGCAAGATCACCACGTTTCGCAAGCTCGCTGAAGAAGCGCTCGACGACATCACGCGCGCGCTCGGCACGCCCGCGCCCGCGTGGACGGCCGGCGCGCCGCTGCCGGGCGGCGATATCGCGGATGCCGATTTCGACCGCTTTGCCGCGCAACTCGCGCAACGCTACACGTGGCTGCCGTCCGCGCTCGCGCATCGCTACGCGCGCGCATACGGCACGCGCGCGGAGCGTGTGATCGGCGAAGCGGGTTCGCTCGCCGACCTCGGGCATGCGTTCACGCCTGACCTGTACGAAGCCGAGCTGCGTTATCTGCGTGAAGTCGAATGGGCGCGGACCGCGTACGACGTGCTGTGGCGACGCACAAAGCTCGGCTTGCATGTCGAGCCTGACACGCGGGACGCGGTGTCGCGCGAGATCGATGCATGGTTCGCACGCGAGACGTCCGCACCGCAGCACCTATAACTCCAACGCACGCGAAAGCACACAAACGTACACAAGCGCCCACACGTGCACCCGCACGCCCGAACCCGCGCGCCACGGCCAACGGCACGCGTGCCACAATCGGGCACGCAGCGCACCGCACCGCAAGAACACCCGCGCCCGCGCCGACGATGCCGCGCACACACGGAGGAGAGACACGACATGCCAAACCAATACATCCTCGCGCTCGACCAGGGAACCACCAGCTCCCGCGCAATGCTGTTCGACCACAATGGCAATGTCGTCTCGCTCGCGCAGAAGGAGTTCGAACAGATCTATCCGCAGCCGGGCTGGGTCGAGCACAATCCGCAAGAAATCTGGTCGACCCAGGCGGGCGTCGCTGCGGAAGCCGTCACACGTGCGGGCGTCGGCGGTTCGGCGATTGCGGCGATCGGCATCACGAACCAGCGTGAGACGACCATCGTCTGGGACCGCGAAACCGGCCAGCCGGTGTACAACGCGATCGTCTGGCAGGACCACCGCACCGCCGACTTCTGCGACCAGTTGAAGGCGCAAGGTCTTGAAGCTACCGTGCGCGCGAAAACCGGCTTGCCGATCGACTCGTATTTCTCGGCCACGAAGATCCGCTGGATTCTCGACCACGTCGAAGGCGCGCGCGAAAAAGCGCGGCAAGGGCGGCTCGCGTTCGGCACCGTCGATAGCTGGCTCGTCTGGAACTTCACGAAGCGCGGCCTGCACATCACCGACGTCACCAACGCGTCGCGCACGATGCTCTTCAATATCCACACGCTGCAGTGGGACGACGAACTGCTCGCCGCACTCGATATTCCGCGCAGCATGCTGCCCGAGGTGCGGCCGTCATCCGAGGTATACGGGCGCGCGCAGAGCACCGTGTTCGCCTCGGGCATTCCGCTTGCCGGCATCGCCGGCGACCAGCATGCCGCCCTCTTCGGCCAGCTCTGCACGCAATCGGGCATGGTGAAGAACACCTACGGCACCGGCTGCTTCCTCGTGATGAACACCGGCAATCAGCCGATCGAATCGAACAACAACCTCGTCACGACGATCGCATGGCAGATCGGCGAACGCGTCGACTATGCGCTCGAAGGCAGCATTTTTATTGCGGGCGCGGTCGTGCAGTGGCTGCGCGACGGCCTCGGCCTGATTCGCAGCGCCGCGGAAATCGAAACGCTCGCGGGCGGCGTCGCGCATAGCGACGGCGTGTACCTGGTGCCCGCGTTCGCCGGGCTCGGCGCGCCGCACTGGAATGCACGCGCGCGCGGCACGCTGTTCGGCGTCACGCGCGGCACGACGTCCGCGCATATCGCGCGCGCGGCGCTCGATTCGATCGCGTATCAATCGCTCGATGTATTGAAAGCGATGGAGGCGGATTCAGGCATCCGCATCGGCGAACTGCGCGTCGACGGCGGCGCGAGTGCGAACAATCTGCTGATGCAGTTTCAGGCCGATCTGCTCGGCGTCGACGCGGTGCGGCCGCGGGTCGTCGAGACCACCGCGCTCGGCGCCGCGTATCTGGCTGGCCTCGCCGTCGGCTACTGGAAGGACGTCGACGCGCTGCAAAGCCAGTGGCAGCTCGAGCGCCGCTTCACGCCGGCGATGGCGCGGCCGGATGTCGATAGCTGCATCGCGGGCTGGCAGCGCGCCGTGCGCGCGTCGAAGGCGTGGGCAGACGATACGCACTGACGCCACACTCACGCCGCCCTCACCCGCATCGCAACGCCGCGCCAGCGCACCGCGTATCATGTCGTTTTCCTGTCCGGCGCCTGAATGCGCGCGGCGTCGCGCCGCTTGCCGCCTCTGCGTTCTCCGTATGATCGACCACCTCATCTGTGACTGCGACGGCGTGCTCGTCGATAGCGAAGTGATCGCCGATCGCGTGATGCACAGCACGCTATCCGCGATGTATCCGGACCTGTCGTTCGACGAAATCATCAAAACCGCGTTCGGCCAGAAGACGTCCCGCTTTCTCGAAAGCGTCGAAGCGGCGTTCGGCATCACGTTGCCCGCGAACTTCGTGAAGACTGTCGATCGCAACGTGGAAGCCGAATTGGCCCGCTCGTTGAGCGCGGTCAGCGGGGTGCGCGATGCGTTGCAACGCGTGCCGCTGCCGGCCGCGGTGGTATCGAACAGCCGGCTGGCGCGCGTCAGCGCGTCGCTGGAGCGCGCGGGTCTCACCGCGATTTTCGCGGAGCGGGTATTCAGCGCGGAACAGGTCGAGCGGCCCAAGCCGTTTCCGGACGTGTATCTGCACGCGGCGCAGACGCTTCGCGTCGCGCCCGCGCGATGCCTCGTGATCGAAGATAGCGTCGCGGGGCTCAGCGCGGCCCGCGCGGCCGGCATGAAGACGATCGCGTTCGTCGGCGCGAGCCATATTCCCGATGGCTACGCCGACGTGCTGCGCAAGATGGGCATCACGCGGATCATGCAGCATATGGACGAACTGCCCGCGCTCGTTGCCGCGGGAATGCAAGGCGCGTTCGGCGACGTGCAGTCGTAGCGCGCGGGTCTGCCTGTCCTCGCGCGCTGCTCGGCGCGTCTTTCAGCGCGTCTTTCAGCGCATCTCCCAGCGAGTCTCGGCCCGCCTCAGGCCGCCTCGGCCGACAACTCCCGCGCCGCCGCGAGCGTCTCGCGAAACTCGACCAGTTCGGCGATGGTCAGCATCGGCATCGCGTGCTGCGCGGCGAAACGCTCGACCTGCGCGCCGCGCATCATCGTCCCGTCGGCGTTCATCAGTTCGCACAGCACGCCGGCCGGCTTCAGGCCCGCGAGCGTCACGAGGTCGACTGTGCCTTCGGTATGGCCGCGCCGCGCGAGCACGCCGCCCGGCATCGCACGCAACGGGAACACATGGCCCGGCCGCACGATATCGGCAGGCTTCGCGCGCTCGGCAATCGCCGCGCGAATCGTCGTTACGCGGTCGGCGGCCGACACGCCGGTCGACACCCCGTCGCGCGCTTCGATCGACACCGTGAACGCGGTGCCGTTGCGGCTTTCGTTGTTCGATGTCATCGGCGGCAACTCGAGCGCGCGAATTCGCTCGTCGGGCAGACACAGGCAGACGATGCCGCTGCATTCGCGAATCAGCAGCGCCATCGTCCCGGCGGTCAGGCGTTCCGCGGCAACGATCAGGTCGGCTTCGTTCTCGCGGTCGTGATCGTCCTGCAGCACGACCGCGCGACCCTCGCGCAGCGCTTGCAGCGCAGCGGCGATACGCGGCGGGATGGCGTGACCGGCAAGCAACGGGAGATCGGCGAGCGCGTCATCGGCTCGAACCGCGGGCTCGGGGAAAGTGGAAACAGAAGCAGCTGGGATAGCAGTGAAGGACATGTGAAACGCTCCTCGCAAAGGTTCGGGCGAAAAACGTTTCAGGGCATTGCAAACAGACAAACGCATCCTGCCGGCGCATCACAATGCACATGCACCGCATCCGCAACCCGCCTGGAATGAAACCGGAACGCATCCAGGAACAAAGCCGGAAACAGATCCAGGAACAAGCATCAGACAAGCGCGGAACAAGCCACGAACAACCGGCACAGCAAGGACGAACAGATGACTATCTGCACATCTTCTTTCATCCGGACTCTGACCGTCGGCTCTGGCATCGCACCAGATCTGCTGACCTCACGCATGCTTCGAACCACCGACGACTATCGAAGACAGATGCGCAAGCGCTCGCGGGCTCGCAGCCGGCGCGCACTCGATACGTGCAACGCCGCCTGCATACCGCCGGTGGGGAATTTCGCCCCGCCCTGAAGACGTACTGATTGCCGGAACTCATTTTCCGGCGGGCCAAGCATACAACAACCGTCGCAATCGCGCTGAACGGTTCAATCCGGCCCATGCGCCGGTATATGCGCCTGCGCATGCGCAGGCAACTGCGCGGGCCCGAGCGCCGCTGAATGCGCAGCGGCAACAGCAGCCGGCACCCCGGCCGGCACCGCGATGTCCCAGCGCGGCGGTGTCTCCGGATTCACCGTCACACGAAACGCGCGCGCTTCGGTATCGCCCGGATTGCGCAGCGTATGCGGCTGGTCGGCATCGAACACGATCGCATCGCCGGTCGCGAGCAGCTGGCGCCGGCCATGTACGATCACCTCGAGCGTCCCTTCGCTCACGACCAGATTGGCCGTCGTGCCCGGCGCACGGAGCCTGCCCGGCTCCGTATGCAGCGGCGCGATACGCAACTCGTGAAACTCGGCGGCGACCGGTTCATCGTCGGGATAAAGCGCACGCGTCGCGAAGCGACCATTGGATGTCAGCAGCCTCGCCGCGCGCTCGGCCGGCAAATGCTCGAAGCCGTGCACCGCATAGCGCCGCAAAAACGCCGACACCGACACTTTCAACGCGCCGGCAATCTTGCACAGCACCTTGATGGACGGCACGCTGCGCGCCGATTCGATCTGCGCGAGCATCGCACGCGACACGCCCGACAAACGCGCCAGCGCATCGAGCGACAACTGCCGCTCCGCACGCAAGCGGGCGAGATTCACGCCGACTCGTTGCTCGAGCGCGCCGGCCGGTTCCGCGGCGGCGGCGTGCCCGTCAACTTCATCGGCATCGATGGTGGGATCGCGCACGAGCGCGAGCGGGGAATGCATGACGTGCCTCCTTGCGCGCCGCCGCGACGCGGCGCGAACTTCGATGGAGGCAAGCCTAGCATCGGCCTTTCGGGCGCCCAACCAAGATATCGTCACACCGATATCACGTTTGCGCGCGCATGCATCTAGCACGCTTTCGCGCGCGACCCGATGGTTGCGGGCGCATCGAGTCGCGCGGCAACCCACGTCAGCACCAGCGCCGCGACCGCGACTGCCGCCGCCACCCACGGCAACGTATCGAGCCCATACCCGTGGCCGATCGTGAGGCCGCCGAGCCACGCGCCCGCCGCGTTGCCGATATTGAATGCGCCGATATTCAGCGTCGACGCGAGATTCGGCGCGGCCGCCGCCTTCTCGACCACACGCATCTGCAGCGGCGGCACCGTCGCGAACGCCGCGATGCCCCATACAAATACCGTCACCGCCGCGGCGACCTGTGCATGACTGGTGTGCGCGAATACCGCCATCACAATCGCGAGCGCAGCGAGAATGCCCATCAGCGACGGCATCAGCGCGCGGTCCGCCAGCTTGCCGCCGATCGCGTTGCCCACCGTCAGGCCGACGCCGAACAGCACGAGGATCAGCGTCACGCCATGCGGCGTGAAGCCGCTCACCTGTTCGAGAATCGGCGCGATAAAGGTGAACACCACGAACACGCCGCCGAAGCCGAGCACCGTCATCGCGAGCGCGAGCCACACCTGCGGCTCCCGCAGCACGCGCACTTCGTGGCCGAGTCCGGCCGGTCCGGTGTCGTGGCGATTCGGCACGAGCGCGGTCACGCCGCCGAGCGACAGCACGCCGAGGCCGCTCACAATCCAGAATGCGACGCGCCAGCCGAACTGCTGACCGATAAACGTGCCGAACGGCACGCCGAGCACATTGGCAAGCGTGAGGCCGGTGAACATCAACGCAATCGCGCTCGCCCGCTTTTCCTGCGGCACCAGCGATGCGGCCACCACCGCGCCGATGCCGAAGAACGACCCGTGCGCGAACGACGTGACCACCCGCGCGACCATCAGCACACCGTAGCTGGGCGCGATCGCGCACAGCACATTGCCGACGATAAAGACGCCCATCAGCAATTGCAGCGCGATCTTGCGCGGCATGCGACTCGTGATCACCGCGAGCAGCGGCGCGCCGACCGCGACGCCGAGCGCGTAGCCGCTCACCAGCAGACCGGCCGACGGCAGCGACACCGACAGGTCGCGCGCCACATCGGGCAGCAGCCCCATGATCACGAATTCGGTCGTACCGATTGCGAATGCGCTGATCGCCAGCGCCAACAGCGGAATAGGCATGTTCAACAAACTCCAGATAGGGAATCGGTCTGATCGGAACCGCGCAGCGACACGCGTCGACGACGCGACAAGACGTTACGAAGACGCGTGCTGCGCGGCCGTCACGAATTCGATGACGACGCCCGGCGAGAGCGCGACGAACAGTTGAACTTCACCGGTGAGCGGCACGTCCGCGCGCTGATAGCCGACGCTCGCGGCGTCCATGCGCGCGATCAACGCGCGCCATGCGTCGCCGCTGTCGATGCGAAACGCGATGTGATCGATGCGCGGCACCGGCCGCCCGGAGACGTCGTCACCAGGCAAATGAGCAGGCAACGTCGCATCGACCAGATGAATGACCGGCCGCCCGGCCGCATACAGCCACGCGCCGCCGACACGAAACGGCGGACGCGCGCCTTCAGTCAAGCCGGCGACGTCGACGAAAAAGCGGCGTGCCGCGTCGAGGTCGGACGTGACGATGGTTGCGTGGTCGAGATTCATCGCTGCATCTCCGGGTTTTCACCAATGCGCGCATTGTCGCCGCAAAGTACGGTTTTGATAATTGACGTAGCATTTGAAGGATTTTCAAATATTTCTTGAAAGCGATGCGATGGACAATCTCGGAGATATCCGGCTCTTCGTCGAGGCCGCGCAGCTGGGCAGCCTGTCCGCCGCGGGGCGCAAGCTGGGCCTGACGCCCGCGGCGGCCAGCGCGCGTCTCGCGAAGCTCGAAAGCGGCCTGAAGGTGCGTCTGTTCGATCGCACCACGCGCCAGTTGCGGCTCACCGACGAAGGCCGCGTCTATCTGCAAGGCTGCCGCCAGGCGCTGAGCGCGCTCGACGACGCGCAAACCGCGCTGCAAGCGGGCCAGAACGTGGTGCGCGGCAAGGTGCGCATTGCCGCGACCTCCGATTTCGGCCGCAACCTGTTGATGCACTGGCTCGACGAATTCAACACGCTGTACCCGGACGTGACGTTCGGCCTCGCGCTGTCGGATGCGCTATCGAATCTTTTGCAGGAAGACATCGATCTGGCCATCCGCTTCGGCGTGCCGGCGGACAGTTCGCTGGTCGCGCGGCGGCTCGCACCGAATCCGCGGGTGGTGTGCGCATCGCCCGAGTACCTCGCGAAACACGGGCAGCCCGAGCATCCGCGCGACCTCGCGCGCTTTCACTGCATCGTGCTGTCCACTGCGTCGGGGCCGGTCAACGAATGGCGCTTTACGCGCGGCAATCAGACCGAGGTGTACACGGTGCCGCTCGACGCGGCGCGCGAGACCAATGACGGCGCGGTCGCGCGCGAATGGGCGCTGCGCGGTTACGGGATCGTCGTGAAATCGATGTGGGATGTGGAGGCGGATCTGCGCTCGGACGGCCTGCGCGTGCTGCTGCCGGGCTGGCGCTACCCGGATGCGCCGCTGCATGCGCTGTATCACCGCAACCGGTTCATGGCGCCGCGCGTGCGGGTGCTGCTCGATTTCCTCGCCGAGCGCTTTACGCGCACGCTCGCCGAACTCGAGGCGCGCTGCGGGTATCCGGATGCGCCGCGCGAGGCGGCCGGGTCCGGCTAGTCATCCCGCCGCGCATCCCACGGCGCATCCGAACACGCATCCCACCGCGCATCGCGCCCCATCCGCCGCGAGCGCTGCAAACCAACCCGACTTCCGCGGCAAAACCAGCGCCGGAAAAGGCGCGCAGCGAAAGGCTATAATGTTGGACTCCACCGCAAACACGCCCTTCATCCGTGCCCGCATCGACGCCTGTGGTCCGCACGTGCCGGATGGCGCCGCGGCGGCCGGCAGCACGTTCGCGCAGCAATCGGCCCGCATGCAGGCTTCCGCGCACGTTTGCGCCCCACATCGATTTGAACGACGCCCCCAGGTCAACTACTGCGAACGGCGAAACCCAGATGACCAAGAAAGTTTATGTAAAGACCTTCGGCTGCCAGATGAACGAGTACGACTCCGACAAGATGGTCGACGTGCTCGGCGCCGCTGAAGGCCTCGTGAAAACCGACTCCCCGGAAGACGCGGACGTCATTCTGTTCAATACCTGCTCGGTCCGCGAAAAAGCGCAGGAAAAAGTCTTCTCCGACCTCGGCCGTGTGCGCGAGCTGAAGGAAGCGAACCCGAACCTGCTGATCGGCGTCGGCGGTTGCGTCGCGAGCCAGGAAGGCGCGTCGATCGTTGCGCGCGCACCGTACGTCGACCTGGTGTTCGGCCCGCAGACGCTGCATCGCCTGCCGCAGATGATCGACGCGCGCCGCGCGAGCGGCCGCGCGCAAGTCGACATCTCGTTTCCCGAGATCGAGAAGTTCGACCACCTGCCGCCGGCGCGCGTCGAAGGCCCGAGCGCATTCGTGTCGATCATGGAAGGCTGCAGCAAGTACTGCAGCTATTGCGTCGTACCGTACACGCGCGGCGAAGAAGTGTCGCGGCCGCTCGACGACGTCCTCACCGAAGTCGCGGGCCTCGCGGACCAGGGCGTGCGCGAAGTGACGCTGCTCGGCCAGAACGTGAACGCTTATCGCGGTGCATTGACTGTCGGTTCATCCGACATCGCGGACTTCGCGACACTGATCGAATATGTCGCCGAGATTCCGGGCATCGAGCGGATCCGCTATACCACGTCGCATCCGAAGGAATTCACGCAGCGCCTGATCGACATGTACGCCAGGGTGCCGAAGCTCGTCGATCATCTGCATCTGCCGGTGCAGCACGGCTCCGACCGCATTCTGATGGCAATGAAGCGCGGCTACACGGTGCTCGAGTACAAGTCGGTCATCCGCCGGCTGCGCGCGATCCGCCCGAACCTGTCGCTGTCGACCGACATCATTGTCGGCTTCCCCGGCGAGACCGAGGACGATTTCGCGAAGACCATGGCGCTCGTGCACGAGATGAGCTACGACACCAGCTTCTCGTTTATCTACAGCCCACGGCCGGGCACGCCCGCCGCGAATCTGCACGACGACACGCCGCGCGAACTGAAGCTGCAACGGCTGCAACATTTGCAGGCGACCATCGAGGAGAACGTGGCGCGCATCAGCGACGCGATGGTCGGCAAGGTCGAGCGCATTCTGGTCGAACGGCCGGCGCGCAAGGACCCGACCACCGAGCTCGCCGGTCGCACCGAGAACAACCGCGTGGTGAATTTCCCGGCGCCGCTCGAATCGCATGCGCGGCTGATCGGCCAGATGATCGACGTGAAAATCGTCCGCGCGTACCCACATTCGTTGCGTGGCGAACTCGTGCTGACCCACGAGGACGCCCCCGAGACCACTCACTGAGCGACCGGTCACTCACCCGCGCCGCGCACCGACAGGATCGAACCATCGCCTTGAAGACCACTCAGCAACATCTGGAATTCACTGCCCCGCGCGACGACAATGCGCGGCTCGCCAACCTCTGCGGCCCGCTCGACGAAAATCTGCGGCAGATCGAACAGGCGCTCGACGTCACGCTGCAACGTCGCGGCCACCGGATCAGCATCCGCGGCCGCGGTGCGAAAATCGCGCTGAACGCGCTCGAAAATTTCTACAACAGCGCGCGCGACCCGCTGTCGGTCGACGATATCCAGCTTGCGCTCGTCGAGTCGCGTCATGCCGGCAGCGCCCCGAACAACGGCGGCCGCACGAACGGCAACGATGAACTCGACACGCGTTTTCGCGGCGACCCGGATCATCCGTTCGACGAACCGGCGCACGACGGCGGCGAAGACATCGAAGAACTCGGACCGAAGCTCTATACGCGCCGCGCGGATTTGCGCGGCCGCACGCCCGCGCAGCGCGACTACCTGAAGCAGATCATCTCGCACGACGTGACCTTCGGCATCGGGCCCGCGGGCACCGGCAAGACGTACCTCGCGGTCGCGTGCGCGGTCGATGCGCTCGAGCGCGATCAGGTGAAACGCATCGTGCTCACACGCCCCGCGGTCGAAGCCGGCGAACGGCTCGGCTTCCTGCCGGGCGACCTCGCGCAGAAGGTCGACCCTTACCTGCGGCCGCTCTACGACGCGCTGTACGACCTGCTCGGCTACGACAAGACCGCGAAGATGTTCGAGCGGCAGATGATCGAAATCGCGCCGCTCGCGTATATGCGCGGCCGTACGCTGAACCATGCGTTCATCATCCTCGACGAGGCGCAGAACACGACGCCCGAGCAGATGAAAATGTTCCTCACGCGGATCGGCTTCGGTTCGAAGGCCGTCGTGACCGGCGATACGACGCAGGTCGATTTACCGCGCGGGCACAAAAGCGGATTGATCGAAGCGCAGCAGGTGCTGTCGAACGTGCGTGGCATCGCGCTCACACGCTTTACGAGCGCGGACGTCGTGCGGCACCCGCTGGTGGCGCGCATCGTCGAAGCCTACGATGCGCACGCGCAGCTGATTGACGGCAACGGCCGCACCCAGACCGAAGGGAAAGCGCAGTGAATGCGCTGCAGTAAAGACTCGTGGTGAAGACCGGCAGTAAAGACTCGCAGTGAAAACCGAATGAATCGCGCGCCGAAACTTTCATTGAACCTGCAGTTCCCCGCCGCGAAGGCGTGGCCCGGGCACAAGACGCTGCTGCCGCGCGCCACCGTGGCGGGCTGGATCAAGGCGGCGCTGTTCGCCGACGCACAGCTGACCGTGCGCTTCGTCGACGCCGACGAAGGCCGTACGCTCAATCGCACGTATCGCGGCAAGGACTACGCGACCAACGTACTGACCTTCGCGTATGCGGAATCGGAAGACGATCCGGTCAGCGGCGATCTGATCCTGTGCTGCCCGGTCGTCGAACGGGAAGCAGCCGAGCAGCATAAACCGCTCGCCGCACACTATGCGCATCTGCTGGTTCACGGTACGCTGCATGCGCAAGGCTACGACCACGAAAACGACGCGGACGCGGAGGAAATGGAAGCAATCGAAAAAGAGGTGCTCGCCCGCCTCGGCTTTCCGGACCCTTACCAGAGCGACCGGGGCAACCAAGGTCACCAGACGTCCCAGGCTCCCCTGGATCGCGGGTAATCGTGACCGCGCGCGATCCCGACTCCTCACCGCTCAGGCCGCCCGGCTGCCTCGGCTATCCGCCGGCGCTCGGCGAATCGCGGTTGCTGTCGGACGACGAACTGCGCGCGTCGATGAACCGCGCACTCGACCGTTGGGACCGCGCGCGCGACCTGTGGCTGTTCGGTTATGGCTCGCTGATCTGGAACCCGGGGCTGCCGACCGCCGAAGCGGTCCGCTCGCGCGTGCACGGCTATCACCGCGGGCTCTACCTGTGGTCGCGCGTGAATCGCGGCACGCCCGAACAACCGGGGCTCGTGCTCGCGCTCGATCGCGGCGGCTCATGCAGCGGCATCGCATTTCGCCTGCCGGCCGACGGCGCGCTGCCGCATCTCGAAGCACTCTGGCGGCGTGAAATGGCGATGGGCTCGTACCGGCCCGCATGGCTGCCCTGTGCACTGACCGACGGCCGTCGCGTCGACGCGCTCGCATTCGTGATGCGCCGCGATGTGCCCAGTTACACCGGCAAGTTATCCGATGACGTGGTGAGCACCGTGTTCGACTGCGCGTGCGGCCGTTATGGCACGACGCTCGACTACGTGAGCCGCACCGTCGAAGCGCTGCGCAGGAGCGGCATGCCCGATCGCGCGCTCGAGGCGCTGCTTGCGCGCTGCAAGCGGCAAGCGGAGCAAGCGGGCGCGAAGCGCGACGAGACAGACGCACGGGACGCACCGGACGCACCGGACGCGCGCGGCGGCGAATCGAACCCACCCGCCGCCGGTGCACGCGGGAACGGACGCGGCACTGGACGCTGAACGCCGCACGCTGACCGTTCCTGACCACGCATTAAATTTCTTCACCTACGGCGACGGATTTATCCGTTAGGATAAAAAGACGGACCGCATCGTCCGCGTGCCGGACCGGCTTACCTGATCATTGTGCGGATAACTGCGCGGATAACTGCGCAGGCACCCGCGGCGAACAACCGCACCGGCTCACCGCCAGCAGCGAGCGAACGCCCGTGCGCAAACGCGCAGCCGTGCCGCCGCGGGCGGGCGTCCGGCGCGGTACACGGACCTGCCATGTGCGTGGTGTATCCTTAACACTCTGCAACAGCGCGCCGGGCTGAGCCGGGCGCACCACCATGAACGACACGTATCCCAGTCGACGATCCTCCAGCGACAAACCCACCGAAAAGCGCTCGCTGCTCGAGCGACTGACCGACTTCATCTCGCCCGAGCCCGATTCCCGCGGCGAACTCCTCGAAATCCTGCAGGACGCGCACGAACGCAACCTGATCGACGCCGATTCGCTTTCGATGATCGAAGGCGTGTTCCAGGTGTCGGAGCTTTCCGCGCGCGACATCATGGTGCCTCGCGCGCAGATGGACGCGATCAACATCGCGGATACGCCGGCCGACTTCATCCCGTTCATGCTCGAAAAGGCGCACTCGCGCTACCCGGTGTATGAAGGCAATCGCGACAACGTAATCGGCGTGCTGCTCGCGAAAGACCTGCTGCGCTACTACGCGGAAGAAGAATTCGACGTGCGCGGCATGCTGCGGCCCGCGGTGTTCATCCCCGAGTCCAAGCGCCTGAACGTGCTGCTGCACGATTTTCGCGTGAACCGTAATCACATTGCGATCGTCGTCGACGAATACGGCGGCGTCGCGGGGCTGATCACGATCGAAGACGTGCTCGAGCAGATCGTCGGCGACATCGAGGACGAATACGACTTCGACGAGGAAAGCGGCAATATCATCGCGTCGCCAGATGGACGCTACCGTGTGCGCGCGCTGACCGAAATCGAGCAGTTCAACGAAGAATTCGGCACGCATCTGTCCGACGAGGAAGTCGATACGATCGGCGGACTCGTCACGCATCACTTCGGGCGCGTGCCGCATCGCGGCGAGAAAGTGCGCCTCGGCGACCTGATCTTCGAAGTGCAGCGCGCCGACGCGCGGCAAATTCACATGCTGCTGGTGCGCAAGGATCCGCTCGCCGGACAGCGCGAGCGCGACGCGCAACACGTGCAGACCTGATCGCCCCACCGAACCACGCAACCGAAGAACAATGGCCGACCCGATCCCTTCCCGTCTGCGCCGCGGCGTGACGCCCGACGAAGCCGCAGCGGGCGGCCGCGTCTTGCCGCGCTGGCATTACCTCGCGGCGCTCGTCGCGGGCGCCGCCAATACGCTGTCGTTTGCGCCGACGCCGCACGGCGGCTGGCTCGAACTCGCGATTTTCGTGTTCTTCCATGCGCGGCTCACGCGCGCGACCGGCTGGAAGAGCGCCGCGCTGACCGGCTTTGCATTCGGCTTCGGCAACTACGTGACGGGCGTCTGGTGGCTGTACGTGAGCATGCACGACTACGGCGGCATGGCCGCGCCGCTCGCGGGCGCGGCGCTCGTGCTGTTCTCGATGTATCTCGCGCTCTATCCGGCATTGGCGGCCGGCGTGTGGTCGTTCTGCGCCGGCCATGCGCGCAACGGCAACGCCGGGCGGGCCGACGCGATGCCGTTCTCGCCGACCTGGCACGGCGCATTCGCGTTCGCGAGCGCGTGGGCGCTCGGCGAGTGGCTGCGCGGCACGATATTCACCGGCTTCCCGTGGCTCGCCAGCGGCTATGCGCAGGTCGACGGCCCGTTTGCCGGCTTTGCGCCGCTCGCCGGCGTGTACGGCGTCGGCTGGGTGCTCGCGTTGACGGCCGCGCTGCTCGCGCAGGCGCTGCTGCGCACGCGCGGCAACAGCAGCGGCAACGCGGCAAGCGCCGCGCTTGCCGCAACGGATACCGCAGCCAGCGTACGCAAGACGCGCAACGCGGGCGTCGTTGCGCCCGTCGCGATCGCCGTCGCGATGCTCGCCGCAGGCCTGCTGCTGCCGCTCGCGTCGTGGACGCAGCCGGCCAACGCGACGCTCAGCGTGCGCCTGCTGCAAGGCAACGTGAAGCAGGAAATGAAATTCGAACAGGCGGGCGTCACCGCGGCAATCAACGAGTATCAACGAATGATTACCTCGAAGCCCGCGGATCTCATCGTCACGCCCGAAACGGCGATACCGGTGCTCGCGCAGTACGTGCCGAACGCGTTCGCGGTCGCGGTGCGCGCGTTCGCCGATTCGACCGGCACCTCGATCCTGTTCGGCGCGATCGGCGGCACGATCACACCGGACGGCCGCATCGCCGACTACACGAACAGCGTGTTCGGCATCACGCCGAACACGCATGACGTGTATCGCTACGACAAGCATCATCTCGTGCCGTTCGGCGAATTCGTGCCGTGGGGCTTCCGCTGGTTCGTCAACCTGATGAACATCCCGCTGGGCGACTTTGCGCGCGGCGCGCCGGTGCAGAAACCGTTTTTCGTGCATAACCAGCCGGTGTCGGTCGACATCTGCTACGAAGATATCTTCGGCGAAGAGATCGCGCGCTCGGTGCGCGAGAACGCGACGCCGGCCGGCGTGCTGATCAACTCGACCAACCTCGCGTGGTTCGGCGATACGATCGCGCTCGACCAGCACCTGCAGATCGCGCGGATGCGTTCGCTCGAGACCGGCCGGCCGATGCTGCGTGCGACCAACACCGGCACGACCGCCGCGATCGATGCACACGGCAACATAATCGCGCGGCTGCCGCCGTTCACCGAAGGATCGATCGACGTGACGATTCAGGGCACGTCCGGCGAGACTCCTTATGTGACGAGCGGCAACAACACAGTGCTCGCGGTATCGCTGTTGCTGCTCGCGTTGGGTTTCGCATTCGGGCCGTCGCGCGCGGATCGCGGCGCGAAACGAAACCGGCGTGAAGCAGGCCGCAGTGACAGCAGCGCAGCCGCGGACGCGGACACCGGCGACGCGCGCGCCGACGGCCCACGCTAAAGAATCGACGCACACGCGAATCGACACACGCGGCCGCGCGAAACGGGGCGCGGCAGGCGGCCTGAATCACCAGTCCGGTACGCACCCGGATGAACCGCGGGCCGCAAGCGCCTGCCGAAAGTCTCAACGCCACGCCAATCCGGTAAAATTCAGGGTTTTAGCACCGGGCCGCGCAACGGCCCGCTGCCGGACCGGCGCCGATGTCAGCGCAGCCGTCTCCCGCGGCGGTTCGAATGCGCGCCGCACTCCCCCGCCGGAAAGGCACTTCATGCTCACGTTTCAGCAAATCATCCTGACGCTGCAGTCCTACTGGGACAAGCAGGGTTGCGCGCTGCTCCAGCCAATCGACATGGAAGTCGGCGCCGGCACCTCGCACGTCCATACGTTCCTCCGCGCGGTCGGCCCCGAGCCGTGGCGCGCGGCCTACGTGCAGCCGTCGCGGCGCCCGAAGGACGGCCGCTACGGCGAGAACCCGAACCGCCTGCAGCACTATTATCAATATCAGGTCGTGCTGAAGCCGGCGCCCGAAGACATTCTCGACCTGTACCTCGGCTCGCTCGAAGCGCTCGGCTTCGACCTGCAGCAAAACGACGTGCGCTTCGTCGAGGACGACTGGGAGAACCCGACGCTCGGCGCATGGGGGCTCGGCTGGGAAGTGTGGTTGAACGGCATGGAAGTCACGCAGTTCACGTACTTCCAGCAGGTCGGCGGCCTCGACTGCAAACCGGTGCTCGGCGAAATCACATACGGCCTCGAGCGCCTCGCGATGTATCTGCAAAAGGTCGAAAACGTCTACGACCTCGTCTGGACCGAGTGGGAAGAGCAAGGTCCGAACGGACCGGAAACGCGCCGCCTGTTTTACGGCGACGTGTACCACCAGAACGAGGTCGAGCAGTCGACGTATAACTTCGAGCACGCGAACGTCGAACTGCTGTTCACGTTCTTCAACAGCTACGAGGGCGAAGCGAAGCGGATGATGGAAGCGCAATTGCCGCTGCCCGCGTACGAACTCGTGCTGAAGGCCGCGCACACGTTCAATCTGCTCGATGCGCGCGGCGCGATCTCGGTTACCGAACGGGCGGCGTATATCGGCCGCATCCGCAATCTGTCGCGCCTCGTCGCACAGGCTTATTACGATTCGCGCGAGAAGCTCGGCTTCCCGATGCTCGGCAATCCGGTGCACGCGGTGCCCGGCCTCGAGACCGACGAACAGGAAGCCGCGAAGCCCGCATGGGCGCCGCCGCTGAAGATCGAGCCGACGTTCGATAAAGACTGACGAGACAAGAACACATGACGCAATCCCAACACGCCACCCTGCTCGTCGAACTGCTGACCGAGGAACTGCCGCCGAAAGCGCTCGCGCGTCTTGGCGACGCGTTCGCCGAAGGCATTGCGCAGCGCCTCGCGGCGCGCGATCTGATCGAAGGCGAGCTGTCGTTCGAAGGCCATGCCACGCCGCGGCGCCTCGCGGTCACCGTCCGCAATGTGCGCACCGTCGCGCCGGAAAAACACGTGCGCGAAAAGGTGCTGCCGGTATCGGTCGCGCTCGATGCGAACGGCCAGCCCACCGCACCGCTCGCGAAAAAGCTCGCCGCGCTCGGCTTTCCTGATTTTTCGGTCAGCGATCTCGAACGCGCGTCGGACGGCAAGGCCGACGCGTTTTTCCTGCGTTATGCGGCGCCCGGCGCGACGCTCGCGGACGGCCTGCAGGCCGCGCTCGACGAAACGCTCGCGAAGCTGCCCATTCCGAAGGTCATGACCTATCAGCGCCCGGACGGCACCAACGTGCAGTTCGTGCGCCCCGTGCACCGCCTCACCGTGCTGCATGACCACCAGATCGTGCCGGTCGCCGCATTCGGCATCGATGCGGACGACACCACGCTCGGCCACCGCTTCCTGTCCGAAGGCTTCGTGCAGATCCAGCACGCGGATGCATATGCGCAAACGCTGCGCGATCGGGGCCACGTGGTCGCGAGCTTCGCCGGCCGCAAGGAAGCGATCCGCTCGCAGCTGCTCGCGCAGGCGAACGGCGATCAGGTCGTGATGCCCGACGCGCTGCTCGACGAAGTGACGTCGCTGGTCGAATGGCCGGTGGTCTATGCGTGCCGTTTCGAGGACGAATTCCTGCAAGTGCCGCAGGAATGTCTGATCCTGACGATGCAGACCAACCAGAAGTACTTCGCGCTCACCGACGCAAACGGCAAGCTGCGCTCGCGCTTCCTGATCGTCTCGAACATCGCGACCGATACGCCGGACGACATCATCGAAGGCAACGAGCGCGTCGTGCGCCCGCGCCTCGCCGATGCGAAGTTCTTCTTCGAACAGGACAAGAAGAAGCCGCTCGCGGAGCGCGTGCCGCTGCTCGCGAACGTCGTCTATCACAACAAGCTCGGTACGGCGCTCGCGCGCGTCGAACGTATCGAAGCGCTCGCGGGCGAGATCGCCGCGCTGACGGGCGCCGACGTCGCGCTCGCAAAGCGCGCCGCGCGTCTTGCGAAGGCCGACCTGCTGACCGACATGGTCGGCGAGTTCCCCGAACTGCAGGGCACGATGGGCACGTACTACGCGCGCCACGACGGCGAGCCCGAAGAAGTTGCGCTCGCGTGCTCCGAGCACTACCAGCCGCGCTTTTCCGGCGACACGCTGCCGGCCACTGCGACCGGCACCACGGTTGCGCTCGCCGACAAGCTCGAAACGCTGGTCGGCATCTGGGGCATCGGCCTGCAGCCGACCGGCGAAAAAGACCCGTTCGCACTGCGCCGCCACGCACTCGGCGTGCTGCGCATCCTGATCGAAAAGCAGTTGCCGGTCGATCTGCTCGAATTGCTGCGCGCCGCGCACCGGCAGTTCGCCGGTGTGCCGAACGTTGCGGATTCAACGGCCGCGCTCTACGAGTTCTTTATGGACCGTCTGCGCGGCATGCTGCGCGAGCGCGGCTATGGCGCGCTCGAAGTCGACGCGGTGCTCGCGTTGAACCCGACGCGTCTGGACGACGTCGTCGCGCGCCTGAACGCCGTGCGCGAATTCGCGGCGCTCGCCGAAGCGGCCTCGCTCGCGGCCGCGAACAAGCGGATCTCGAACATCCTGAAGAAGTCCGACAGCGTCGCCACCGATGGCACGCGGGCAGTCGTGCAGGCCGCGCTGCTCGTCGAAAGCGCCGAACAGGCGTTGCATGCGCAGCTCGAGCAGGTCGCGCCGCGCGTGCAGTCGCAACTCGCGCTACGCGAGTACACCGGCGCGTTGTCCGCGCTCGCGGCGCTGCGCGAACCGGTCGACACGTTCTTCAACGACGTGATGGTCAACGCGGACGATCCGGCGCTGCGTGCGAACCGTCTCGCCCTGCTCGGCGCGTTGCACCAGCAGATGAACTGCGTCGCGGATATTTCGCGGCTCGCCGTCTGAGTACGCATACCATGGCTATCGCAAAGAAACTGGTGGTGCTCGATCGGGACGGCGTGATCAACGTCGATTCCGAAGCGTTTATCAAGTCGCCGGACGAATGGGTGGCGCTGCCCGGCAGTCTCGATGCGATCGCGCGGCTCAATCAGGCCGGCTATCGCGTCGCGATCGCAACGAACCAGTCCGGCATCGGGCGCGGCCTGTTCGACATGGCCGCGTTGAACGCGATGCACGAAAAGATGCACCGGATGGCGGCGACCGTCGGCGCGCGTATCGACGCGATCTTCTTCTGCCCGCACACGGCCGAAGACCAATGCGAATGCCGCAAACCGAAGCCCGGCATGCTGAAGATGATCGCCGAGCGCTACGACGTCGATCCGAAGGGCACGCCCGCGGTCGGCGATTCGCTGCGCGATCTGCAAGCGGCCGCCGCGCTCGGCTTCACGCCGCATCTGGTGCTAAGCGGCAAGGGCCGCCGGACCTTCGCCGCCGGCGGCTTGCCCGAAGGCACGCGCATCCACGACGACCTGCGCGCGTTCGCTTTGGACTTCCTTGCTGAAGAACAGGAGTGATGTGCAGGCTGCGCATCCTCGCTACCCGTTGAACTGACCGATGCGCTTTTTACGCTCACTGCTGCTATTGATTTTCTTCATCGTCTTCACGATTCCGTACGCGATCGCCTGCTTTATCGCGTTTCCATTCATGCAGGCGGACCGGCGCTACTGGATGGCGGTCGGCTGGTGCCACGTGGTGCTCGAGGTGCTGCGCCATCTGAACGGCATCGGCCACACGGTGCAAGGCCTCGAGAATCTGCCCGACGGACCGGCGGTGCTGCTGTCGAAGCATCAGTCCGCCTGGGAGACGGTCGCCTTTCCCGCGGTGATGCCGCGGCCGCTTTGCTACGTGTTCAAACGCGAACTGCTGTATGTGCCGTTTTTCGGCTGGGCGCTCGGCCTGCTGAAGATGGTTCACATCAACCGCAAAGAGGGCAAGCATGCTTTCGCTTCGGTAACGCGGCAGGGCAAGCAGCGCATGGAAGAAGGCGCGTGGGTCATCATGTTTCCCGAAGGCACGCGCACGCCGACCGGCAGACAGGGCAAGTACAAGACCGGCGGTTCGCGCTTCGCGGTCGCAACCGGCGCACCGGTCGTGCCGATCGCCCATAACGCCGGACGTGTGTGGCCGCGCAACTCGTTTATCAAATATCCGGGTATAGTCACGGTGTCGATCGGCAAGCCGATTGACACCCGCGGGCTCACGCCCGACGAAGTGAACATGCGCGTCGAAACATGGATCGAAGCCGAGATGCGCCGCATCGATCCCGCGGCATATGGCGCCGGGCACAATGCGCCTGCCGCCGCGCAAATCTGACGCGCGTACGCCGCCTCTTCGTCATCGAGACGGCGTTCTAGCGTGAAGCGAGTCCGATGCAGAAGTCTTCCAAACCGCAACCCGCTGCGGCGCTCGATAGCCGGCAACTCGATCTGCCACTCTTCGAAGAGCCTGGCGTATCCGATGCGCCGTCACCGCAGAAACCGGCGGTTCCCCTCGCGCCCGATGGTACGAAGCTGCGCCACATCACGCTGGGCGCGCAGTCGCTGTACTACCACCTGAAGCGCTCGTCGCGCCGCTCGATCGGCTTTGCGATCGACGGCACCGGTCTCACGATCACCGCGCCGCGCTGGGTCACGCTGACCGATATCGAAACGGCGATCACGGAAAAGCAGCGCTGGATTTTCGCGAAGCTCACCGAATGGCAATCGCGTGTCGAACAGCGCGCGTTGCCGCGTGTCGACTGGAAGGACGGTGCACAGGTGCCTTATCTCGGACAGCCGGTGCGGGTGTCGCTCGGCGCGCCGGACGGCACGCTGCGCTTCGATGAGGAACAGGCGCTGCTCGCGCTGCCGCTGCCGCTGCAGGCGGAGCCGCAGCAGATCAAAGACCGTGTGCAGGGCTGGCTGCAAAGCGAAGCGAAGCGCCTGTTCGGCGAACGCCTCGCGATCTATGCGGAGAAGCTCGGCGTCAATTACCGCGCGTATGCGCTGTCGTCGGCGGCGACGCGCTGGGGCAGCTGCTCGAGCGACGGCAAGATCCGCCTGAACTGGCGGCTGGTTCACTTCCCGCTGTCGATCATCGACTATGTCGTCGCGCACGAACTCGCGCATCTGCGCGAAATGAACCATAGCCCGCGCTTCTGGCAGACCGTCGAATCGATTTTCCCCGAGTTCCGCGAAGCGCGGCAAACGCTCAAGCACCATCCGCCGGAGCTGTTGCCGGCGCTTTGAAGCGGCGTGCGCGATTACGCCGGACTATGTGTCTGCTTGTGCCGCGCTTGTGCCGCGCTTGTGTCGGCTTACGCTCGATCGCTTGCCCCGCGCTTCCGCGCTTGATCACACGTGCTTGCTTGTGCCTGCTTGTGCCTGCTTGTGCCTGCTTGTGCCTGCTTGTGCCTGCTTGTGCCTGCTTGTGCCTGCTGGTGCCTGCTGGTGCGCGCTCATGCCTGATTACGCGCACAATCGCGTGCGCGTGAGCGGCGATGCAGGCAGATGCACGGCGCGGCGCAGCGCGCGCCTATGCCGCATGCCCGATACCCCGTTGCATGCCGCTCGCCAAGCCATCAAGACTTCTTCTGGATGAATTCGATCTTGTAGCCGTCCGGATCGGTGATGAACGCGATCACCGTCGTGCCGTGTTTCATCGGGCCGGCCTCGCGCACCACCGTGCCGCCCTGCGCCTTGATCTTTTCGCATGCGGCGTACGCGTCTTCGACTTCGATCGCGAGGTGGCCGAAAGCGCTGCCGAGGTCGTACGATTCCGTATCCCAGTTATGCGTCAATTCGATGACCGTGCCGTCACGCTCATCCGTATAGCCGACGAACGCCAGCGTGAACTTGCCGTCCGGATAGTCCTGGCGGCGCAGCACTTTCATGCCGAGCAACTCGGTGTAGAACTTGATCGAGCGGTCGAGATTGCCGACGCGAAGCATGGTGTGGAGAAAGCGCATCGTGAACTCCTGATTGCGTGATGTCGAGGACGTAAATGTACCGAAAAAACCGCATCCTCGCCGAGTGATGGGCTGACTTCGAGGTCGCTTCAGGTTCGCTTCACGTTCACTTCGGGGTCAACCTCGGACTCGCCCGGAACGCCCCCAAGCGCTAGAACAGATGCCGCAAGCCCGCCATCAAACCGATTTGCGTGCTCTTCTGCGCAAGCCCGACGGCATTCACACCCTGCAGTTGCGCGCCGATCAGGCCGCCGCGATACACCGCGTAATCGGCTTCCACATAGACGTCGGTGCGCTTCGAAAGGTTATAGTCGGCGACGAACTGGTACTGCCACGCCGAGCCGTCCTGCGCGGCGGTTTTACCGTCCTGCCAGGTGCGCCATACGTTGAGTGCGAGATGCCACGCGTCGTCGAGCGCCTGCGTGATGCCGCCGAGTATCATCCGGCGCCGCGAGAAATCGGTGTACTTGAGCGCAGTGAGCTGGGGCGCGCTAAACGGCCCGTTGGCGAAGTTCGAGAAGCCCGGATCGGCGCGATTGACGATATAACCGAGCGCGAAGCGCGTGCCGTCCCACACATAGGCGCCGCCAAAGGTCCACGCTTTCGCGGTGCTGCCGTTCAGCGAATCGTGCGACTCCTCGTACGCGCCGCCCAGGTTGAGCGGGCCGCCCTTCGGCGCATAAGCCGCCGCGGCGCCGTACTGCGAGCCGTACGACATGTGTCCGGCGACGCCGCCGAATGCATACGCGGTCGCCAAGGTCACGCCATTGAAGCGCGCCTGATACTGCACCTGGTTGCTGGTCCAGATGCCGCCCGACATGGTCACTTCCGGCTGGAAACTGAAGTCGTATGGAATCCACGGATTGCTGCCATAGCCGCCGATCGTGATGCCTTCGATCAGCACGTTCGGCTGCCGACCGAAGATCAGCCATCCATACGAAGCCGACTGCACGCCGACTTGCGCCTCGTTGATGAACGGCAACGTCAGGTCGCTCTGTCCGGAATTGATATAGAAGCGGTTTTCGAGCCTGAAAAACGTGGACCAGCCGCCGCCGAGGTCTTCGCTGCCCCTCAAACCCCAGCGGCTTTCGCTCAGGCCGCCGGTGCCGAGACCGAGCGTCGAATCGCCAGCCGTGTTCGTATGGGTCAAGTAGCGCACGCTTTCATCGACGATGCCATACAACGTGACGCTCGTTTGCGCATGCGACGGCGCCGCGGCCAGCGCCGATAGCAGTGCAGCCGGCAACAGCACGTAGGCGGTCCACCTGCTGGGCTTGGTCATGCCGTCTCCTTGTCGTACGGGACGTGCTTATGCGGGCTGAATCGGTCCTGTGTGGCGCAGCGCCTTCAAGGTCTTGCGCGCGGTTGCGCGTGAGTCGACAACGGGAATTCGCGAATGATGCCTGATGAAAGGCGGAAAGTGCGAAATATGTAAGGTGTGCGACGCGTGCGGGCGGACGGATGCAAACAGGGTTCCGTTTTGCCGCCGCTGTCCGATGAAATGCGAGGAGGGGAAGATAAAGTTTGGAGCGCGCACCCGGGCTTGTAAATGGAAAGCGCGCGCTCCGGAATTCAGCGGGTGGCATGTAGCCGATATGTGCCCGGTATGTGCCCGCGGCAACGGCGACGGCGTGGCGTGGGCCGCTACGCCGCCGCGGCATTACCGGCTGACGGGCTGGGCGCTCACCACTGGAAACCCGCGCCCGCGACCACGCCGACGTTGCCGTTGGTGCTGGTGTTGCCCGACAGCTTCACGACGAACCTGTTGTTCTGCGTCACATACGACGCGCCGAACGCGGCGCCCGACTGACCGCCATAACGCGCACCGGCAAGCGCGACCATCGTCTTGCCCGGCTGGGTCGGCTGCGGCAGGCCGGCGACCGCCATGGCGGCCGCGGTGCCCGCATTCGCGCCCTTCGCGACGCTGTTGATCTGGCCTTGCAGGCCGGAGATCTGCTGGTTCGTGTTCGCGACCGTGGCATTCAACTGGTTCACGTTCACCGCATCGGTGCCCTGTACGCCTGCCGCAACGTTGACGATCTGACGTTCCGCCTCCGGTGCGCCTACCGACACCGTATTGTCGCGGCTCGCCACCGCGTTCGCGCCGAGTGCGACCGAATTGTTCGCGGTGGCGCTCGCCTGCGAGCCGAGCGCTACCGAAGCCGTGCCCGACGCCTTCGCGCGATCGCCGAGCGCGGTCGATGCGTTGCCGGCCGCGCTTGCGCCGCTGCCCGCTGCGAACGAATTCGAACCGGTCGCCGTCGCGGGTCCGCTCGCCATGCCCGATGCAATCACGGACGACCCGTTCGCGCTGTAGTTTTGCACGGCCTCGCCAAGCTTCTCGACCTGCTGGTTCGTCGCGTACAACTGCGCGCCGGTAACGGCGTCGGTGCTGGTTGCACTCAGATCGGCATCCTGCAGATTCGACAGCGCGACGCGTGCGGTCGCCGCTGCTCCGCCGAGCGTCACGCGGTCGCGCGCGGTGCTGTCGTAGGCAATGGCGTTGGCCGCATCGTCCGGCGTCGCGACGCCGATGCCGGCAGCCAGCGGCGCCGCCTGCAGCAGCGCGCCTTTGACTGTCTGGCCAGGCAGCGCCGCAGCGATCGCCGCGTTCATCTGCCCAAACGTCACCGCATCGCTGTAGTTCACGCCGTCCGCGACGTTGACGATGCGGCGCTTGGCCGTATTCGAGCCCACCGCGAACGTATTGGCCTGGTTGGTGGACGAACCCGCGCCGATCGCAATCGAATTGACCGCGGTCGCGCGCGCGTTCGCCCCCATGGCCAGCGCGTTGTCGCCGGTTGCCTGCGCGAATGGGCCGATCGCGACAGCGTTGTCGCCCGACGCGTTCGCGTCCTGGCCGCTCGTATCGCCGAACTTGATGAACTTGAGCTTCGTCGAGATATCGGCCGCCGCCGCCGATGCGTCGGTGATTCGCTGATCGAGCGCATCGACTGCGCCGTCCACGCCGATCACGGTGTCGCCGCCCACTGTGTATCGGGGCATCGTGATGCTGCCGTCCGGGGCGACGATGGAACCGCCGCCGAGCGCCGCGGCCATGCTGCTTGCCGAACCATATAGCTGCGAGCCGTTGATCGCGTCCTTGCTGCCCGCGCTGACGGCGCCTGCTTTCACGTTCGTGATGGTCGTACCGGCCAATCCGCCGGCGAGCGTGACCACGCCTTTGGTCGCGTCGTCATACGCGACGAACGCGTTGGTCACGTTGCCCGACGTATCGATGGTCGCGCCGGCCGCCTTCAACTGCGCAAGGTTCACCGCGTCCGTGTCCGCCGTACCCTTGGCCACGTAGGTGATTTGCCGTTGCAGCGACGCATTGCCGACCGCCACGCTGTTCGCGCGGTCGCCAGTCGAGTTCGAACCGAGCGCCACACTATTGGCAACCGTCGCCTTCGCGCCTGCGCCAAACGCGCCGGTGTTCGCCGCCGTCGCCTGCGCGTTGGCGCCGACCGCCGTCGAATAGTTCGAGCCGGCGCCGCCATTGGCGAGCGACGACGCGCCCAATGCCACATCGCCCGCCCCCTTCGCCGCCGCGGCGTTGCCCATCGCCACCGTCCAGTCCGCCGACGCCGACGCGGTCGTGCCGACGGCCACCGCGCTCTGGCCGTTGGTGCTGGCCGCAGCGCCGATCGCCATCGCATTCGTACCGCTTGCCGTCGAATCCGCGAGCGTCGAGTTCACGTGGAAGTATTTGATCCCCGCGTTGCCGTTGGTGATGTTGTTCACCGTGTTCGTCACGTTTGTCACGTTCGCGTTCGTCGCATTGAGCTGCGCGCCGTTCACCGCATCCATGCTGGCCGCGCTTAGCGTACCGGCCTTCACGTTCGTGATGGTGGTGCCGGCCGTGCCGCCGGCGAGCGTGACCTTCCCTCTGGTCGTGTCGTCGTACGCGACGAACGCGTTGGTCACGTTGCCCGACGTGTCGATGTTCATGCCGGCCGCCTTCAACTGGCCGACGTTCACTGCATCGGTATTGTTGATGCCCGCGGACATGTTGGTGAGGCGGCGCGTCAGCGTGCCGGTGAGATTCTGGTTCAGGAGTGCCGTATCCGACGAGTTGCCGTCGCCGCCGTCACTGAACGTGCCCTTCAGCGGACTGTCGCCGACGCGTCCTAGAGAAACCGTATTGGCTTCGCTTGCCACCGAGCCGGTACCGAGCGCGACACTATTGTTCGCCGCGCCGGCGACGTACGACGCCGCACCGAGCGCGCTTCCGAAATACGCGTAAGTCTGGTTGCTGAAGCCGAAGCCCGACGCGAAGCTGACGTTTGCCGGCACGTAGCCGTAGGCGCCGACCACCGTCTCCGCCAGATTGTGCGGCGCGTCTTTCACACCCGCGTTCGCAAAGCAGCCGCCGACCACCGACCATGTACCGCTACCCGCATTGGTCGTCGTACAGTTCGTTCCGGTTGCCTTGTCCGTGTCCGCAATCGTAATGGCGCTCGCGAACGACTGCCCCGGCGCATACAGCGCGGCGACACCCAACGCAATCATCGCCATGCCGGTCGTGAGCTTCGCGCCCGGCGACCTCTGCTTCGACTGGGTTCCAGGATTGTTCAAAGCGGCTAGCTGGAACGGCATCGCGCCATTCCGTACCGATCGACGGTTCTTTTTCATTTTCTAATCCTAAATAGTTTGACCGGGTCAAGAGACGTTTGACCGTCTGCTTGCTGTTACTGGGTATCAGTACGGGCTGAAGTATAGGAACCCAGTGACCAGCGGCCTTATAGGACTAGTCCGAAAACTCCACCGCTCGTTTATTTAGGATTGCAACGCAAACAGGATAGAAAAGCGATCAGTCAGGCGACTTCGCTTGACCGCGCGACGCCGACAACGCCTGCGCCACGCGCACATACTCGGCGACCGGCACGTCCTCCGCGCGCCGCGCAAGATCGAAGCCGTGCGCATCGAAGTCGACGGCATCGCGAAACGCCGACAGCGTATTGCGCAACATCTTGCGTCGCTGGGAGAACGCGGCCGTGACGAGTTCGCCCAGCGTCGCTTCGTCGACGTCCGGCAATTCGTGCGACGCGTAAGGGATCATCCGCACGATCGCCGAGTCGACTTTCGGCGGCGGCTGGAATGACTCGGGAGGCACGTCGAGCAGCTTGTCGATCACGTAGCGGTACTGCAGCATCACCGACAGCCGGCTGAACGCCTTGCTGCCCGGCTCCGCGACCATCCGCTCGACGACTTCGTTCTGCAGCATGAAGTGTTGATCGATCACGCTGCGCGCGAAGGTCGTCAGGTGAAACAGCAGCGGGCTCGAAATGTTGTACGGCAGATTGCCGACGATGCGCAGCGACGGCTTCGCATTTGATGCATCCGTCGCGCCGGACCCGTCGCCGTGACCCGGCGCCGCGAGCGCGCTGAAATCGAACGCGAGCGCATCGCCTTCATGCAGTTGCAGCCGCTCGCCGAATTTCGTCTTGAGCCGGCCGATCAGATCGCGATCCAGCTCGACCGCGTGCAGCGGCGATTCGGGCGTCGCCAGCCGGTCGATCAACGGTTCGGTCAATGCGCCGAGGCCCGGCCCGATTTCGACCATCCGCTCGCCGCGCTGCGGACGAATCAGCTCGACGATCGAATCGATCACGCCGTGATCGACCAGAAAGTTCTGGCCGAACCGTTTGCGTGCGAAATGGCCCTGGTGCTGCCGGCCCGCGTGCTGTCTGCTGGATGACATCGAAAAAGTGCTGGAGAGAATCAGGCGGCGCGCCGGTGGCGCGCCATCGACACCGCGGCATCGATCGCGGCGACCAGGCTGCCGGCGTCCGCGCGGCCGGTGCCGGCGAGGTCGAGCGCGGTGCCGTGATCGACCGACGTGCGGATGATCGGCAAGCCGAGCGTGACGTTGATGCCTTCACCGAACGTCGCGTACTTCAGCACCGGCAAGCCCTGGTCATGGAACATCGCGAGCACGCAATCGGCTTCGGTCAGATAGCGCGGCTGGAACAGCGTGTCGGCCGGATACGGTCCGCGCGCGTCGATGCCCTGCGCGTTCGCCTGCTTGAGCGCCGGCGCGATCACGTCGATTTCTTCGCGGCCGAGATAACCGTTCTCGCCCGCGTGCGGATTGAGGCCGGTCACGAGAATGCGCGGCGCGGGCAAGCCGAAATGACGGCGCAGGTCGTGATCGATGATACGCAGCGTGTCGACGATGCCCGCCACGCTGAGCGCCGCCGCGACGTCCTTCAGCGGCAGATGCGTGGTCGCGAGCGCCACGCGCAGCGGCCGCTGGCCGGTGCCCGCGAGCATCATCACGACATGCGGCGTATGTGTGCGCCCGGCGAGATATTCGGTGTGGCCGGTAAACGGCACACCGGCATCGTTGATCATGCTCTTTTGCAGCGGCGCGGTGACGATCGCATCGAAGCGACCGGCGAGCGCGCCGTCGATGGCCGCATCGAGCAGCGCAAGCACGTAGCGGCCGTTCGCCGCATCGAGCTTGCCCGGCTGCGACGGCACGCCAAGCGGGTGATGTTCGACCGTAATGCGCCGCCCTTGCAACGCATGCCAGTCGACGCCGACCGCCTGCGCGCGATCCGCCAGCAGCGCCGCATCGCCGAGCACGGTGAACCGGGCGTCGGGCCAGTGCGCGCCGGCCGCCGCGAGCGCTTGCGCGGTCAGCTCGGGACCGACGCCGGCCGGTTCACCGGTCGTGATCGCAATCTGCAACGCGGCGCTCGAGGAGGCGGTCGTCATGGTTCGAATGGTTAGCGTTACTGCACCAGCGCAGGCGTGGTCTTGTAGTCGACATACGCGGTGTCGCGCAACTCGCGCAGCCAGTCCGCGTACGCCTGCTCCGCCTTGCGCTGGCCGATCGCCTGGCGCGCGAGGTCCATCTGCTGCGCAACCGACCCTTCCGCTTCGCGGCGGCCGAGCACCTGGATCAGGTGGTAACCGTATTCGGTACGCACCGGGTCGCTGATCTGACCGTCCTGCAGGTTGTTCATCGCACGCTCGAATTCCGGCACCGTCTCGCCCGGACTCACCCAACCGAGGTCGCCGCCTTGCGACGCGGAACCGTCCTGCGAATAGGTGCGCGCGAACTTGTCGAAGTCGCCGCCGCCCGACTGGATTTCCTGCTTGATCTCGAGCAGTTTCTCGCGTGCCTGCGGCTCGGACTGCCCGTCGCCGACACGCAGCAGGATGTGACGCACGTGCGTTTGCACGAGCCTTGCCGAATCGCCGGTCACGGTTTGGCCGCCGGCGCGGCGATCAACCAGCCGCACGATCTCGAAGCCGTCACTGGTGCGGATGACCGTCGGGTTCACCTGGCCCGCGCGCAGCGTCGAGGCCGCCGTGACGAACTCCGGCGGCAGCTTCGACGGCGGCTGAAAGCCCATGTCGCCGCCGCTTTTCGCGTCCGCGGCCTGCGAGTTCGATTTCGCAAGCTTCTCGAAATCGTCGCCGCTACCGGCCACGGCCTGTTTCAGGAGATCGTCAGCTTTCTTCTGCGCGGCTTCGATATCGGTCTGCGACGCATTGAGCGGCGCCTTCAGGAAGATATGCTCGATGCGCAGGTCGCTCGACATGCCGGCGCTCGGCCCGCGCTGGCTCGCGATGTAGTTCGCGACTTCGGCATCCGACACGGTGACCTTGCTGTCCACTTCCTTCTCGCGCAGCCGCGACAGGACCAGTTCGGTTTTCGCATCGCCGGTGAAGGTCGACCAGGGCACGCCTTCCGCCTCGATACGCGCGCGGTACACCGCGAGCGTCATGTTGTTCGCCTGCGCGAGCCGCTCGAGCGTGCGCTGCACGGTCGCATCGTCGACGGTGATGTTGTCTTCGCGCGCCTTTTGCAGCTGGATGCGCTCGAGCACCATCTGGTTGAGCACCTGCTGGCGCAGCTGGTCCGCGGGCGGAATCGGCGCGTGCTGCTGGTTCAGCCGGCGCGTGATCAGCCCCATGCGCTCATCGAGCTCGCGCTGCGTGATCACGCCGTTGTTGACCACCGCGGCGATCGTGTCGACCGTCTGGCCACTGCCGCTCGACAGCGCCTGCGCATGCGCGGGCCCCGTCGGCATGAAGAACGCGGCAGCCGCGAACCCGGTCGCGAGCGATGCCAAACGAAGCTTTTTCATGATTCCCACAGATACTCCAATGATATCGGGCTGTCCTGCCGGAGGCATTTTCCGCCCGTCTCGTCGTATTTTATAAGCGGCCGAAACCGTCACTGAAAATTGTTGAAGCGGGACTCGGGCGCCGGCGGCGGCGGCGGCGGTGTATAGCCGGCGATGCTCGAACGGAACGCCGTCACGAGCCCGTTGTCGACGCTCGACAGGCCCTTCAACGTCAACTGGGCGAGAAAGCGCGTCGCGGAAGTCGCGAGGCCCGAGGTGTTGACGCCGTTCGCGTAGCGCTGCACGCCGATGCCAAAGGTCCAGCAGTCCGCGTCGTACTGCATGCCGAGCAGGCCGTCGACCAGTTGCCGGTCCCGCAGGTCGTAGTTGACGCGGCCGACCACGAACACACGATGCGACAGCGGCCATTGCCCCGAGACCAGGATCTGGTTGATCGGCTGGTTCTCGAGCGTCGTGTTCGCGCGCGTGTAACGGTAGCCGAGGTTGATCACCTTGCCCGTTTCGGGACTGAACCCGAAACCGATGCTCGACTTCACCAGCTGATTGTTGTCGGCATTATATTGGAACGCGGTTTCGGACGCGAAACCGGCGCCGAGCTTGATCGATGCGCCCGCGATCAGGTCCGAATGGCGCGCGGTGGTCTGCGATTCGCCCGGAAAGAGCGTGACGCGCTGGTCCGTAAAGTAGTACTGCTGGGCGATCACGAAACGCGCGCGCTCGTCGCCGGTCGCCGCATTGATGAAACGCGTGGTGAGCGCGGCGGTCAGGCGGTTCGCATCCGCGATGCGGTCTTCCCCGACGAACGTGTTCGGCGTGAAGATTTCGGCGAGGCCGAAGTCGGAGTCCGCGGTGTCGAAAAGCGGCGCGGCGTCCTGGTTGCGAAACGGCGTGTACACGTAGTACAGGCGCGGTTCGAGCGTCTGGATATAGTCCTGCCCGAAGATGCGCACCGACCGGTCGAAGATCAGCCCGGTATCGAACGAGAACGTCGGAATCGCTTCGGTGAAGTTCTTCGGCTGGCCCGCCACCGAGTTCGTGCCGAGGTTGCTCAGGTCATACGACGCGAAGTGGTACTGCACCTTCGGCGTGACGAAATAGCCTGGCCCGACGACCGAGTACGACAGGTACGGATCGAAGACGACGCGCTGGCCTTGCGTCATGTTGTCGGCCGTGATGGTGAAGCGCGAGTAGTCGGCCATCGCGCCGAAGTCGAAGCCGTCGACGTTGTACTTCGAATACTTCACGTTCAACTGCGGCTCGCGGCCATACGGCGGAGTCGAGCCCTGCAGCGTCTGCCAGTGCTGCTCGCGCGCGAGCACGGACCACGGCCCGTTGTTGTACGTGAGGCCGGCCTCCTGCTGGTACAGCAGCTGCGTGCCGTTCAGGAACTGGCTCGTCGATGACGACAGGTCTTCCGGGTAGGTGTTGTCGGAGACCCTGTTGTAGTAGACGTAGCCCGCGAACCCATTGCCGAACGACTGGCTGTGCTGGATATAGATCGCGTAGCGGTTGGTCTTCGTGATCGCGTCGTCCGGCAGGAACTGGCCGGTGAACGTACCGCTATACGTCGGCGACAGATACCGGAAGTTGACGTCCGTCAGCACGCCGCGCCGCGAAATGATGGTCGGCGTGACCGTCAGGTCGCGGTTCGGCGCGATATTGAAGTAGTACGGCAGCGACAGTTCGAGGCCGTTGTTCGAGCTGGCCGTAAACGTGGGCGGCAGCACGCCGCTCCGGCGATCGCCGGAGAGCGGAAACGACAGCCATGGGCTCGCGAAGATCGGCACGCCCTGAAAGAACAGCACGCCGTTGTGCGCGACGCCTTCGTCCGCGCCGGTGTCGAAATCGAACTCGGTGCCCTTGATGTACCACGACGGGTTGGTTTCGCACTGGCACGCGGTGTACGTGCCGTTCGAAAACACCGAGCGTTCGTTGTCGAGCAGGTCGACGCGCTCCGCGCTGCCCGAACCGCCGGTCATCGTGAAGTGGTACTTCGGCGCGGTCATGTAACCTTCATTCGACTCGAGCTTCATGTGCGCCTCGGGACCGACGAACAGCGCGCCGTTGCCGCTCACGTGCACATGGCCGTACGCGTCGGCCATGTCGGTATCCTGATCGTAATGCAGCGCGTCCGCCTTGATGGCCGACGCGCCCTGGCGCACCTCGGCTGAACCTTTCGCCGCCATGTCGCGATCGGCCGTGCCGGTGGTCGAATCGCCGAGCACGAAGGTCGCCGCGCGCTCGCCGCCCGGCACCGTATGGTCTTCGAGCTGCGAGGCGAGCCGCAGGCCCCACGGCGTGTCGAGCGCCTGCGCCTGCGCCGCCTCGCCCGCCAGCTGGGCGTGTGCAAGCGCGGGCAAGAGACCGGGCACGGCAACCAGTGCCGCGACGAGCCGCCTTGTGCGCGGCAAGCCGTCGCACGAGGATTGAGTTGGGAAAAGCTTTCTAGGCGGCATGTATTCGTTTGGCGAATCGGCCCGGCCATCAGCTCATGCAGTCACCGTTACCGCCTGCACAAGCGCTCCGGCGACGCGGATCGCTGAAGTCGGATTGCGCAAATTGTGTTCGATCTGATCCAGCGGTGAGGCGGGCGGTCAAACGAGATATGCGAAGGCTGGCGCGAGCCGCGTCAAAAAAGTCGTGGGGTATTATATGGCAAGACGTTCTTTATCCCGCTTTTGACCCAGGTTTTCATGACGCCGAGCTCAGCGCCCGCCTCCGCTTCAGGTCCCCACGCCCCTTCCGCCCGCCTCGAGCAGTTGACCGCCTGGCTTCGCACGCTCGCCGACCATTACGGTCTCGATCTCGCCACGCTCGCCCCCGCCTCCGCTGACGCCAGCTTTCGCCGCTATTTCCGGCTCGCGGCGCGCGGCGACGCATGGTTCGGTGCTTCCGGTGCTTCCGGTGCTTCCGCAGGCTCAGCTTCGCCGGCTGCGAGTGCGCGGTCCGCCGCTCAGGCGCCGGGCGCGGCCGCCACCGTGATTGCGGTCGACGCGCCGCCGCCGGAGAAATGCCGCGAGTTCGTGCAGGTCGCGGGGCTCCTCGAAGCCGCCGGTGTGCATGTGCCGCGCGTACTGGAAGCGGATTTCGACGCGGGTTTCATGCTGGTCACCGATCTGGGGACAAAGCCGTATCTGACCGCGCTCAACGAAGGCGATGCGCGCCGGCTGATGCGCGACGCGCTCGATGCGCTGATCCGCTGGCAGTCGAGCACGCGCGAAGGCGTGCTGCCGCCGTTCGACGAAGCATTCATGCGCCGCGAAATGGAGCTGATGCCCGAATGGTTCATCACGCGCCATCTGGGCGGCGAGGTCGACACGGCCACGCGCGGGGTGCTCGATCGCACGTTTGCGCTGCTGGTCGCAAGCGCACGCGCGCAGCCGCAAGTATTCATGCTGCGCGACTTCATGCCGCGCAACCTGATGATCGCGCAGCCCAATCCGGGCGTGCTCGACTTTCAGGACGCGGTGCTCGGACCGATCACCTATGACGTCGCGTCGCTGCTGCGCGACGCGTTTCTCAGCTGGGACGAGCCATTCGAGCTCGACTGCTTCGCGTACTACTGGGAGCACGCGAAAAAGGCGGGCCTGCCGGTCGATCCGGACTTCGGCGAGTTCTACCGGCAGCTCGAATGGATGGGACTGCAGCGGCATATCAAGGTGCTGGGCCTGTTCTGCCGGATCAACTATCGCGACGGCAAGCCGCACTATCTGGGCGATCTGGCGCGCTTCATCGGTTACGCGCGCAAGGTCGCGCAGCGCTATGCGCCGCTCGCGCCGTTCGCCCGCCTGCTCGACGATCTCGAAGGCCGCGCGGCCGAGGTCGGCTACACGTTCTGACCGATGACGACTCCGGCCACGCAAACCACCTTGAGCACCGCGATGATTTTCGCCGCAGGCCGCGGCGAGCGGATGCGGCCGTTGACGGACAGCTGTCCGAAGCCGCTGCTCGAAGCGGGCGGCAAGCCGCTGATCGTCTGGCAGATCGAGCGGCTCGCGGCGGCAGGGCTGCGCCGGATCGTGATCAATCACGCGTGGCTTGGCGAGCGGATCGAGGCCGCGCTCGGCGACGGCTCGCGCTGGGGTGTCGAGTTACGCTATTCGGCCGAAGGCGACGCGCTCGAGACCGCCGGCGGGATTGCGCAGGCGTTGCCGCTGCTCGAATCCGCGGGCCGCGCGGAAGTGTTTGTCGCGGTGGCCGGCGATGTCTATGCGGACTTCGACTACACGTTGCTCGATACGCATGCGGGGCGGCTCGCGGCGTTGCCGGCGCCCGGCATGCATCTGGTGATGGTGCCGAATCCGGCATTTCATCCGCACGGCGATTTCGTGCTGCGCGACGGCAGGCTGTCGCTCGACGGCGCGCCGCGGCTCACGTTCGGCAGCATCGGCCTGTATGACACGCGGATGTTCCGCGCGCTGCCGCGCGGCGCGCGGCAGGCGCTGACGCCCTATTACCGCGACACGATCGCGCAAGGCCGCGCGAGCGGCGAGCTCTATGACGGGCGTTGGGAGAATGTCGGCACGGCCGCGCAGTTGCAGGCGCTCGATCGCGAACTGCGGGCGGGATAGCGGGTCGTGTCAAGCGCGCTTTTGTGCGACAACCCGAGTCGGGGGCACGGTGCGGCGAGTAGCGGTCGGTGAGCGGTGAGCGGTGAGCGGTGAGCGGTGAGCGGTGAGCGGTGAGCGGTGAGCGGTGAGCGGTGAGCGGTGAGCGATGAGCGGTGAGCCGTGAGCGGTAAGCCGTGAGCGGTCGGCGATAGGCAGCAAGTGGCTACCAATAACCGACACCCAGCAACCGCTCTCCGGCAAGCAGCAAGCCGCTGCCGGGATAAACACCTAGCGCACGCCGCGCTCCTCGCCGACGTGTGCTTCAGCATCGCCCTCTTCTTTCGCCCCGTCTTCTTTCGCCCCGTCTTCTTTCGCCTTCTCCGCGCGCTGCTGCTGCAGCGCCCACATCTGCGCAAAGAGACCGCCCATCCGGATCAGTTCCGCATAGGTGCCGCGCTCGACAATCCGCCCACGGTCCATCACGATGATCTGCTGCGCGTGCACGACCGTCGACAGTCGGTGCGCGATGATCAGCGTGGTCCGTTCACGCGCGATCAGGTCGAGTTCGTGCTGGATCGCGCGCTCGGAACGCGAATCGAGCGCCGACGTCGCTTCGTCGAATAGCAGGATCGGCGGATTCTTCAGCAGCGTGCGCGCGATCGCGACGCGCTGCTTTTCGCCGCCCGACAGTTTCAGTCCGCGCTCGCCGACCGGTGTGTCGTAACCGCGCGGCAGACTTTCGATGAAATCGTGAATATGCGCGGCGCGCGCCGCGGCCACCACTTCGTCGCGGCTCGCGCTCGGCCTGCCGTACGCGATGTTGTAGTAGATCGTGTCGTTGAAGAGCACGGTATCTTGCGGCACGATGCCGATCGATGCGCGCAGCGATTCCTGCGTGACATCGCGAATATCCTGGCCGTCGATCGTAATCGCACCGCCGCGTGCCCGGTCGAGATCGTAGAAGCGGAACAGGAGCCGCGCGAGGGTCGACTTGCCGGAACCGCTATGGCCGACCACCGCGGTCGTCGTGCCGGCGGGAATCGTGAAGCTCACGTCGTACAGGATCGGGCGCGCCGCCTCGTAACCGAAATTCACGCCGCTGAAGCGCACTTCGGCGCCGCTCACCGCGAGCGCCGGCGCGTGCGGCACGTCGGCCACTTCGCGTGGCGCATCGAGCAGCGTGAACATCCGGTCCATGTCGGTGAGACTCTGCTTCAGTTCGCGGTACACGACGCCGAGAAAATTCAGCGGAATGTACAGCTGCAGCATGAACGTGTTGATCAGCACGAGGTCGCCGAGCGTGAGCCGGCCGGCCATCACGCCCTGCGTCGCGCGCCACAGAATGAACACGAGGCCGAGGCCGATAATCGCCTGCTGTCCGAAATTGAGCGCGGACAGCGAGTTCTGCGATCTGATCGCCGCGGCGCGATAGCGCTTCAGGTTCTCGTCATAGCGCTGCGCTTCCCAATCCTCGTTGCCGAAATACTTGACCGTTTCGAAGTTGAGCAGCGAATCGATCGCGCGCGAGTTCGCCCGCGAATCGAGCTCGTTCATCGTGCGGCGAAAATGCGTGCGCCATTCGGTCACTTTCACCGTGTACGTCACATAGGCCGCGAGCGCGATCAGCGTGACGATCGCGTAGTACGCCTCATAGCGCACGACGAAAAAACCCAGCACGAGCCCTACTTCGACCAGCGTCGGCAGGATGCTGTACAGCGAATACGAAATGAGTTGCGTGATGCCGCGCGTGCCGCGCTCGATATCGCGCGACATGCCGCCGGTCTGCCGGTCCAGATGAAACCGCAGCGACAGCGCATGCAGGTGGCGAAACACTTTCAGCGCGAGTTGCCGCACCGCGCTTTCGGTCACTTTCGAAAAGAGGATTTCGCGCAGTTCGGTGAAGAGCGACGTCGAAAGCCGCGCGATCGCATACGCGACGACCAGCAGCCCGACGCCGCTCAACAGCACGATGCCCGGCGCGTGTTCGGCGCGCCCGAGCGCGGTCAGATGCTGGACCGACGCGAGGCTGTCGACGATGCGCTTCATCACGACCGGCACGCCGAGATTCGCGACCTTCGCGCCGATCAGACAGCTAAGCGCGAACACCACGCGCCATTTGTAGGTGGCGAGATAGGGCAGCAGCGACACGATCGTTTGCCAGTCGTTGCGCGGCTGGTTCGAGATCGGCGCGGGCTCTCGGAGTGGGGCGAGACGGCGCATCGATGTTTTATGTGGGAACACGCGGGCGGGCTGAACGTACGGCTCGAACGCGTAGACCGGATGGATCAGACAACCGCAGCCACCCCGTTGCATCGCTCGCGCGGCCCGCCTGACCAGGGCGTGCGCTTTCCCGTACAATTCCTGATCCCGCTATTGTCGCAGAAGCCGGCTTGCCCTGCTCCCGGTGCATTTCTCCCGCAACGCGCCGGTTCATTCTTCCCTGGACGCCCCATGACCGACCTCACCCAACTCCCGCAGAAGGCCTGCGCCTTGCGCGTGATGCCGCAACCTTCCGATGCGAACGTGCACGGCGACGTGTTCGGCGGCTGGATCATGGCGCAGGTCGATATCGCGGGTTCGATTCCGGCCAGCCGGCGCGCGAACGGGCGGGTCGCGACGGTCGCGGTCAATTCGTTCGTGTTCAAGCAGCCGGTATTCGTCGGCGACCTGCTGAGCTTCTATGCCGATATCGTGAAGACCGGCAACACGTCAGTGACGGTATCGGTCGAGGTGTACGCGCAGCGCATGAGCTTCGCGCAGGAAGTGGTGAAGGTGACCGAAGCCGTCCTCATCTATGTCGCGACCGACAGCGACCGCCGGCCGCGCGCATTGCCGGCGCTCGATTGAGCCCGCGTCACGCATCGCAAGTTCAGGCGTTCAAGGGCGCGGCGCCCGCGCCCTGCTGCAGCATGCCCGGAATCGCGTCACGCGGCAGCGGCTTCGCAAAGTAAAAACCCTGCATCTCGTCGCACGCGCGCTCCTTCAGAAAATCGAGTTGCGCGGAGGTCTCGACGCCTTCCGCGATCACCTGCATCTTCAGCGAATGCGCGAGCGCGATGATCGCCGACGTGATCGTCTCGTCATCGTTCGAGACACCGATGTCCGACACGAATGAGCGGTCGATCTTCAACCGGTCGACCGGGAAGCGTTTCAGGTAGCTCAAGCTCGAATAGCCGGTGCCGAAGTCATCGATCGCAAGGCCGATGCCGAGCGCGTGCAGTTCGTTCAGCATCGTCACCGCTTCTTCGGCATTGCGCATGATCGTGCTCTCGGTCAGCTCGAGCTCGAGATACTGCGGCGCGAGCCCGGTTTCCGCGAGCACCTGCTTGACGAGTTTCGCCACATTGCGCTGCTGGAAATGCCGCGCGGACAGGTTCACCGACACCCGCGCGGGCGGCAGGCCCTCGTCCTGCCACGCCTTGTTCTGCCGGCACGCTTCGCGCAGCACCCACTCGGACAGCGGCCCGATCAGCCCGCTTTCCTCCGCGACCGGAATAAACGACGACGGCGGCACGAGGCCGACCTCCGGGTCGCGCCAGCGGATCAGCGCCTCGACTCCGACAATCTGCCCGCTGTTGATATCCACCTGCGGCTGGTAATGCAGCAGGAATTCGTTATCGCGCAGCGCGCGGCGCAGCCGCCGTTCGAGGTTCATCCGCGCGCCCGCGCTCGCGTTCATCTCCGGCTGATAGAACTGGAACGTGTTGCGGCCCATGTCCTTTGCGCGGTACATCGCGAGGTCGGCCTTCTTCATCAGCGTTTCGGCGTCGTCGCCGTCCTGCGGGAAGAGGCTCGCACCCATGCTGCAGCCCACGTACAGTTCGGTGCCGTCGAGCCATACCGGCTCCGAGATGCTCGCCCGCACGCGCTCCATCCATGCGATCAGCGACTGTTCGTCCGACGTATCGGACAGCACCACGACGAACTCGTCGCCGCCATGCCGCGCGACGGTGTCGGTTGCGCGCGCGCACCGCGCGAGCCGGTCCGCCACGACCGCGAGCAGCCGGTCGCCGACGCTGTGCCCGAGGCTGTCGTTGACGTTCTTGAAGCCGTCGAGATCGATAAACACCACCGCGACACCGTTCTGATGCCGCTGCGCGACGACCAGCGCATGCTGCAGCCGGTCGCGCAGCAGATTGCGGTTCGGCAGACGCGTGAGGCCGTCGTAGTTCGCCTGATACTCGAGCTGCTCCTGATAGCGGATCAGCGCGGTCACGTCGTTGATCACGCCGATGTGATGCGTCGTTTCGCCGTCCGGGTTCGGCACCGGCGCGACATACAGCTGATTCCAGAACAGCGCGCCGTCCTTGCGGTAATTGCGCAGCACCGCGCTCACCTCGCGGTTCGCCGCGAGCGCCTGGCGAATCGCCGCGACACCTTCCTGATCGCGGTCGTCGCGCTGCAGCAGCCGGCAATCCTGGCCGATCACTTCGGCCGGATCGTAGCCGGTGATGCGCTTGAACGCGGGATTCACATACTCGATCACGTTGCCGCCTTCCGCCGGCCCGGTGATCAGAATCGCGTTCACGCTCGCGTCGAGCGCGCGGCTTTGCAGCCGCAGCGCGAGATCGGCGCGCTTGCGCTGGGTGATATCGGTGTACGAGCCGAGCACGCCGATCACGCGGCCGTCGCTATCGGTGAACGGCAGCTTGCTGCTCACCGTCGTGCGGTACTGGCCGTCGATCACCAGATCGAATTCGTAGTTCATCTTCGGCACGCCGGATTCGATCACTTCGGCGTCGTGCTTGCGCACGTCGTCGGCGAATTCGCGCCACGGCAGATCGTCGTCGCTCTTGCCGACCACCTGCTCCGGGTACGCGAGGCCGGCATCGCGCGCGAACGCCATGTTGCAGCCCAGATAACGGGACTCGCGATCCTTCCAGAACACGCGCTGCGGGATGTTGTCGATCACCGTTTCGAGCATCTGGTTCGAGCGCTGCGCTTCGGCCTCCGCATTGATCTGGTCGGTCACATCCGCAGCGAGCACGAACATCGCCGAGCGGCTCATAAACGTGAGCGGGTGATACGAAATATCCGCGCTGATCAGCGAGCCGTCCTTGCGCCGGTGATGCCAGATGCCCGCGACGGTGCGGCCGGTGCGCGGCGCGGCGTCGCTGCGCTGCAGATGCGTTTCGAGACGCGCGATCTCCGACGACGGGCGGATCGCGCGAATCGTCATCTCGAGAAACTCCTCTTCCGTGTAGCCGTATTGATGGACTGCCGCCGCGTTCACCGCGAGAAAACGCAGCGATTCGCGATCGAAGATGTACATCGGCACCGGGTGCTCGTCGAACATGCCGCGAAAGCGCTCGTCATGGCGCCGCAGCGCCCGCGCGACGCGCAGCCGTTCGCGCTCCTTGCTTTCGCGCGCACCGAACGTGTAGATGAGCAGCGCGCTGCCGGCCAGCATCGTGACGACGAGCAGCAGCGTCGCGCGCTGCGTGTCGCGGGTCGATTCGGCGAGCTTGGCTTCGAGCGCGACATCTTCGCGCCGCCGCAACGACGCAAGGCCGGACTCGAGCCGGTCGACATCCATGCCCAGACGCGTGTAGGCGGCTGCCGCCCATGCGTGCTGACTGTCCGATACCAGGTTATCCGATACCCGGTCCGCAAGCGGGTCCGGCGCGCGGTCCGGCGCGCGGTCCGGCGTGATGGTCGGCGCGCTGGCCGGCGCAGCTTCGCGCGCGCGGGTCAGCGCCTCTGCGATGCTTTTCTGCAGGACTTCGCTGTCCGCGGTGAGCGTGCCGAACATCGCGAGCATCGGCGGGTCGTCGGCCAGCTGCGTGCGCAGCGTCTCTTCGAGGCGCGTCATTGACGCGGTCATCGCGCGCGCCGCGCCGTCCGGCACCGGCACACCGGCGGTCTGGTAGTGCCCGAGCAGCGCGAGGCTGTCTTCGATCTGCGCGCGATACGCGTCGAGGTTCTGCCGGATGCTGGTCGAGCGGATCGTACGTGCATCGAGGTCGCGCTGCGCGCAGATCTGCGTATACGCGATGAATGCATTGCCGCCGACCGCCGCGGCAACGATCGCGACGTTGATCAACAACCGCTTCGAGAGAAATGAATTCATGGGTTCCGAAGGTCGTTCGTCCTGCGGGCGGCGCGCGTCGGCCAAGGTCGTTCGTTTTTCGCGGCAGGCGGGCGCATCGATGCGGCGTGCGTTGCCGCGCCTGATCGGGCACCTTCGCGCGCCAACCCATGGATAACGGCAGTGATCGGAATGGATTGAGGGTAGGACAACAAAAAAAGCAGAAATAATGCGGGAAATTCAGCGGGCGAGGCCGAATTCCTTCATTGCCGGCACGAAATCATGATTCCCTTCCGGCTTGCGCGACAGCTTCGCGAGCACGTAACGCTTGAACGGCTCGAGTTGCGCCCATTGTTCGAGGTTCGGCGCCGCCACCTGTGCAACGTTTGCCTGGTGCAGGACGCCGTCCGGCACCGTGCCGGTATCGCGCCACGCGGGCGCGTCTTCCGGCGTGAACCAGTCGGGTTCGACGTTCGCATGCGTGCGCAGCATTTCGTACAGCGCATGATCGAAGTTCGGTTCGATCGCGGTGTCCTCGTCGACCGGAAAGCGCGCGAGCAGCGCGCGGTCTTCGTGCGGCAGCATCTGCCATTGCGGCAGCGAAATGCGCAGCCCGAAACGATCGAGATTGAAACGCACGCACATCGGGATGAAGGTGAGATTCTCCGAAGACTCGACTTCGAAGTGAAACAGCTGGGGCGCTTCGTTCAGTCCCATGGCGGATCCTCGGAGGTGGGGGCCGGAAGTGACGGATCGCAAACGGCGGATGGCGCCTGCACGGCGCCGCATCGGCTGATGCACGCCGCGCAGGCCGGGCTCGCTTGAGGTATTTTAGAACCTTATTGGCTGCAGGCCAGAGATTGGGTGGCCCACCGGGCGCCCATTGCAGTCCGCTGGCGGACTGGCAGCAAACCGCCAGCAGCGCCGCATCAGCCAGCCACGAGGAGCCACGCTTGAACCCACTGGAAACCGCCGGACAGCCCGGCACGATCGAACAGCCGGTGCACCGGCACCGCAACGGCACGATCGACGATGTCGACGACCACGTCGGCCAGGAGTGGCCGGTCGCGCTCGTGTTCAACGGCATTTCGCATGCGGTGATGATGTGCACGCCGCGCGATCTGGAAGCCTTCGCGGTCGGGTTTGCGGTGTCGGAAGGCATCGTCGATCGCAACGCCGACATTCAGGACATCGAGGTCGAACTGCACGAAAACGGCAACGCGGACAGCCCCTTGCCGTATGCGGAAGTGCAGCTGACTGTCGTGCAGCAGGCATTCGTCGCGTTGAAGGAGCGGCGCCGCGCGCTGGCGGGCCGGACCGGCTGCGGCGTATGCGGCATCGAAAGCATCGACCTGCTCGATTTGCAGCCGGAGCGGGTGCCCGATACCGGCTTTTTGCAGCGCCTCGCGCCCGATGCGATCGCCCGCGCGGCGCGCGAACTGCCCGCGCATCAGGCATTGACGCGCCTGAGCGGCGGCCTGCATGCGGCCGCGTGGTGTGATGCGTCCGGCGCGATCCGCCATGCGTTCGAAGATGTCGGCCGCCATAACGCGCTCGACAAGCTGATCGGCCAGCTCGTGCTCGAGCGCGCCGATACCAGGGAGGGCTTCGTATTCCTGTCGAGCCGCGCGAGTTACGAGCTGGTGCGCAAGTCGGCGCGCGTCGGCGTGCCGATGGTTGCGACGATCTCCGCGCCGTCGTCGCTGGCGATTGCGATCGCGCGGCAAGCCGGCATACGGCTCGTCAGCTTTTGCCGCGAAAACAGCTTCGTCGATTACGGCACGGTGTGACCGATCGCCGCGCTGGCGGCGCACGTCACGCGCGGGTAGCGCGAGACGTGCGCGACACGCGAAAGCTGGCTACGAAACCGACCGAAAGTCCGGCTTGCGCTTCTCGAAGAACGCATTGAACGCTTCGCGCGCCGCCGGCGCGAGCAGCATCTTCGCGAAGTGGACCACCTCGTCGGTCATTTGCGTCTGCACTTCATGCTGGCTGGCGCGCTTCATCAGCGCTTTCGTGACGCGCAGCGACGAAGGCGGCAGCGCAGCGAGCTTCTGTGCTTGCTGCAACGCGAATGAATCCACCTCGGCGGCCGGCAGCACGCGGTTCACCAAGCCCATCCGGTGCGCCTCGTTTGCATCGAACGCCTCGCCGAGCAACAGCTTCTCGGCGGCGGCCTGATAGCCCGCGACCCGTTGCAGCAGCAACGATGAGGCCGCTTCCGGGCACAACCCGAGCTGCGTGAACGGCAACGCGAAGATTGCAGTATCGGCCGCATAGACGAGATCGCAATGCAGCAGCATTGTCGTGCCGATGCCGACCGCCGCGCCCTGCACCGCGGCGACGAGCGGCTTTTCCGCGCAGCTGATCGCGCGCAGGAAGCGAAACACCGGCGCATCGTCGCCGACCGGCGGCGTTTTCAGAAAGTCTTCGAGATCGTTGCCGGCGCTGAAGACGCCCGCGCTGCCGCGCAAGAGGATCGCGCGCACGGTGTCGTCCGCTTGCGCTTCGACGAGCGCGTCGGCCATCGCCTGGTACATCACAGCGGTGATCGCGTTCTTTCTGCCGGGCCGGTTGAGCGTGATTGTCATCACGCCACCGGCGCGTTCGACCAGAATGTCCATGGCGTTTCCTTGTGCGGCGAGTTGGCCGGCGTGGCGCTTTGGCACCTGTCCGGTTTCGTGCCGCGTTAGGCCGGGTTAGTGCTTCAGCGCCTATCCGGACTTGTGCGGCGAGTTGGTGGGAATGGGCGCTTTAGCGCCTGCTCCGGTTTCGTGCCACGCCAGTTCGCGTCAGTACGCGCTGGTTCGTGTTAGCGCCCCGCGCCGCTGGTCGTACCCGTGCGGCGCGTTGCCTGATTCCCTACATCCGCTCAATAATCCCCGCCGCACCCATGCCGGTGCCGACGCACATCGTCACCATCCCGTACTTCAGGTTGCGGCGGCGCAGCGCGTGCACGACCGTCGACGCGCGGATCGCGCCGGTCGCGCCAAGCGGATGCCCGAGCGCGATCGCCCCGCCGATCGGATTCACCTTCGCCGGATCGAGCCCGAGGTCCTGGATCACCGCGAGCGCTTGCGCGGCAAACGCCTCGTTCAGCTCGATCCAGTCGATGTCATCCTGCTTCAGCCCCGCGGCCTTCAGCGCGGCCGGAATCGCTTCCTTCGGCCCGATGCCCATGATTTCCGGCGGCACGCCACGCACCGCGAAGCTGACAAAGCGTGCGAGCGGCGTCAGATTGAACTGCTTGAGCACCTTCTCCGACACGACGATCAGCGCGCCCGCGCCATCGGATGTCTGCGAGCTGTTGCCGGCCGTCACCGACCCCTTGTTCGCGAACACCGCGCGCAGCTTCGCGAGTCCTTCGAGCGACGTATCCGGACGCGGGCCTTCGTCGAGCGAGACTTCGCGCGTCTTCACGCGCACCTCGCCGGTCGCGAGATCCGGGAAACGCTCGACAATCGTGTACGGCGCGATCTCGTCCTTGAACTCGCCCGCCTGCTGGCCCGCAAGCGCGCGTTGATGCGATTGCAGCGCGAACTGGTCCTGCGCGTCGCGGCTCACCTTCCAGCGCTCGGCAACGCGCTCCGCGGTCAGTCCCATGCCGTATGCAATGCCGACGTCCTCGCCGCGATCGAAGATATGCGGCGACAGCGACGGCTTGTTGCCCATCATCGGCACCATCGTCATCGATTCGCAGCCGCCCGCGATCATCGCGTCCGATTCGCCGACGCGAATGCGGTCCGCCGCCATCGCGAGCGCGGTGAGGCCCGACGCGCAGAAGCGGTTGACGGTCACGCCGCCGACCGTGTTCGGCAGCCCCGACAGCAGCGCCGCCATACGCGCGACGTTCAACCCCTGTTCGGCTTCCGGAATCGCGCAGCCGACGATCGCATCCTCGATCACGCCCGTATCGAGCCCCGGCACCTGAGCGACCGCCGAGCGGATCGCGTGCACCAGCAGCTCGTCGGGGCGCGTGTTCCTGAATAGCCCGCGCGGCGCCTTGCCGATCGGCGTGCGCGCCGCGGCGACGATATAGGCGTCCTGCAATTGCTTGTTGCTCATGTTCTCGCTCCTTGGTTCGCCGCTCAGTTGCGCACCGGCTTGCCGGTTTGCAGCATGCCCATGATCCGTTCCTGCGTCTTCTGCGTGCCGACCAGTTCGACGAACGCGCGGCGCTCGAGCGTCAGCAGCCATTCCTCGTCGACCAGACTGCCCGCTTCGACGTCGCCGCCGCAGATCGCTTCGGCGATGCGGCTTGCGATCAGATAGTCGTGCTCGCTGATAAAGCGGCCATCGCGCAGATTGACGAGCGATGCCTTGATAGTGGAGATGGCCGAGCGGCCCGCGACCGGCACCTGCGTGACGCGCAGCGGCGGACGGTAGCCGGCGTCGGCCAGCGCGCGCGCTTCCAGCTTCGCGACCTCGAGCAATTCGAACACGTTGAAGACGATCGTGTCGGTCGGTTTCAGATAGCCCATCGCGCGCGCTTCGAGCGCGGAGCCGGAGACCTTCGCGGTCGCGGCGTACTCGAACGGCTTCTGCAGGAACTTCAGCAGATCGCTGCCGCTCGCGCCGGTCAGGCTCGCGGCTTCGGCCGCGCGCAGCGCGGCCTCTTTCAGGCCGCCGCCCGCCGGCACGAGGCCGACGCCGACTTCGACGAGACCGATATAGCTTTCGACGTGCGCGACGCGCTTCGCGCTTTGCAGCATCAGCTCGCAGCCGCCGCCGAGCGCGATGCCCGACACTGCGGTGACGACCGGCACGCTCGCGTATTTCACGCGCAGCATGGTCTGCTGGAACTTCTGCACGAACGGTTCGATGCCTTTCGCGCCGCCCTTCATGAACGCGGGCAGCGCCTCTTCGAGATTCGCGCCGGCGGAGAACGGGCCGCCCGGCGTGCCGAGCTTCAGCGACGTCGGCTGCCAGATCACGACGGCCTTGTAGTCTTTCTCGGCAAGTTCGATTGCCTGCACGAGGCTGTCGAGCACGGCCGGCCCCATCGTGTTCATCTTGCTCCTGTACGACACAATGACGACATCGTCTTCGCCCGCGCGGTCGTCGACCCATGCGCGCAGGCTGTCGTTTTCGAACAGCGTCCTGCCATAGGTGCGCGGGTCGCCGCCGGTCTCGCCGACGAGCGGCGCACGGAACACCTGCCGGTCGTAGACCGGCAGCGACGAGCGCGGCACAAAGCGCTTCGCCGCAGGCGACCACGAGCCCTGCGCCGTATGCACGCCGCCCTTCTCCGCGACCGCGCCGTCGAATACCCACGCGGGCAGCGGCGCGTTCGACAGCGCGCGGCCGGCGGCGATATCGTCGCGCACCCATTCGGCGACCTGCTTCCAGCCGGCGCTCTGCCAGCCCTCGAACGGCCCTTCGTTCCAGCCGAAGCCCCAGCGCAACGCGAAGTCGAGATCGCGCGCGTTGTCCGCGATCGATTCGAGATGCACGGCGATGTAGTGGAATACGTCGCGGAAGATCGCCCACAGGAACTGCGCCTGCTTGTGGTCCGATTCGCGCAACAGCCTCAGGCGCTCGGCCGCCGGCCGCTTCAGAATGCGGCCGATCAGATCATCCGCCTTCGCGCCGCTTTCGACGTAATCGCCGGCCTGCGGGTCGAGCACCTTGATCGTCTTGCCGTCCTTGCGATAGAAGCCCGCGCCGCTCTTCTGCCCGAGCGCGCCCTTCTTCACCAGTTCGGCAAGCACCGCGGGCGTCTCGTAGACCGGAAAGAACGGATCGTCCGCGAGCTTGTCCTGCATCGTTTTGATCACGTGCGCCATCGTGTCGAGGCCGACCACGTCCGCAGTGCGGAAGGTGGCCGACTTCGCGCGGCCGAGGCGGCTGCCGGTCAGATCGTCGACCTCGTCGAAGCGCAGGCCGAACTTCGCCGCTTCGGCGATGGTCGCGAGAATCGAGAAGATGCCGACGCGGTTTGCGATGAAGTTCGGTGTGTCCTTCGCGCGCACGACGCCCTTGCCGGCCACGCTGGTCATGAAGGTTTCGAGCTGATCGAGAATCGCGGGCTGCGTATGCGCGGTCGGGATCAGTTCGGCCAGATGCATGTAGCGCGGCGGATTGAAGAAGTGCACGCCGCAGAAACGCGCTTTCAGCTCGTCGGAAAAGCCCTGCGACAGTTCGGTGATCGACAGGCCCGACGTGTTCGATGCGAAGATCGCGTGCGGCGCGAGATGCGGCGACACCTTTTTGTACAGGTCGTGCTTCCAGTCCATCCGCTCGGCGATCGCCTCGATCACGAGGTCGCATTCGGCGAGCTTCGCGATATCGTCGTCGTAGTTCGCGGGCTGAATGTACTGCGCGTCGTCCTTCACGCCGAACGGCGCCGGCGACAGCTTCTTCAGGTTGTCGATCGCCTTCAGCACGATGCCGTTCTTCGGCCCTTCCTTAGCCGGCAAATCGAATAGCAGCACCGGCACCTTCGCGTTCACGAGGTGCGCGGCGATCTGCGCGCCCATCACGCCGGCGCCGAGCACGGCGGCCTTGCGAATGATCAGATTGCTCACGTCGTTTCTCCGGAGAGTCATGCAATGTTGCGCGGCAAGCCGTGCTGCGAGACATTCGGTGCGGCTGCCGCGTGATTCGGTGGTGCTGTCCGTCGTGTCGACCGCGGTGTCGTCCGCTGTGTCGTCAGAAAAGCGCTGCGTCGATTTCCATCAGCGTCTTCGCGCCCGCACGCGCCGCGCGGATCGTCGACGCGGTTTCCGGCAGCAATTTCGCAAAGTAGAAGCGCGCGGTCGCGAGCTTGGCCTTGTAGAACGGATCGTCGTCGCCGGACGCCTGCTGATCGAGCGCAATGCGCGCCATGCGCGCCCAGAAATACGAGAACACCAGATGCCCGACCGTGCGCAGATACGGCACCGCGGCCGCGCCGACTTCGTCGGGGTTCTGCATCGCCTTCATGCCGATTTCCATCGTCAGCTTCTGCACCTTGTCGCCGATATCCGCAAGCGGATTGATGAACTCCTGCATCTCGGGCTTCACGCCCTCTTCGTCGATGAAATCGGTGACGAGCTTGCCGAACATCTTCAGCTTCGCACCCATGTCGCCGAGCACTTTGCGGCCGAGCAGGTCGAGCGACTGAATCGCGTTCGTGCCTTCGTAGATCATGTTGATGCGTGCGTCGCGTACGTACTGCTCCATGCCCCATTCGGCGATAAAGCCGTGACCGCCATACACCTGCAGCGCAAGATTGGTGCCTTCGAACGCGTTGTCGGACAGGAACGCTTTGAGGATCGGCGTGAGCAGCGCGACCAGATCGGCGGCCTCGGCGCGCGCCGCGGCGTCGCCATGCGACAGTTCCTTGTCGATCTGCAGCGCCGCCCAGTATGAAAACGCGCGCGCGCCTTCCGCATACGCTTTCTGCGTGAGCAGCATGCGGCGCACGTCCGGGTGCACGATGATCGGGTCGGCCGCTTTCTCGGGCGCTTTCGGGCCGCTCAGCGAGCGCATCTGCAGACGGTCTTTCGCGTACACGAGCGCGTTCTGGTATGCGACTTCCGTGAGGCCGAGGCTTTGCATGCCGACACCCAGGCGCGCCGCGTTCATCATTACGAACATCGCGTTGAGCCCCTTGTTCGGCTCACCGACCAGCCACCCTTTCGCGTTGTCGAAGTTGATCACGCAGGTCGCATTGGCATGAATGCCCATCTTGTGCTCGATCGAGCCGCACTTCACCGCATTGCGCTTGCCCGGCTCGCCGGCGGCGTCCGGCAGCAGCTTCGGCACCACAAAGAGGGTAATGCCCTTCGTGCCGGGCGGCGCGTCCGGCAAACGCGCGAGCACCAGATGCACGATGTTCTCGGCCAGATCGTGCTCGCCGCTCGAGATAAAGATTTTCGTGCCGGTAATCGCGTAGGAGCCGTCGCCGTTCGGCTCGGCCTTCGTGCGCAGGATGCCGAGGTCGGTGCCGCAATGCGCTTCGGTCAGACACATCGTGCCGGTCCACACGCCCGACACGAGCTTCGGCAGATAGGTTTGCTGCAATTCCGGCGTGCCGTGCGCGTGCAGGCATTCGTACGCGCCGTGTGACAGGCCCGGGTACATCGCCCACGCCTGACTGGCCGAGTTCAGCATTTCGTAAAGCGCGTTGTTGACGAACTGCGGCAGCCCCTGGCCGCCATACGCGGGGTCGCATGCGAGCGCCGGCCACCCGGATTCGACGTATTGCCGGTACGCTTGCCTGAATCCTTTCGGCGTGGTGACAACGCCATCGCCCTCGTAAGTGCAGCCTTCCTGGTCGCCGCTGTGGTTCAGCGGAAACAGCACTTCGGAACAGAACTTGCCGGCCTCTTCGAGCACCTGGTTGATCGTGTCGGCATCGAGCTCCGCGTGCTTGGGCATCTGTTTGACTTCTGCCTCGACGTTCAGCAGCTCGTGTAGCACGAATTGCATGTCGCGCAAGGGCGCGGCGTACTGTCCCATGTGTCTCTCCAGTCCGGAATGGTGGCCCGAAGGCGCCGCCCGCGTCGCGACGTGCAACGCTAACGGCTGGCGTCTTCGCTTTGGTACGAAACGATCAGCTTTTCCAGCGCGGCCCACGTGAGGCGCACCGCATCGGGCAGATGCAAAAAGCGCGCGTCATGATGAAGACCCAGGGTGAAGCTATACAGTTCGAACAACATCAGCGGCGGATCGGTATCCGCGCGCAGATGCCCTTCGTCGATCGCCTGCGAAATGGCGCGCATGAGCGCCGCGCGCCACATCGTCACGCTCGATACCAGTTGCTCGCGCACCGGGTTGTCGGGCCGGTCGTCATACTCGACCGCCCCGCTGATGTAAATGCAGCCGGTCGTCACTTCCTGGATGCGTTTCTCGATCCAGCGCGAGATCATCGAGCGCAAACGCGGCAGGCCGCGCGGCTCGCGCAAGCTCGGAAAGAACACCTCGTCCTCGAAACGGCGGTGGTATTCGCGCACGACTTCGACCTGCAGGTCTTCGCGCGATCCGAAATGCGCGAACACTCCGCTCTTGCTCATCTGCATCCGCTCGGCCAGCAAGCCGATCGTCAGACCTTCAAGTCCGTCGCGGCTTGCGAGGTCTAGCGCTGCATCGAGAATTGCGGCTCGCGTCTGTTCGCCTTTTCGCATAGCTATTACCGTCTGATTGGAAGAACCGGGAAATCGAACGGCCGTACTATTATTGGAGGCGGCCGTCCAGGAAACAAGGACTTTATTAGAAACGGGTTTCTAACCAGGTTTTCAATTTTCCGTCATTCATCTTCCGCGCGATGCCAAATTTTTAGAGTTATTTGTCTGCATTTTTCGTTGTTGTTTGTCATCGCTTTCGGGGTGGGTTCCGGCGAGCGCAGGCGCGCGGCGGTCTGCCGGATTGACGCGTCTAGTCGTAACCGCCGACGGTCAGCAGCTTCATCAGCGCCCGGTAGCTCTGGTAAGCGATCCAGCTGAGGAATTGCTCGGAGAGCGGTCGGGCCTCGTAATGCGCGGCGTCGATTGCGCGGGAGCCGGCAAACGCGGCGAGAATCGCGCCGCGCAACTGGTCGAGTTCGCGATGCAGCACCAGCACGACATTCGCTTCGTTATTGAGCACGAGGCTCAATGCGTCGAGATTCGACGAGCCGACGGTGCCCCAGTTCGAATCGACCACGGCCACCTTGCCGTGCAGCATCGTCCGCTCGTATTCGGCGATCTTCACGCCCGCGCGCAGCAATGAGCGGTACAGGAACGGCACCGCGTAGTCGAGTATCGGGAACTCCTTGCGGCCGATCACGAGCCGCACGTCGACGCCGCGCTGCGCGGCGAAGATCAGCGCGCGCCGCAGCTTCCTGCCCGGCATGAAGTACGGGTTCGCGAGCAGCACCTCGCCGCGCGCCTGGCCGATCGCGGTCAGATACGCCTTTTCGATCGCACGGCGGTTCACGATGTTGTCGCGTGCGACGAATGCGACCGATGGGTCGCCGGCAGTGCGCATGTCGCCGCTGCGGACACGGCGCCGCGCACGCACGAACTGATCGGTGACGGCTTCCGCATTCGCGTTTTGCGCGTCGGGCGCCGGCTTCGGCCGGTGGCCGAGCCGGATGCGGCGCCACTGCAGATCGAATGCGACGCGCACGTCCGCCACCACCGGACCGCACAGCTCGACCGCAAAATCCCAGCGCGGATGCGGCAGCCGCACGCCGTTCTGATCGTAGTCGTCGACGATATTGATGCCGCCGCAGTACGCATACGTATCGTCGATGGCCGCGAGCTTGCGGTGCGTGCGCGAGAAGCCGAAGCGGCCGAACAGATGCGGGTTGTAGATCCGATGCTCGATGCCCGCCGCGAGCCACTCGTCGAAGATCGGCAGGCGCGCGGTGCCGATGCCGTCGGTGATCACGCGTACGTGCACGCCGCGCGCGGCGGCGCGCAGCAACGCGGCGGATACCGCGTGGGCCGCGGCGTCGTCGGCGAAGATATAGGTTTCGAGCGTCACGATGCGGCTCGCGGCATCGATGCGCGCGATCAGCGCGGCGAAATACGCGTCGCCGGAACTGAAAAGCCGCACGTCGTTGCCGGTGGTAAAGCGGTAGCGCGACCCGTAACGCCGGCCAAGCAGCTTCTGTCCGAAATGGGCGAGACGGCGCTGGCCGCCGCTCATGCGAGACGCCCGTTGCCGCGGCCGCTCACGCGCTCGGGCAGTTGCAGGATCGCGTCGCGGTTCGACCATGAGAAGCAGACCGCCGCCGCTTCCTCGTAAGGCAGCCACATGTGCGCGGTGTGCTCGCGCGGTGCGAGGATCACTTCGAGGCGGTGCGGCACCTGCAGGCTGAACCAGTGCTCGGTGTTGATCGTTACGCCTTCGGCGTAGCGATGCCGCCATTCGGGGAAGATCTCGAACTGCACGTGGTGATGCAAGTCGACCAGCGCGTCGCGCGGCACCGTCTGCGTGCCGACGATAATGCCCGTCTCCTCGGCCACTTCACGTGCCGCCGTTTCCGCGAACGGCTCGTCCGGGTAGTTGCGCGCGCCGGTCACCGATTGCCACAACGCCGGGCGATCGGCGCGTTCGATCAGCAGCACGTCGAGCTCGGGCGTGTAGATGACGACGAGCACGGATTCGGGAATCTTCGGCGGTTTCGGCATGGGTCGTCAGTCGGGGAAAGCGTCGGCGACGCAGGTCGATGGATCTGAAGCTTCAGTGAGTCTTCACCGCGAATGTAACGCAAAAAGCGAAAAAGGCGCCATCAGGCGCCTTTTCGTGCGTGGCTTTGGCCGCTTCTGCATGGCGCGCTCAAGCCCAGCGAGCGGTTCGTTCCCCGCTCAGGTCACTTTTATCGCGTCATTGCGCCTTTTGCTCCGACTGGCGCAGACGGATATGCAATTCGCGCAATTGCCGCTCGTCGACTTCGCTCGGCGCCTGCGTGAGCAGATCTTGCGCACGCTGCGTCTTCGGGAACGCGATCACGTCGCGGATCGAGTCGGCGCCGGCCATCATCGTGACGATCCGGTCGAGGCCGAAGGCAATACCGCCGTGCGGCGGCGCGCCGTACTGCAGCGCGTCGAGCAGGAAGCCGAACTTCAGGCGCGCTTCTTCCGCGTTGATCTTCAGCGCGCGGAACACCTTGCTCTGCACGTCTTCCTGATAGATCCGCACGGAACCGCCGCCGATTTCCCAGCCGTTCAGCACCATGTCGTACGCCTTCGCGAGGCAGCGGCCCGGGTCGGTTTCGAGGTACTCGAGGTGCTCGTCCTTCGGGCTCGTGAACGGATGATGCGCGGCGACGTAGCGGTTTTCTTCCTCGTCGTATTCGAACATCGGGAAGTCGATCACCCACAGCGGCTTCCAGCCCGATTCGACGAGGCCGTTCGCCTTGCCGAACTCCGAATGGCCGATCTTCAGACGCAGAGCGCCGAGGCTGTCGTTGACGACTTTCGCGCGATCGGCCGCGAAGAAAATGATGTCGCCATCCTGCGCGCCGGTGCGCTCGATGATCGCCGCAACCGCCGCGTCATGCAGGTTCTTCACGATCGGGCTTTGCAGACCGTCACGGCCCTTCGCGACTTCGTTGACCTTGATCCACGCGAGGCCCTTCGCGCCGTAGATGCGCACGAACTCGGTGTAGCTGTCGATATCGCCGCGCGACAGTTCGCCGCCCTTCGGCACGCGCAGCGCCGCGACGCGGCCGTCCTTCGTATTGGCCGGCGCGCTGAACACCTTGAATTCGACGTCCTTCACCGCGTCGGTGAGGTCGGTGAATTCGAGCTTCACGCGCAGGTCCGGCTTGTCCGAGCCGAAACGGCGCATCGCTTCCGAATACTGCATGACCGGGAACGGATCGCTGAGTTCGACGCCGATGGTTTCCTTGAACACGTGGCGGATCATCGCTTCGAACAGATCGCGAATTTCCTGCTCGCGCAGGAACGACGTCTCGCAGTCGATCTGCGTGAATTCCGGCTGACGGTCCGCGCGCAGGTCTTCGTCGCGGAAGCACTTGGTGATCTGGTAGTAGCGGTCGAAGTTCGCGACCATCAACAACTGCTTGAACAGCTGCGGCGACTGCGGCAGCGCGAAGAACTGGCCCGCGTTCACGCGCGACGGCACGAGGTAATCGCGCGCGCCTTCCGGCGTGCTCTTCGTGAGCATCGGCGTTTCGATATCGATAAAGCCTTGCGCGTCGAGATACTTGCGCACTTCCATCGCGACGCGGTAGCGCAAACGCAGATTGTGCTGCATCTGCGGGCGGCGCAAATCGAGCACGCGGTGCGTGAGGCGCGTGGTTTCGGAGAGGTTGTCGTCGTCGAGCTGGAACGGCGGCGTGACCGACGCGTTCAGCACGATCAGCTCATGGCACAGCACTTCGATCTTGCCGCTCTTCAGCCCGGCGTTGATCGTGCCCTCCGGACGGTTGCGCACCACGCCCTTGATCTGCACGCAGAACTCGTTGCGCACGCCTTCGGCGGTCTTGAACATGTCGGCGCGGTCCGGGTCGCACACGACCTGAACGAGGCCTTCGCGATCGCGCAGGTCGATGAAGATGACGCCGCCGTGGTCGCGGCGCCGTTGCACCCAGCCGCACAGCGATACGCTTTGGCCGAGCAGATGTTCGGTCACCAGACCGCAGTATTCAGATCTCATCGACATGATGTTTGTCTTTCGTTTTGCGTGAGTGAACGGTGCGCAGCGCGTGTCGCGCCACGCACCGGTATTACATGGGTGGCTCGACGGGCGCGCGGCGCGCCGGCGACACCGGCTGCGGCGCGGGCGGCGCGACGACGCCCATCGAAACGATGTACTTGAGCGCCGCGTCGACCGTCATGTCGAGCTCGACCACGTCGCTTCTCGGCACCATCAGGAAGAAACCCGACGTCGGGTTCGGCGTGGTCGGCACATACACGCTCACGCACTCTTCCTTCAGGTGATTCACCACGTCGCCGCCGGGAATGCCGGTCAGGAACGCGATGGTGTACGAACCGCGCCGCGGGTATTCGATCAGCAACGCCTTGCGGAACGCATTGCCGCTCGATGACAGCAGCGTGTCCGACACCTGTTTCACGCTCGTGTAAAGCGGACCGACGACCGGAATGCGCGCGACGACCAGCTCCCACCAGCTGACGAGCTTCTGCCCGACGAAGTTCTGCGTCAACAGCCCGACGACGAAGATGAAAGCTAGCGTCAGGAGCGCGCCGAGGCCCGGCAGCTGGAACCCGAACAGATGCTCGGGGCGCCATGCCTGCGGCAGCAGCAACAGCGTCTGATCCATCGTGCCGATGATGAGGCCGAGCACCCACAGCGTGATGGCAAGCGGCACCAGCACCAGCAGGCCGGTCAGGAATACCGATTTGAGCGTCGTCTTTTTCGTCGTCATTTGCATCGCCGGAAATCCGCGCGGACGTTGCCTCGCGCGGTGCGGCCACCGCCCTGCGGGCGGCTAACCGCTGGTGTACTGCTCTAACTGCTGCTTGCGCCGCCCGATGCGGCCGGCGTGGCGGCCGGTGCGGAAGCCGCGGCGGATGTATCGGATTGGCCGCCTTCGGACGACGGCGCGGTCGCGCTGCCGCCTTCGCTTTTGCCGCCTTCGCTCTTGCCTGCGCCGCCTTCTCCGCTCTTGCCGGCTTCATTCGACGCGTTCGATGACTTCGAGTTGCCGCCACGGAAGTCCGTGACATACCAGCCCGAGCCTTTCAGTTGAAAACCCGCGGCGGTGACCTGCTTGCGGAACGCGTCGGCGCCGCACTCCGGGCAACGCGTCAACGGGGCGTCGCTCAGTTTCTGGAGCACGTCTTTCCCGAAGCCGCACGACTCGCAACGATAAGCGTAAATCGGCATGACCTTTGTCCCTACAGAAATCCTGGAAGCGCTTGCAAAGCCTTGAATTATAGCCGCAAACGGTGTGGGCTCCCCGAAAATCGGGGCGCGGGCCGGCGCGCTCGCGCATTCGGGGAATTGTCTGAAGGCGGCACCGCGCGCCGCACCGCAAGCGGCTCAACCGCCGTACGCGAATGCGATCCAGGCGCGCGCGAGCACCGCGCCGACGCCGACCGCGACGCCGAACATCAGCAGCCCCTGCAGCAACCGGTTGGTCCGCTTCTGCTCGAGCAGAATCTGGCGGATCGTTTCGTCATTGATGCCGCGCTGCGCATCGTGCCGATGCGCGAGCACCTGGTGCACGAGACGCGGCAGTTGCGGCAACGTCTTGCTCCACTGCGGCGCTTCGATCTTGAGCCGCTCGTACCAGCCGCGCAAGCCGATCTGCTCGTTCATCCAGCGCTCGAGATACGGCTTCGCGGTCTTCCACAAGTCGAGTTCCGGGTCGAGCGAACGGCCGAGGCCCTCGACATTGAGCATCGTTTTTTGCAACAGCACCAGCTGCGGCTGAATCTCGACATTGAAGCGCCGCGATGTGGAGAACAGCCGCATCAGCACCTGGCCAAGCGAGATGTCTTTCAGCGCGCGGTCGAAGTACGGCTCGCAGACCGCGCGGATCGCGCTTTCGAGTTCCTCGACGCGCGTGTTCTGCGGCACCCAGCCCGATTCCAGGTGCAGCGTCGCGACGCGATGGTAGTCGCGCTTGAAGAACGCGAGAAAATTCTGCGCGAGATAGTTCTTGTCGAAGTCCGACAGCGCGCCGACGATGCCGAAGTCGAGCGCGATATAGCGCCCGAAATGCGCAGGATCGAGGCTCACCTGAATGTTGCCGGGGTGCATGTCCGCGTGAAAGAAGCCGTCGCGGAACACCTGCGTGAAAAAGATCTCGACGCCTTCGCGCGCGAGCTTCGGAATATCGACGCCCGCCGCGCGCAGCGTCTCGACCTGGCTGATCGGCACGCCGACCATGCGCTCCATCACCAGCACGTTGGGCGTGCAGAACTCCCAGTACATTTCCGGCACGAGCAGCAGCTCGAGCCCGGCGAAATTGCGCCGCAGCTGGCTGCCGTTGGCGGCCTCGCGCATCAGGTCGAGTTCGTCGTGCAGATATTTGTCGAACTCCGCGACCACTTCGCGCGGTTTCAGACGCTTGCCGTCCGCCCACAAACGCTCGGCCCACACGGCGATGTCGCGCAGCAGCGCCAGGTCCGAATCGATCACGGGCAGCATGTTCGGGCGCAGCACCTTGATCGCCACCGACTTGCCCGCGTGCTGGCCAGCTTTCACGGTCGCAAAGTGCACCTGCGCGATCGATGCGCTCGCGACCGGCACCCGCTCGAAATCATCGAACAGCACATTGACCGGCGCGCCCAGCGCTTTCTCGATGATCGAGATCGCGACGTCGGAGTCGAACGGCGGCACCTGGTCCTGCAGCTTCGCGAGCTCATGCGCGATGTCGGGGCGCAGCAGATCGCGCCGCGTCGACAGCACCTGGCCGAACTTCACGAAGATCGGCCCGAGGCTTTCGAGCGCGAGACGCAGCCGCAGGCCCGGCGGGTCTTCGAACTTGCGGCCGATCGTCGTAATGCGCAGCAGCAGGCGCACGCGACGATCGTTGATGCGGCTCAGCATCATCTCGTCGAGGCCGAACCGGATGACGGTAAAGAAAATCTTGAGAAAGCGCAGAAAACGCATGGTTGAGCCCGGTGACTAGCGCGTGCCGCGCGCGTTGGCGGCGGCACCCGGTGCGGCGTCGCCGCGGGCTTCGACCTTTTGTTCAAGGCGCTCGATGCGCTTTTCGACCCGCGCAAGCGTATCGCGGGCGCGCGCGAGTTCGGCGTTGAAGCCGTCGAGCGCGCTGCGCCGCACGAGTTGCGGGTTTTCGTCGAGCAGGTATTCGGCGATCGAGTCGAGCAGATTGCGCCCGGTGCGCCGCGCCTGTTCGCTTGCCGTGCGCGCGAGCGATGCGATCCGCCATGCGGGAGCGTCGCCGATCAGCCGCGCGAGGTCTTCTTCCGGCTCCCAGCGCAGATGCTCGGCAAGCTTCGCGATCAAGGTCGCGAATTCCGCGTCGCCTTCGATCTTCACGTGCTTCATCACCGCCGCCTGGCCGCCTTGCAGAAACACCGGCAGCGCATCGGCCGGCACCGCTACCGTGACGTCCACCTGGGGCGCCGCGCTTGCGTCGACCGCGGCCACATAGCCGTCAGGCTGCACGAGCAGCATCATGTCGACCGGGGAACACGTCAGCCGGGCGATCTTCCCGGCATAGGGGGCGAGGCGCTCGCGAGCCCACGATTCGCGGGCGAGCAGATGGTTGACGGCAGCAGCGAAGGGCTTGGCGGCAAGGGTCATCGGGTGGTGAATTAAAAAACCCGCGCAGGCGGCGTGCCCACGCGGGTTCCTATTGTAACGTCCGTTGTCTTTCTGGCCGCTTCGGCCGAACGGCCTATGCGACGGTGTATCGGGCGGCGGATGCGGCAGTAAGCGCGGTCGCCGCTAAACGTCGCCTCGCCGCATATCCGCAGCCGGTTCAGTGATGCGTGACCTGCTGGATACCCGCCAGCAGCCAGCCTTCACCGGACTTCGTCGACCGCGACAGATTCCAGATTTCGACGAACGGCTCGGCCGCACCGCCGACCGTCTCGCGGATCAGCCCGGAGAAGCGCACGCTCGCGAGATATTCGCTGCCGCGATCTTCGACGCCGAGCAGTTCCGCATTCAGTTGCACGACATCGGTCTGGTTGCGCGCCTCGCCGCGTGAATCGAGGTCGATCTTCACCTCGGCGAACATCTCGGGCGTGGTGAATTCGCGGATATCGGCCATGTTGCCCGCATCCCAGGCTTCCTGCAGACGCACGAAGTACACCTTCGCGTTGCGCAGGAACGCTTCCGAATCGAAGTTCGCCGGCACGGCCGGCGCGGCTTCGAGTTGCGGCGTGGTGAGCGGATTGCCTCGCGGCTCGAGATACGTGCCGCTCGGCGGCGCCGTATAGCGCGGCTCCTGCGAGTAGCCGCTGCCGCCCGCATTGAGCGTCGGCGCGCCGCCCGCGTACGCCGGCGTACCCGCATCGCGTTTGCGGCCGAAGAATTTGCGGATCAGCCAGATCGCCACCAGCGCGATCAGCGCGATGACGAGGAAGTTGGCCATGGCGCCGGCGAACGCTTCGCCCAGCCCGAAGTGCGACAGCAGCGCCGCGATGCCGAGACCGGCCGCGAGGCCCGCGATCGGTCCGAGCCAGCGCGAGCGGTTAGGCTGCACGGCGGGCGCCGGCGCCGGCGCGGGTTGCGCGCGCTGCATTGGCGCGGCCTGGCCGGGCTGCGCCGGCTGGGACGGCGGCGGCGTGGTCTGCCGCTGCATCATCGACGAGTCGGATTGCCGGCCGAAACTGCGCCCGCCCCCCATGCGCCGCGCTTCCGCGTCGAGCGACGCGAGCGTGCCGGCGGTGAGCACACCGACCATGGCGAGCAGTCCGATTCTCCTCGCCCATGGCCGCACAACCTTACGATGAGATAACAGAGTCGAAGCGGACATTTCTGAAAATTCCTTAAGAAACGAGAGGTTAGGGACGCTAATACTTTGTCCCGGTATGCAAGGCTACCACGCCAGCTGACAAATTGTAATATTTGACGCCATCGAGGCCCGCTTGTTCCATCATCGTTTTTAAAGTTTCCTGATCCGGGTGCATCCGGATCGATTCGGCGAGGTACCGATAGCTCTCCGCATCTTTGGCAAATCGCTCGCCAAGCCACGGCAAGACCTTGAACGAATAGACGTCGTACGCCTTCTTCAGCGGATCCCACACCTTCGAGAACTCCAGCACGAGCAGGCGGCCGCCCGGCTTCAGCACGCGCCGCATCTCGGCAAGCGCGATGTCCTTGTGCGTCATGTTGCGCAAGCCGAATGCCACCGTCACCACATCGAAGTAGTTGTCCGGAAACGGAATTTTCTCCGCGTCGCAGAGCAGTGCGGGCGTCACCACGCCCTTGTCGAGCAGGCGGTCGCGGCCCACGCGCAGCATCGATTCGTTGATGTCGGTATGCCAGATTTCGCCGCTGGGCCCGGCCTGCTTCGCGAACGCCTTCGACAGGTCGCCGGTGCCGCCCGCAATATCGAGCACCTTGAAGCCCGGCCGCACATTCGCCTGGGCGATGGTGAACGCCTTCCACGCGCGGTGCAGCCCGCCCGACATCAGGTCGTTCATCAGGTCGTAGTTGGACGCGACGGAGTGGAACACGCCCGCCACCTTCTTCGCCTTGTCCTGTTCGTCGACCGTCTGATAGCCGAAGTGGGTTTTGCTCATCGCGCTTGTCCTTTCGCGTTTTTTGACGATTGTTGCGCCGCATCGTAGCGGCCGGGCGAATGGTACCAGCCCGTATCGGCCGCTGCGTCAGTGGCGGTGGCCGTGGCCATGCGCCGGTGATGCGTCCGGCATCGGTGCATCGCGGTCGACGCCGGCTGCGGCGAGGCCGTCCAGATACTCGCGCCACAGTTCGTCCTGGCGCGTGGCGAGATCCCACAGCAGATCCCACGAATAGATGCCGGTCGAATGGCCGTCCGAGAAGGTCGGCTGCAACGCGTAGTTGCCGACGCCTTCCAGCGCGGTGATCGTCACCTCGCGCTTGCCCGTTTGCAGCGTCTCCTGGCCGGGCCCGTGGCCGCGCACTTCCGCCGACGGCGAGTACACCCGCATCAGTTCGAACGGCACCCGGTACGACTGGCCGTTCGCATACTGCAGTTCCAGCACGCGCGATAGCGCGTGCACGACGACGCCGGTCGGCACCGGTGTGTCGGGAGTCAGTCCACCCATGGTCGCCTCACGCGAGAGCCTGTTCGATTTCGCCGCGCACCGCGTCGCGCAGCAGCGTCGCCCGCGCGCGGCGCTGCGAGAGCAGCGCTTCCGACACGGTCCGCTGACGCGGCGCCCAGATCGGCAGCGGGAAATGCGCGTCGTTGGAAAAGCGCGGAATGACATGCCAATGCACATGCGGCACCTGGTTGCCGAGGCTCGCCAGGTTGACCTTGACCGGATTCAGGACGCGTCGCATCGCGCGTTCCACGGCGTTCACCGCGCGCATCATCCGGTCGCGCTCCGCATCGGCCAGGTCGGAAAACTCGGCCACATGCTGGCTCCAGATTACCCGGCAAAACCCCGGGTAGTCGTGTTCGTCGGCGAGGACGACACGCAGCGTGTCGTCCTGCCACAGAATGTCGCCGCCGTCTTCACGGCAGAAGATACAGTCCATCGTCGCCCTCGAGCGCATACCGTCATGCGTGCCATTAGACCAGCACGCGCTCGATTCCGCCATTGTTCGCGCGGGCAACGTAGTCGGCCATCCAGTTTTCGCCGAGCAGATGGCGTGCAATTTCGACAACGATATAGTCCGCTTCGATGTTCGCGTCTTCGTTGTAGCGCGACAGGCCTTGCAGGCACGACGGGCAGCTGGTCAGAATTTTCACGTCGGTCGTGGCGCCGTTTGCTCCACCGCTTGCCGCGCCATTGGCTCCACCATGTGCATGGCCGTTCGGCTGCGGTCCGTCGCCCGCCTTGAGCACCGAGCCGGGCGCCGCGCCGGCCGCGCCGGCGGCCGCATTCGCCATATTGATTGCATTCGAGCCAGCCTCGGCAACGAGCGGAATGCCGCGCAGCTTCGCCGCACCCTTGCGGATCTCTTCTTCCTTGCGGAAACGCACCTGCGTCGACACGTCCGGGCGCGTGACCGCCAGCGTGCCGGACTCGCCGCAGCAGCGGTCGTTCTTCTCGATCTTGTAGCCGTCCTGTTCCGAGCCCATCAACTGGTTGACGAGTTTGACCGGGTCCATCGTCTTGATCGGCGTGTGGCACGGGTCGTGATACATGTAGCGCGTGCCCTTCACGCCGTCGAGCTTGATGCCCTTCTCCAGCAGGAATTCGTGGATGTCGATAATCCGGCAGCCCGGGAAAATCTTGTCGAATTCATAACCGGCGAGCTGGTCGTAACAGGTGCCGCACGACACCACCACCGTCTTGATATCGAGGTAGTTCAGCGTATTCGCGACGCGGTGGAACAGTACGCGGTTATCGGTGACGATCTTCTCGGCCTTGTCGTACTGGCCTGAGCCGCGCTGCGGATAGCCGCAGCACAGGTAGCCCGGCGGCAGCACGGTCTGCACGCCTGCCTCCCACAGCATCGCCTGCGTCGCGAGGCCGACCTGCGAGAACAGGCGCTCGGAGCCGCAGCCCGGGAAGTAGAACACCGCTTCCGAATCGACGGTGGTCGCCTGCGGATTGCGGATGATCGGCACGATCTTGTTATCTTCGATGTCGAGCAGCGCGCGCGCCGTTTTCTTCGGCAGGTTGCCCGGCATCTTCTTGTTCATGAAATGAATGACCTGCTCGACAACCGGCGGCTTGCCGGTGGTCGCGGGCGGATGCGCGGTCTGCTTCTTCGCGAACTTCTTCAGCACGTCATTGCCGAGGCGCTGCGCCTTGTAGCCGATGCCCATCATCGCGGTGCGCGCGAGATTGATGGTCTGCGGGTTGGTCGCGTTCAGGAAGAACATGCCCGCCGCGTTGCCCGGGTTGAACTTCTTCTTGCCCATCTTGCGCAGCAGATTGCGCATGTTCATCGTCACGTCGCCGAAGTCGATCTTCACCGGGCACGGCGTCGCGCACTTGTGGCACACCGTGCAGTGATCGGCGACGTCGTTGAATTCGTCCCAATGTTTGATGGATACGCCGCGGCGCGTCTGCTCCTCGTACAGGAACGCTTCAACCAGCAACGACGTGGCGAGAATCTTGTTGCGCGGGCTGTACAGCAGGTTCGCGCGCGGCACGTGCGTCGCGCAGACCGGCTTGCACTTGCCGCAGCGCAGGCAGTCCTTCACCGAATCGGCGATCGCACCAATATCGGATTGCTGCATGATCAGCGACTCGTAGCCCATCAGGCCGAAGCTCGGCGTATAGGCATTGCGCAGGTCCGCGCCTTCGAGCAGCTTGCCGGCATTGAAGCGCCCGTGCGGATCGACGCGCTGCTTGTACGCGCGGAATTCGGCGATCTCGTCATCGGTGAGGAATTCGAGCTTCGTGATGCCGATGCCGTGCTCGCCGGAAATCACGCCATCGAGCGTTCGCGCGAGCTTCATGATGCGCGCGACCGCCGTATGCGCATCCTGCAGCATCTCGTAGTTGTCGGAATTGACCGGGATGTTCGTATGAACGTTGCCGTCGCCGGCATGCATATGCAGCGCGACGAACACCCGGCCGCGCAGCACCTGCTTATGGATGGCCTGCGCTTCGTCGAGGATCGGCTTGAACTCGCCGCCGTTGAAAATTTGCCGCAATTCCGCGCGGATTTCCTGCTTCCACGATACGCGGATCGTGCGGTCCTGCGTGACGTCGAACACCGTCACGCCCGGCTGCGCATCGACACGGTCCGCGAATTTTTCCGCGAGCGGCGCATAGCCGAGCCCAACCAGATAGTGCTGCGCTTCGCGCAATGACAAATCGAGCCTGTCGCGCAGGAACGTCCAGCGCGCGCGAACCTGGTTCAGCAACTCGAGCGCATGCTGCACACGGTCCTCGAGCAGTTCGGCGCTCGGAATTTCGTTCGCGTCGTCGCTCTTGCCGAGCGGCAACTTGCCGGCCTTGAAAAACGCTTCCAGCGCATCGACCAGTTGCAGCTTGTTCTTGATCGACAGCTCGATATTGATGCGCTCGATGCCATCCGTGTACTCGCCCATCCGGTTGAGCGGAATCACGACGTCTTCGTTGATCTTGAACGCGTTCGTATGCTTGGCGATCGCGGCGGTGCGGCTGCGGTCGAGCCAGAAGCGCTTGCGCGCCTCCGCGCTCACCGCGACGAAGCCTTCGCCGCTCTTGCCGTTGGCCATCCGCACCACTTCGGAGGTGGCGGCCGCCACCTTGTCGGCATCGTCGCCGACAATATCGCCGATCAGCACCATCTTCGGAAACGCATTGCGTTTGGACTTGGTCGCATAGCCGACCGCGCGCAGATAGCGTTCGTCGAGATGCTCGAGGCCCGCGAGAATCGCGCCGCCTTCGCGCGACGTTTCGAACAGGTAGTCCTTGATTTCGACGATGCTCGGAATGGCGTCGCGCGCCTGGCCGAAAAATTCCAGGCAGACGGTGCGCGTATGCGCGGGCATCTTGTGCAGCACCCAGCGCGCGGACGTGATGAGGCCGTCGCAGCCTTCCTTCTGCACGCCGGGCAGGCCGGCGAGGAATTTATCGGTGACGTCCTTGCCGAGGCCTTCCTTGCGAAAGCGCCGCCCTTCGATTTCAAGCGACTCGGTGCGCAACAGCTTCTCGCCCGGCGCGTATTCGCCGTCGAACCACTTCAGTTCGAAGCGCGCCACGGGAATGTCGTGAATCTTGCCGCGGTTGTGCTCGAGACGCGTGACTTCGAGCCAGTTGCCTTCCGGGTCGACCATCCGCCACCACGCGAGATTGTCGAGCGCGGTGCCCCACAGCACCGCCTTCTTGCCGCCCGCGTTCATCGCGATGTTGCCGCCGATGCACGATGCGTCGAGCGACGTCGGATCGACCGCGAACACATAGCCCGCCTGTTCGGCCGCCTCGGTCACGCGGCGCGTGACGACGCCCGCGCCCGAGTAGATGGTCGGCACCTGGCGCTCGACACCCGGCAGATCGGTCAGCTCGACCGCGCCGAGCTGTTCGAGCTTCTCGGTATTGATGACCGCGGAAAATGGCGTGAGCGGCACCGCGCCGCCCGTATAGCCGGTGCCGCCGCCGCGCGGAATGACCGTCAGCCCGAGCTCGAAGCACGCTTTCACGAGACCCGCGATTTCGTCTTCGCTATCCGGCGTCAGCACGACGAACGGATACTCGACGCGCCAGTCGGTCGCATCGGTCACGTGGGACACGCGCGACAGGCCGTCGAAACGGATGTTGTCCTTCTGCGTGCGGCGGCCCAGCTCGCGCAGCGCGCGGCGCCGCAGTTCGGCGCTTTGCTCGAACTCGTTCGCGAACGATTCGACCGCGCGGCGCGCCGCGGCCACCAGCAACTCGACGCGCGCCGCGCGATCGACGCCGGCGTCGTCGCCATGTGCGGTCAGATCGGCACGGCGGCGCTTTTCGATCTCGGCCAACCGGTGATGCAGCGCTTCGGTCAGCAGCTTGCGGCGCTTCGGGTTGTCGAGCAGATCGTCCTGCAGATACGGGTTGCGGCGCACCACCCAGATATCGCCGAGCACTTCGTACAGCATCCGCGCGGAGCGGCCGGTGCGGCGCTCGCTGCGCAATTCGTCGAGCGCGGCCCATGCCTCTGCGCCGAGCAGACGGATGACGATTTCGCGATCGGAAAACGACGTGTAGTTATAGGGAATTTCGCGCAGGCGCGGTGCGGGATCGATGGCCACTGCGTGAGGGGCGCCGTGCGGGTCGAATACTTGAGGTGCGTTCATGGTTGGACGACTCGGTGGGTCAGCCAAACTGCGCCGCCGGGATTCTCATTAGGCGACGGCGCCGGCTGACGATGCGCGTGGGGCGCAATGCTGGGAATTCTTATCGTGGGCGAAGCGGGTTGCAGCGGACGAACTCACGCCGGCCGCTTCGCGGCGCTCAGATATCAACTACACGATCGTGCATGCCGCACGTGCCGCTGCGCCGCGGGTCGAGACTCGCGCGGGACGGGCACCAGGTGGGCGATCCGAGGCTGCCAGTGCATCTTTCGATCCTTGTTCTAAAGGATGATTCTACCGCATCATCCTGGTGCGCGTTGACGCCTCTATGACGGCGTCAGGGGGATTGGCGGCATCGGTTGCATCCGTCGCGCCCCGGGAATTTGCCGACCGCCCGGTCGGCTTTGAGGTCGACTCTGACGTTGGCTTTCCGGCTGGTAGTCAGGTCGGTTTCGATTCGGCTTACAGGGCGGCTTGCAATCACGACTGCGGTCGCGCTTGCAGTCACGCTTGCAGTCACATCGCGCGCTTCACGCGGCAAATCGGCCAGCCAAGCCGAGCATCCCGCGTGCCGCGCGCCATCGCCCGCCGGTCTGAGCGTGCACGTATGGCGCTATCATTGACCTTTTCCCGTCCTGTCCAGCGCATCGCGCCGTGAATCGCATGGCTTCCAACGACTATCTAAAGAAAATCCTGACCGCGCGCGTCTACGACGTCGCCCGGGAGACCGAACTCGAACATGCGCGCAACCTGTCCGCCCGGCTGCGCAATGCGGTTTACCTGAAGCGCGAAGACAACCAGCCGGTCTTCTCGTTCAAGGTGCGCGGCGCGTACAACAAGATGGCGCACATTCCGGCCGACGCGCTGTCGCGCGGCGTGATCACCGCATCGGCGGGCAATCATGCGCAAGGCGTTGCGCTGTCGGCGGCGCGCCTCGGCGTGAAGGCGATCATCGTCGTGCCGGTCACGACGCCGCAAGTGAAAGTCGATGCGGTGCGCGCGCATGGCGGCCCGACCGTCGAGGTCGTGCAGGCCGGCGAGTCGTATAGCGACGCTTATGCGCATGCGATGCAGCTTCAGGAACAACACGGACTCACCTTCGTGCACCCGTTCGACGACCCGTATGTGATCGCCGGCCAGGGCACCGTCGCGATGGAAGTGCTGAGCCAGCATCAGGGGCCGATCCACGCGATCTTCGTGCCGATCGGCGGCGGCGGTCTTGCGGCGGGCGTCGCGGCGTATGTGAAAGAAGTGCGTCCGGAGATCAAGGTGATCGGCGTGCAAACCGACGACTCCTGCGCGATGGCGCAATCGATCAAGGCCGGCCACCGCGTCACGCTGAACGAAGTCGGTCTCTTTTCGGACGGCACGGCGGTGAAGCTGGTCGGTGAAGAAACGTTCCGGCTGTGCCAGCAATACCTCGACGAAGTGCTGACCGTCGATACCGATGCGCTGTGCGCGGCAATCAAGGACGTGTTCCAGGATACGCGCAGCGTGCTCGAACCGGCCGGCTCGCTTGCGGTCGCAGGCGCCAAGCAATATGCGGAGCGCGAAGGCATCGAGAACCAGACGCTGATCGCGGTCACCTCCGGCGCGAACATGAACTTCGACCGGATGCGCTTCGTCGCCGAACGTGCGGAAGTCGGTGAAGCGCGAGAAGCCGTGTTCGCGGTGACGATTCCCGAAGAGCGCGGCAGCTTCAAACGCTTTTGCGAACTGATCGGCACACGCAGCGTGACCGAGTTCAACTACCGGATCGCCGATTCGAAGTCCGCGCATATTTTCGTCGGCGTGCAGATCAGAAGCCGCGACGAGTCCGCACGCATCGCGGCATCGCTCGAATCGCACGGGTTCGCGACCGTCGATCTGACCGGCGACGAACTGTCGAAGCAGCACATCCGTTATATGGTCGGCGGCCGTTCGCCGCTCGCGCACCATGAGCGCCTGTTCCGCTTCGAGTTTCCGGAACGGCCCGGCGCGCTGATGAAGTTCCTGTCGTCGATGGCGCCGAACTGGAATATCAGCCTGTTCCATTATCGGAATCAGGGCGCGGACTACAGCTCGATCCTCGTCGGCATTCAGGTGCCCGCCAGCGAAGACAGCGAATTCGCCCGCTTTCTGGCGACGCTCGGCTATCCGCATTGGGAAGAAACCGCGAACCCGGTGTATCGGCTGTTCCTCGCGTAAGCGCTGCGCGGCAGCGGCGTATCGCAAACCGGCTCGAACGACTTCATTATGGCTTTCACGCTCGAAGACAAACTGGTAGTGGCGATTTCGTCGCGCGCGCTGTTCGACTTCGAGGAGGAGAACCGCGTGTATGAGGAAGGCGACCTGCGCGCGTACGAAGCGCTGCAGCGCTCGCGCCTCGATGTGCCCGCGAAGCCCGGCGTCGCATTCCCGCTGATCCGCAAGCTGCTCGCGCTGAATGCAGGCGCACGGCGCGTCGAAGTCGTCATTCTGTCGCGCAGCGATCCGATCAGCGGGCTGCGCGCGTTCAGCTCCGCCCGCGAGCATGGCCTGGCGATCGAGCGCGGCGTGTTCACGCGTGGACGCGCGCCGTTCGGGTATCTGCAACCGCTCAACGCATCGCTGTTTCTTTCCGCGAATCGGGATGACGTGCGCGACGCGCTCGCGGCCGGCTTTCCCGCCGCGCGCGTGCTGCCCGAATCGGCGCGCATGGCGAGCAAGTATCCGCACGAAATCCGCATCGCGTTCGATGGCGACGCGGTGCTATTCTCGGACGAAGCGGAACGCGTGTTTCAGCGGAACGGGTTGCAGGCGTTCGTCGGTCACGAGATCGACAACCGCAATTTGCCGCTTGCCGACGGGCCGCTCAAGCCGCTGCTCGAAGCGCTGCACCGGCTGCAAAATCTCGCGGACGCCGCCGCGCCGATGCGGATTCGCACCGCGCTCGTCACCGCACGCTCCGCGCCTGCGCATGAGCGCGCAATCCGCACGCTGATGGCCTGGAACATCGAAATCGACGAAGCGATGTTTCTCGGCGGCCTCGAAAAAGGCGCATTTCTGCGCGAGTTCGAGCCCGACTTTTTCTTCGACGATCAAATTCGCCACTGCGAATCGGCCCGCGACGTCACCGCGACCGGGCATGTCGTCAGTGGCATCGTGAATGCATCATGACACCCGATCAATCTCCGCTCGGCAAACCGTCCACCTATACCGAACAGTACGACGCATCGCTGCTCTTCCCGATTGCGCGAGGCGCCGCGCGCGAGCAGATCGGCATCGTCGCGCGCCTGCCGTTCTTCGGCACCGATATCTGGAACGCGTACGAACTGTCGTGGCTCAATACCCGCGGCAAGCCGCAGATCGCGATCGCGACGTTCTATGTGCCGGCCGATTCGCCGAATATCGTCGAGTCGAAATCGTTCAAGCTCTATCTCGGTTCGTTCGCACACACAACGTTCGACTCGATCGACATCGTGCGCGATACGATCAAACGCGACGTGTCCGCCTGCTGCGGCGCAAGCGTTTCCGTGCATCTGTACGGCCCTGCGGAATTCGGCAAGCTCGCGCTCGAGGAATTCGACGGGCTGTCGCTCGACCGGCTCGATCTCGACACGGACATTTACCAGCCCGACGCGTCGCTGCTGAAGGCGGCGCACGGCGAAGCGCCGGTCGAGGAAACGCTGTATTCGAACCTGCTGAAATCGAATTGCCCGGTGACCGGTCAACCCGACTGGGGCAGTGTGCAGATTCACTACGTCGGTCCGCAAATCGATCAGGCGTCGCTGTTGCGCTACATCATTTCCTATCGGAATCACACCGGCTTTCATGAACAGTGCGTCGAGAAAATGTTCGTCGATGTGCTGAACGCCTGCCAGCCCGTGAAGCTTGCGATTTACGCGCGCTATACGCGGCGCGGCGGCCTCGACATCAATCCGTTCCGCACGAACTTCAATGTGCCGATGCCGGACAATCTGCGCACCGCACGACAGTAGCCAATCGCGAAGCCAGTCACGCAATCGTCCGGCTGCCTTTCCTGCACGCGCACGGCGGCGCGTCATCGGTCATGAGCGTGCCCCGATTCATCCATCATTGCCCGAGGAATACAGTTGACCGACGGGTGTTGTCATCGATGTCGGTGCGTATGCACCTCAATCCGATGAGTACGCCGATGAAGCTCGCCGATTTCCGCACCCCTTCGTTTTTCGAGAACCCTTACCCGCTGTACGAACAACTGCGCGCCGCAGGCCCGTTCGCGACGATCGGGCCGAAGCAGCTGGCGAGCGGACATTACGAGATCGTCGACAAGCTGTTGCACGATCGCCGCGCGGGCAAGGACTACCTGCATAGCGTGCAGTTGCGTTACGGCGAGGAGGTCGCGCGGCGGCCGCTGTTCCAGAAAGCGAACGCCAGCTTTATCCTGATGAATCCGCCGGAACACACGCGCCTGCGCAGCCTGATGATGCAGGCATTCAACGCGCGGCAGATCGAAGCGATACGCGACACGGCGCGCGAAACGGCAGACCGGCTGATCGACGCATTCATCTCCGAAGGGACCGTGGACCTGCTGTCCGGCTATGCGTTGCGGCTGCCCGTCGAAATCATTTGCCGGATGCTGAACGTGCCGCTTGCGGATGCCGCCTTGATGGCCGGCGCGAGCGTCCAGGTGGTGCGCCTGCTCGACGTCGCCCCGTTGCCGCTCGACCAGTTGAACGTGGTGAGCGCGCAGTATGACGTGCTGGACCGGTATTTCACCGACCTCGTGAACGCACGCCGCGCGCAACCCGGCGACGACCTTGTTTCGGCATTGATCAACGCGGAGGAAAACGGCGAAAAGCTGTCCACCGAGGAAATCGTCGCGAACGTGATCCTGCTGTTCGTCGCCGGGCACGAAACCACGGCGAATATGCTCTGCAATGCGCTGATCGCGCTGCACCGTCATCCGGAACAACTGGCGCGCCTGAAGCGCGACCCGACGCGGATACCGAAGGCCGTGCTCGAGTGTTTGCGCTACGACTCGTCCGTGCAGATGGCGCCGCGTGTCGTAATGGCGGACATCGAGATTGCGGGCACGACCGTGCCGCACGGCACGGTGCTGCTGCTGATGCTCGGCGCGGCGAATCGCGACGCGTCGAAGTTCAGGAGCCCGGAGCGGCTCGATATCGGTCGCGACGACGCACGGCCGATATCGTTCGCCGCCGGCATTCATCATTGCCTCGGCTACCGGCTCGCGTTGCTGGAGCTCGAAATCGGGCTCGAAACGCTGCTCACCCGTCTGCCGGCGCTCACGCTTACGAATCTCGACAACCTGCATTGGCAACAGCGCAGCAATCTGCGCGGTGTCGAATCGCTGACGGCGAGCTGGTAACCCGCGTCGCCACGCACCCGCCGGGCACCCCCGGCGAGAGCCGGCCCGCGCCTTATCGACGCCGGCACACAGTGTCCGCCCATTCTGGCGCGCACACCGCATGCCGGTTTCCCCCGCGGCCGGGCCGGCGACACGTAGAGTCGCACGGACCCGGCGCAAAAACTATCGGGCAGCGTCGAATCGCTTGCAGGACATTTCTGACACGGCCGCAGGCATCGCAATGGAACGCGATGCGAGTCGCGTTTCAGTCCAGCTTGTATGACCCTGCGCCCGTCCCCGCGAGATTGCCGCCGTCGACAATCAGGTACTCCGAACGGATCGGCCGCTTGTCGAAGAAGCATTGCAGAATCTCGAGCGTGCCGGACGCATAGCGATATTGCGCGGACAGCGAGGTGCCCGAGATATGCGGCGTCATGCCTTCGTACGGCATGCGGCGCCACGGATGATCGACCGGCGCCGGCTGCGGATACCAGACGTCGCCCGCGTAGCCGGCGAGCTTGCCCGATTCGAGCGCCCGCACCACCGCATCGCGATCGCACAGCTTGCCGCGCGCCGTGTTGATCAGGTAGCTGCCGCGCTTCATCAGGTCGAACATCTTGTCGTCGAACATATGCTCGGTCGACGGATACAGCGGCATCTGCAGGTTGACGACATCGCATACCTTGACGAGCGACATCGGCGTCTCGTGGTACGTCGCGTTCAGTTCCTTTTCAATCTCCGGCGACAGGCGGTGCGGATCGTAATAGTGCAGATGCACGTCGAACGGCTTCATCCGGCGCAACACGGCGAGACCGATGCGGCCCGCGGCGATCGTGCCGAAGTGCATCCCTTCGACGTCGTAGCTGCGGCTCACGCAATCGGCAATGTTCCAGCCGCCGTTGGCCGCGTACTGATGCGACGGCAGATAGTTGCGGACCAGCGAAAGCGTCATCATCACGACGTGCTCCGCGACGCTGATGCTGTTCGAGAACGTCACTTCGGCAACCGTTACGCCATGCTTCGCGGCGGCTTTCAGATCGACGTGATCGGAACCGATGCCGGCCGTGAGCGCAAGCTTGAGCTTCTTCGCCTTCGCGAGGCGCTCGGCCGTCAGATACGCGGGCCAGAACGGCTGCGAGATGACGATGTCGGCGTCGGGCAGATGCCGGTCGAAGGTCGAATCGGCGCCGTCCTTATCGCTGGTCACCACCAGTTCATGGCCGTGGCTTTCGAGGTACTTGCGCAGACCGAGCTCGCCCGATACGCAACCGACCAGTTCGCCCGGCTTGAAGCCGAGCGGACCTTCCGGCGACGGCACGGTCTGCCCGTTCGGATAGCCCTTGATGTCCGGCACGTTGTTGCGCGCGTACTTCGGCGGATAGCCGGTAACCGGGTCCGGATAGAGCACGCATAAGACTTTGGCCATTCTTCTCTCCTAAAGGTCACAGATGTCTTGTCAGTGCCGACTGCACTGCCCGATCAGTCTGCGGGCAGGCATGGAGCGATTGATTTCGGATTCGCACGGTTGGCCGCCAGACACGTCGGACTGCGTTCCCGCATACGGGCAAACGCTAATTTCCCGCATGCCGGGTGAAACTAGCGTTATATTTCGCCGTATATCTCGCTATGCCGGCCGCCGTAGCTTTTACCGCATCGTTCGCCCGTCTTTTACCGCATCGTTCACCACAAGCTGGCCAGTTGGACAGGAGACCGTTTCATGCAGACCGATGGCAGGCACGCCAACGCATTCCAGGCGCGTGCGTCGTTACAGCAGGTATTGGCGGATGAGCACGCGTGGCGAGAAATTCCGCACTGCACAAACGAGGCGGCGAAGAGCGATGTCGTGATCGGGCACTGGACCGACGAGCGCGTCGTGCGCCGTGAACTGACCGCGCCGATGTCCGAGCAGCACTACACGGTGAGCATCCTGCTCGGCAAGGCCACCGTCGACTGCTACAAGAACGGCCGTCTGCTCGATCGCGGCACGGGCGGCATGGGCGGCGTGCAATTGACCGCGCCCGGCGAACAGGTGACATGCAGTTTCCGCGGGGCCAATGAGGCGATTCATCTATTTCTGCCGAGCGAACTCGTCGAATCCGAATACGGCAGTCTGCGCACGAATGCGTCGGCGCTACGGCTCGAGGACCCCGCCTTTCGCGTCGACCCCGCACTGGTGCCGATCGCGCGCTCGCTCGCGGCAACGCGCGACGATGCACGTCGGGACAATGTCGTGTCGATCGACGGGATGGTGCAAGGCATTCTGCATCACGTGCTGTCGCGCTATGCGCACGAGCGGCCGGGCGCATCGGAAACACACGGACTGTCGGAGCCGCGTTTGCGACGCGTGATCGACTATATCGACGCGAATCTCGCCGAACCGGTCACGCTGCACGATATCGCGCGGCAGGCGGGATTGAGCCGCATGCATTTTGCGGCGCAATTCAGGCTTGCGACGGGTCGCACGCCGCATGCGTTCTTGCGGGCAAGACGCATTGAACGCGCGAAGGCGCTGCTGATGCGCGGTCTGCCGATCGTGGATGTCGCGCTTGCGGTGGGATTTCAGGGGCAGGCGCACTTTACCGCGGTGTTCAAGGAACTGGATGGTTTGTCGCCGGGACGGTGGCGTGAGCATCAGGAGAGTCTCGGTCGCGCATGACGGGCTCCGTGATGATTGTTGCGATCCATTGTTTAGGTATGCAGGCGTTCGAGCGGACGGATGACGGACGAATTCGCGTATCAGCGCTGATTCATTCATCGGCGCGTCGGCGAAATACGCGAATCCGCTTGCCGACTAACGGTTCGTCACCCGAGTCTCCCTCGTATGCGAACACCCACCACGCTCAACGCTTCACCGCCTTATACGCAACACAATCCACTTCAACCTTGCAATCGATCACCATGCTCGACACCACGCACGCGCGCGCAGGCGGATGCTCGCCGAAGTACTCGCGAAACACCTTGTTGAACGAAGCGAAGTCGCGCGGATCGTCGAGCCACACGCCGCAGCGCACGACATGCTCGGCGCCGTAGCCGGCCTCTTTCAGAATGGCAAACACGTTCTGCAGCGCCTTGTGCGACTGCTCGACAATCCCGCCGTTGATCACTTCGCCGTTTTGCATCGGCGTCTGTCCGGACACATACAGCCAGCCGTCCGCTTCGACTGCCCGCGCAAACGGCATATGCTGACCGCCCGTGCCCTTACCGCCTTCCACGCCATAACGCTTCATCTTTCGCTCCCTGTCTGGTCATCAGATTCGATTCAGAAATCGTGTTGCGCGTCATGCGCCGCGCGGTCGCCCGTCGCGGGCCGCGCACCGCGCGCCACAAAACGACCGGCGCGCTCGCCGGTCGGCGCACCGTCGCGATACGACAGCACGCCGCTCACCCACACCGCTTCAATGCCGTCGGCTGCCTGCTGCGGCTTGTCGAAGGTCGCCGCGTCGCGCACACGCGCCGGGTCGAACAGCACCAGATCGGCGTGATAGCCGACCTGCACTTCGCCACGCTGCGTCAACCCGAAGCGACGCGCAGACAGGCTCGTCATCTTGCGCACCGCCTCTTCGAGCGGAATCAGCCGCTGGTCGCGCGCATAGTGGCCGAGCACGCGCGGAAATGCGCCCCATAAACGCGGATGCGGCAACGGATCGTTCGGCAAACCGTCGGAACCGATCATCGTCGCCGGGTGCGACAGGATGCGCCGCACGTCGTCTTCGGACATGTTGTGATACACGGCGCCCGCCGGCTGCAGGCGCTGTGCGGCTTCCTGCTGCGTGACGCCCCATTCGTCCGCGATGTCCCTGATCAGTTTGCCCGCCATGGCCGGATGCGGCGTCGACCAGGTGACGGTAATGTCGATGTCGCCGGTCACCTGCTTCAGGTCGAGCGTCGACGAACTGCGGCTGTACGGGTAGCAGTCGCAGCCGATCGGCTGCATGCGCCGCGCGCCTTCCAGCGATTCAAGCACTTCGGCGCTGCGTCCCCAGTTGGTCGGCCCCGCGCACTTCAGATGCGAAATCACCACGGGCACGCGCGCATGGCGGCCGATCCGGTATGCCTCGTCCATCGCGTCGAGAATCGCGTCGAACTCGGTGCGCATATGCGTCGTGTACAGCGCGCCCGCCTCGGCAAGCGGCGCCGCGAGCGCCATCACCTCTTCGGTCGGCGCCGCGAACGCGGCGCCATATGCAAGCCCCGAGCTGAGTCCGAGTGCGCCGTGCGCCAACGCTTCAGTCAGTTGCGCACGCATCTGTTCGATCTCCTGCGGTGTCGCCGCGCGATCGAGCCGGTCCATCTGATTGTTGCGCAATGCCGTGTGACCGATCAGCGCCGCGACGTTGACCGCCGGCCGCGCCGCATTCACCGCATCGACATACGCGGCGAAGGTCGGATAGCTGAACGCGTCGCGCGTGCCGAGCAGATTCATCGGGTCCGGCGGATCGCCTTTCAGCGTAACCGGCGAAGCACTGATTCCGCAGTTGCCGACAATCACCGTCGTCACGCCCTGCGTGATCTTCGGCAGCATCTGCGGCGCGCGGATCACATGCGTGTCGTCGTGCGTATGGACGTCGATAAAGCCCGGTGCGAGCGCGTGGCCGTTCGCTTCGATTACCTCTTCGGCCAGCCAGTTCGACAGATTGCCGATGGCCACGATACGGCCGTCGCGCACGGCGACATCGCGTTCGACCGGCGGCACGCCGGTGCCGTCGTAAAGCTGCGCGGCTACGATCAGCGTATCCGCGGCTTCAGGATGCGAATGCATGGATCAGTCTCCTATCGGTTGACGATCGCCGCCGCCGCGATGCGCGTCGAGCACATGTTTCATACGGCGCAGCAACTCGCGGCTTTCATCGCCCTGACTGACCGCGAGTTCGGTGACGAGCACGTCGATGGCCATCAGCATCGCGTAACGCGATGACGACGGCTTGTAGATGAAATCGGTTTCGAACGCCACGATCGGAATCAGCCAGTCCGCGAGTTTCGCGAGCGGCGACGCGGGTGCGGTCAATGCGATCAGCGTCGCGCCATAACCGTGCGCGAGCCGGCAGCTATCGACCATGTCGGGCACCCGCCCGGTTGCCGACAACGCGATCACGACGCAATCGCGCGACACGGTGCTCGCCACCATCCGCTGCAGCAATCCATCCTGATACGTGGCGACCGGCCGCCCGAGACGCACCAGCCTGAACCGCATTTCGTCGGCGAGCGCGGTGGAGCCGCCGCCCATGCCGTACACGTAAATCATGCGGGCGGCGCGCAGCGCGGCGGCCGCATCGGCAAGCGGCGCCTGCAGCAGCAGTTGATGATGATGCGTCAGCGTGGTTTGCACTTCATCGAACACGCGTGTCGCGATATGCTCTTGCGCAGCGTCCGGTGCGCCGCGCGGCAGAAAGCGCTGACCGACCGCCGCCGCCTGCGCGAGCCGCAGCTTCAGCTCGCGCACGTCGCGGCAGCCGACGGCTTTCGCAAAGCGCGTCACGGTCGCGATGCTGACGTCCGCGCGCTGCGCCAGTTCGCCGATGCTCGCGTGCGACGCGCTCGTCAGATCGTCGAGAATCAGCGCGGCGACCTTGCGTTCGGCCGCGCGCAACTCGGGTGCGCATTCAGCAATGCGCGCGACGATGTCGAAGGCGAGCGGTTCGGCGCTAGAGTTCATTGAAGTCCGCCATTGGCCGCACCGGCCGTGGCAAGCAGGACGCGAGCCGCGATACGGCGGAAAACGCCGCGCGGCGCGCAGGCAGTGCGTTGGTAATAAATAACATTTCGTTGAGCATCGTACTTTCTGTAACATGACGAAGTCAACTTTGCCGCGATACAACCGCGCGATGGAGTAGCACGCAATGAAAGTTACAAACTATCAAGGACCGACAATCGATCCGTTCAGCAAAGGTCTCGGCAATGTCCCGGGAACCAGCATTCAGCTCACCGACGCGGGCCGCCTCGAATGGAACCTGCTCGACGAAGACGTGAGCCTGCCGGCCGCCGTGCTGTACGCGGATCGCATCGAGCACAACCTGAAGTGGATGCAGGCGTTCGTCGCCGAATACGGCGTGAAGCTCGCGCCGCACGGCAAGACCACGATGGCGCCGCACCTCTTTCGCCGTCAGCTCGAAACCGGCGCATGGGGCATCACGCTTGCCACCGCGCATCAGGTGCGCGCCGCGTATCACGGCGGGGTATCGCGCGTGCTGATGGCCAATCAGCTGGTCGGCAAGCGCAATATGTTGATGGTCGCCGAACTGCTGAGTGATCCGGACTTCGAGTTCTACTGTCTGGTCGATTCGGTCGCGGGCGTCGAACAACTCGGCAAGTTCTTCGGCTCCGTACGCAAGCAGCTGAACGTGCTGATCGAGCTCGGCGTGCCGGGCGGCCGCACCGGGGTGCGCAATGGCGAACAGCTCAAAGCGGTGCTCGATGCGATCGCACACTATCCGGATTCGCTGCAGCTTGCCGGCATCGAGCTGTATGAAGGCATCTTGAAGGAAGAGCACGAGGTGCGCGCATTTCTACGCGCCGCGGTCGAGACCACGCGCGCGCTGCTCAATGCGGGCCGCTTCGCGCGCAAGCCGGCCATTCTGTCCGGCGCGGGCTCCGCGTGGTACGACGTCGTCGCCGAGGAATTCGCGCAAGCCGCCGACGCGAGCCAGATCGAAATCGTGCTGCGTCCGGGCTGCTATCTGACGCATGACGTCGGTGTCTATCGCAAGGCGCAGACCGACATTCTGGCGCGCAACCCGGTCGCGAAGAAAATGGGCGAAGCCCTGCTGCCCGCGTTGCAGTTGTGGGCGTACGTGCAGTCCATTCCCGAGCCGGACCGCGCGATCATCGGCTTCGGCAAACGCGATGCCGCGTTCGATTCAGGCATGCCGGAACCCGCGCGCCACTTTCGGCCGGGCCACACCACACCGCGCGACGTCAAGGCAAGCGAAGGTTGGGAAGTGTTCACCATGATGGATCAGCATGCTTACATGCGGATTCCGGCAGGTGCGGACCTGAAAGTCGGCGATATGATCGCGTTCGACATTTCGCATCCGTGTCTGACTTTCGACAAGTGGCGTCAGGTGCTGGTCGTCGACCGGTCGTATCACGTGACGGAAGTGATCGAAACGTTCTTTTGACCGCGCCGTCCATAAAGCAACGGCGGCATCGCTGCCGCCGTCTTTTTGCCTGAATCCGTTCGCCAGGGTTGGTTCGCCCGGATCCGTTCGATCCGCTTCGTTCGCGCTCTTCAGCGCATCGACGCGTCAACGCCCCGCTTCGGCCTCGCGCGCCGGTACGCCCACGGCGACCTCCGCGATGCGCGCTTCAAGCATCCCCAACGCGCTCGACAACGCCGCGAGCGCATCCTCGGGCAATCCCGCCAAAGTCTCGTGCAGGAACGCATTGCGGCTCGGCAGGCTCGCTTCGATCGCCGCACGGCCCGCATCGGTGAGCTGCACGTTCGTTACGCGATTGTCGCGTTCGTCCATACTGCGTGCGATCCAGCCGAGCGCTTCGAGCAGTTTCAGTTGCCGCGTGAGCGCGCCAGGGTCGACGCGCAGCCGTTCGACGAGTCGCTTTTGCGACGACTCGCCTTCCTGCTCGTGCAGCGCGAGCAGAATCCGCCAGCGCGGCATCGGGTGACCCACTTGCGCCTCGAACGCCGACATAAACGCGCGATACGTGCGGCCGAACTGATGAAGGATCGCGATCCGGTCCTGTTCTTCCATGAGATTGCCACCCGGCTCAAGTCGTCAATACGTGAATCACTCGGCGGCGACCGTCGGTTCGAGCTTGCGCGACAGCTTCACCGGCGGCACGCGCCGGCTCTGCCAGATCGACACAACCGCGACCACCGTCGCGATCGCCAGACCCATGTGAATCGCGCCCACCAGCGACGTGCGCGCGGCTTCGAGCAATGCCGCGCCGCTATGGCCCGCGCGCGTCAGCTGGTCGAGCAGATGCGCCTGCGCGCCGCGATCGATCAGGATCTGCGGATCGCCGAGGTCCGCATACCAGTGCCCCGCGTGGTCGCGCTCGAGCGCATTGCGCACACCGCTCGCATACATTTGCGTGACGAGCGTGCCGGTGATCGCCGTGCCGATCATCCCGCCGATCATGCGCAGCGATTGCAGCAGCGCGGTCGCAATGCCGAAGTGTTCGCGGCCCGCGGTCTGCTGCGCGAAGATCGTCAGGTTCGGCAGCACGAAGCCAAGACCCAGCCCCGCGAGCACCATCAGCAGCATCAACAGCGCGTGCGGCATCGTGCGGGTCGCGATCGCCACGCCGCAACACGCGACGGCCAGCAGCACACATCCTATATACAGCATCGTATTCGGATGACGGATACGCGAAACGACCCGTCCATTCGCGATGCTGCCGATTGTGATGAACACGACGAGCGGTGTGATCACGAGTCCCGCTTCGTTCGGCGACATGCCGAAACCGCCCTGGAACAGCAGCGGCGCGTAGAAGAGGATGGAGAACATCGAGAAGCCGGCAAGTACGGCAAGCACGAAGAGCGCGTTAAGACTCCTGTTCTGGAACATATCGACGGGAAGAATGGCTTGCGCAAAGCGCTTCTCCCACTGCCACAATGCATACGACGACGCGACGCTGACCGCGAGCAACGCGCCCGACGACCCGTTGAAGCCGTGTTTCGACAGCCGTTCGACAAAGAGTTGCAAGCTGCCGAGCGCGAGCGCGATAAGCAGCGCGCCGGGCCAGTCGAGGCGCATCTTGCCCTTGTGAACGACGTGCCGCAAATGCGGCAGATAGCGCCAGACGAAGAACAGCGAAATCAGACCAACCGGAAGGTTGACGTAAAACACCGAACGCCAGCCGCAATACTGCGTAAGGAAACCGCCGAGCGACGGGCCGACCGCATTCGCAATGCCGAACGCGGTGCTCATCAGCACCTGCCAGCGCAGACGCACGACCGAATCGGGAAAGAGGTCCGGGATGCACGCGAACGCGGTGCCGACCAGCATGCCGCCGCCGATGCCCTGCAAGCCGCGCGCAATGACCAGAAACAGCATGCTGTTCGCCGCGCCGCATAGCACGGATGCGCCGGTGAACACGATGATCGACGCGATCAGAAACGGCTTGCGGCCGTAATAATCGCCCAGCCTGCCGAAGATCGGCACGGTGATCACCGACGTCAACAGGTACGCGGTCGCGACCCACGCGTACAGCTCGAAGCCGCGCAGTTCGGCGACGATGGTCGGCAGCGCGGTGCCGACGACGGTCTGATCGAGCGCGACCAGCATGGAAACGAACGAAACGCCGAGCATCGCCAGCAGCGATTCCCGGAAGGGTAAGACTTGCCCACTCGAATGGTGAGCGGCGGTGTGAACGGCCATTTTTTGTCGACACAACAGTTGACAAGTCAACGATATGGAATCATACCATGGACCCGGGCTCTAACCTTGCAGGAGCCTGCCCGCGGCGCGACGCGGATAGCACACGCGACGGTCATCCGGCCGCCGCGACGCGAGCTTGAGGAGTTTCATGGACCCGATTTCGTCAGAAGAACCCACCCTGTCACCCGACGACCTGGACGCGCTGCGGCGCGCCAAGCACGAGCTCGAAAGCCCGGCGCTTGCGATGAAGCTCGCGAGCATCGTCGGGGCGCCGCTCGAAAAACTGATTGCGCGCATGCCGGCCGCGGCCAACGAAAAGATCAACGACGCAACGCAAACGGCGCTGCGCAAATGCCTGCAAATCGCGTTGCGCACATTGGGCCGCGCGGTGCCGCTCGCGGCAAACGACAAGCCGAGCAATCTGCTGCACAAGTTCGCGGTCGCCACGACCGGCGCGGCGGGCGGCGCATTCGGCCTGTTCGCATTGCCGGTCGAGCTGCCGGTCACGACGACGCTGATGTTCCGCTCGATCTGCGATATTGCGCGCAGCGAAGGCGAAGACCTCGCGTCGATCGACACGCAGCTGCAATGCCTGACGGTGCTCGGCATGGGCGGCACGTCGAAAGCGGACGACGACGCCGATTACGGCTACTTCATCATGCGTGGCGCACTCGCACAGGCGGTGTCGAAGGCGTCGTCGGAAATGGCGACGAAGGGATTCACGTCACATGGGTCGGCCGCGTTGCTGCGGCTCTTGAACACGATCGCGTCGCGCTTCTCGGCGCAGGTCAGCGAACAGGTCGCCGCAAAATCGATTCCGGCGATCGGCGCGGTGCTCGGTGCGATGGTCAATACCGTGTTTATGGACCACTTCCAGCATGTCGCGCATGGACACTTCACGGTGCGCCGGCTCGAGCGGCGTTACGGACTGGACGCGGTGCAGGCCGCGTATCAGACCATCGAGGTCGCGCTCGATCGCTGAGTGTCGCCGCGTACCGGCGTCACGCGGCGCACGAAAGCCGCGGCATCATCGAGCGCGCGTCGCGCTTCGGGCAGAAACGGCGTCCACAATTGCCACCCGTGCGGCATCTTCGGCCAGACCTGCAGTTCGACCGCGACGCCCGCCTGCGTCGCGCGCGCGGCGACCCGGCGCGCATCGTCGAGCAGCACCTCGGTGCTGCCCACCTGAATAAACAACGGCGGCAGGTCGCGCATGTCCGCGTACAACGGCGACGCGTGCGGATGCGTCGCGGACGCCTCGCCCAGATACAGCTTTGCTGCGCGCGCAATCGACGGGCCGCTGAACATCGGGTCCGCACCGTCGTTCGTGCTGAGCGACGCACCGGTTGCGGCGAGATCGGTCCACGGTGAGAACAGCACCGCGCCGGCCGGCAGCGGGTCGCCGGCGTCGCGCAAGGCGACCAGCGTCGCGAGCGCGAGGCCGCCGCCTGCCGAGTCGCCGGCCAGCACAACGGTTTGCGGCAGCGCGCCCGCCGCGATCAGTCGGCGGTATGCCGCGAGCGCATCGTCGAGCGCCGCCGGGAAGCGGTGTTCGGGTGCAAGCCGGTAGTCGAGCGAGAAAAGACGCGCGCTCGCGCGGGTCGCAAGACCGAACGACACGGCGCGATGCGTGCTCGGCGAGCAGAAGTAGTAGCCGCCACCGTGCATGTACAGGATGGTCGGAATGGCCGGAATATGCGCGGCGCTCACCGTGCCTTCAGGATCGAGCCATTCGCCGCGCAACGGCCAGTCGCGCTCGCCGTATTGCTCGCGCAGTTGCCAGCCCCGGGGCACGCGCGGCGACCACGCGCGTCGCGCGGTCAGCGCCCGCGCATGCTCGGCGCTGATCTCGAGGCGCCGCGTATGAGGCAGGAACTGCCGGCGCAGGAACCAGCAAGCCAGTGCGCTTTGCCAACTCATCGGAACACGCTCCGTCGACGGTCATCGACACATGGTACGTGTATTCGCGCTGATGGTTCGACGCTGGAGGTCAGTCAGGAAAACGGAAAGGCCGGCGAAACGTAGTTCGTCTGCCGGCTTCGAGTTCTGACGATACGCTGTTCGGTGTGCGAGCCACGCGCGACGTTCGGTGCATCGACGCCGCGCTGGCTATGTGGCCGGTTGTCGCCGGATTCGATCTGCTGGCCGCGGTTTGCCAGCCGCGGTTTGCCAGCCGCGGTTGCCAGTCTCAGTTGCCAGTCTCAGTTGCCAGCCTCGGTTCGCGATCCTCAGTTCGCCGGCATCACCTGGCCGCGAATCTCGCCCATCGGATTCTGTGCAGTGTGGATGTTGAAGTACCACTGGCCGGCCAACAGGTCCGTCACCTGCTGTTCCGTGAGCGTCGAGGCGCCCTTGATCGGAGTCGGCAGCGCCTTTTTGTCGATTGGAATCACAATGCCCGCGTTCTGTCCGACCGGCGCCGGGCCATGAAAGTGCGCGGCGGTGGCCGGTCCGGACAAGCCTTCGTACGTCACGGTCCATTGCAGCGACTTCATCGCCGTATCGAAGGTCGCGTTCAGCATGCCGTGGCCGTGGCTCACACGCGGCGGCACCTCGCTCGACGGTTCGAGATCCGCCGTCAACGCAACGGTCTCCGCGAACGCGGCGCTCGATGCGAACGCGAGCACTATCGCAGCCAGCTTCAACTTACGTATTGCGATCATGACTTTCTCCGAATTCACTACGGTACGTTGCGAACACATACTAGTTGAATTCGAAGTCACGCACATGGCAGTGCCGCGCGCCTTCACCGCGGGACGCTACGGCAGCAGCGCCGCCTGTCCTTCGATACCGTCGAGCATCGCGTTGCACTTGCGAACGAGTGCAAGGCCGTCTGCGCGCAGACGCTCGGGTTCGCTATCCGCCATGCCGAGGCGATACTCTTCGAGCACACTGAAAAGCGGCGGGTATTGCAGCACGCCGACCGCGCCGGCGACGCGATGATGCCATGCACGCAATGCCACGAGGTCCGGTTCCTCGAGCAGCGGCGGCAGCGCGCGCACATCGTCGCGCACCGACGAGATGAACGAATCGAGCAACGCTTTCACCGTCGACTCGCTGCCCCATATCCGCGTCAGATGCGCGAGGTCGACGGGTACGAATGGCGCGGCAACGCGGCTCTCGGACTGCGCCGCCGGCGGACTGAAAACACGCTCGGCCGGCGGCCCGTCATCGCGCAGCGCTCGACGCGCATCCGCACCGCCCGCGTCCTGCGCCGGATGACGATTGCCATCCGCCGCCATCCAGCGGCTCAGGTGTTCACGCAAGGTCGCGAGGCGGGTCGGCTTGATCAGACAGTCGTCCATGCCCGCATCGCGGCACGCTTTCAGGTCCTCGGGCGCCGTGTTCGCGGTAATGCCGATGATCGGCAGCCTTGATGCGCTGCCTGCGCCATCTGTACCATCTGCGCCGTTCGCTTGTGCTTCTTTTTCGCGCACCCGGCTGGCCAGTTCGTATCCCGAAAGATTCGGCATATGGCAATCGGTGATCAGAAAACCGTAGCTGCCGCATTCGAGCGCCTGCAACGCCTCTTCGCCATCGTTCACCACGTCGCACGCGAAACCGAGCAACGCCAGTTGATGCCGGATCAATTCCTGATTCACCGGATGGTCTTCGGCGACCAGCACGAGACGGCCGCTCGCGATCGCGCGTTCCCGGTCGGGCAGCGTCAGTTGCGCGACCGGCGCGCCGCGCGCAGGCGCGGGCTTCGGCGCGAGGCCGGTCAGCGCGGCCGCGCACGCGGCGCCGAGACCGCGCCACGAGATCGGGTTGATGCTGACGCGCACGGAATCGTCGACGATCCGGTAGCCGGTCGGCTTCGGTTTTTCGGTGAGACGAATCACGCGTGAATGCGGCAACGCATGCGCCGGCAAGTCGAAGCCTTCGCCGACGAACACCAGATCGAACGCGGCCAGCGTCTGCGGCTCACGCAATTCCGGCGCGCCGGACGATGCCGCGCGCAATTCGATGCCCAGCGCCGCGCCGAAATGCAGCAGCGCCTGCTGGACCTGCGTGTCCGCCACCGCGACAAGGCCGCGCTTGCCGCGTAAGCCGCCCACCGTGTAGCGGCGCGAATCGACCGGCATCAGCAGTTGCAGCGTCATGCGCGTGCCGACCTCGGGCGTACTGGCGAGCTCGAGCGTCCCGCCCATCAGATCGACCAGCTTGCGGCAGATCGTGAGTCCGAGGCCCGTGCCGCCGAAGCGGCGCGTGGTCGACGTCTCCGCCTGCACGAACGGCTCGAACAGACGCGCCTGCACGTCGGGCGCAATGCCGATACCGGTGTCTTCGACGATGATCTGGATGGTCTGACCGGCGTCGGTCTCCTGCATCACCGCAACGTGCACATCGACCTCGCCCGACGGCGTGAACTTGATCGCGTTGCCGAGCAGATTGAAGAGAATCTGCCGCAAGCGCACGCTGTCGCCCCGCACCCGCGCCGCTACCCGCGGCTCGATGTCGACGCGCATTTTCAGGCCTTTTTCATGCGCGCGCGCGGCGAGCAGTCCGACCGCCGTATCGACCAGATCGCGCAAATCGAGCGGCTCGGTTTCGATGGTGAGCCGCCCTGCTTCGATCTTCGAATAGTCGAGCAGATCGTCGAGAATCTGCAGCAGCGCGCCCGCCGATTCGTGAATCATCCGCAGCATCTCGCCCTGGTCGGCGTCGAGGCGCGTGCGTTCGAGTACTTCGACGAGCCCGAGCACGCCGTTCATCGGCGTGCGGATCTCGTGGCTCATCATCGCGAGGAAGTCGTCTTTCGCGCGCGACGCGGCTTCGGCGAGATCGCGGGCGCGCGCAAGTTCGTCGGAGCGCAGCCGCTCCGCGCTCGCATCGACCCAATAGCCGCTCCAGACCGTGCCGCCGTCCGCCTCGCGGCGCGGCACGAGTTCCGCGCGCACCCAGCGCGAATCGTCGATGCTCATCATCCGGAATTCGACATGGATCGGTTCCGACGTGTTTGCGGAACGCTCGAGCGCGGCCATCACGCGCGGCCGGTCTTCCGCACAGACGCGGCCGAAGTTCACCGCGCCGCCGCGCATCAGCGTGCCGCTATCGCGCACGAGCCAGTACTTCGTGTCGCCGCCGATATACGGGAACGAGTACGCGCCATCCGGCGCGCGACGCAACTGGAACACCACCGCGGGCAGCGAGCGGGTGACGTCGAACAGGCGCCGCTCGGTTTCGCGCGCGAGCATCTCGGCGCGGCGAATGTCGGTGATGTCGACGAGCGTGCCGAGCACGCATGACGGCGCGCCGTCGACACCTTCGCAGATGCACACCGAGAAGAATCCGTGCCGGTGATAACCGGCGTGATCGGCGAACTGCAGCTCGGCCTCCGCACGCTCGCCGGTCGCGAGCGAATGTTGCATCAATTGCTCGAGACGAACGCTGTTTTGCGCGCCCCACGCGTGCACGTCGGTGCTGGTCCGGCCGATCACCGCCGCGCGGCGCAATCCGGACAGCCGCTCGAACGCCTGATTCACCGCGATATAGCGGCCCTTCAGATCTTTCGCGACGAGTGGGTACGGCACCATTTCCATCATCGTCTGCTGAAAGTTCAGCTGGGCTGCAAGTTCGCGCTCGGTCTGCTCGCGACGCCGCACTTCCCGTTGCAGCAGTGAATACGCGCGCAACGTCACCAGCAACGTGACGCCGATGCCGATCAGGAGCGGCAACAGACGCAACGCCGTCACGGTCGGATTGCCGTTCGTCCGCGCGCCGCCCGCCAGCACCGCGGAGGCCGGATGCTGCGCCACCGCGCCGGCGATCCAGCGCGTGCGGATCGCCGTGGCCTGCGCGGGCGGCAACGCCGCGAGCGCGCGATTGAGTTCATCGCGCCACGCACTCCGGCCGCGCGGCACCGCAAAGCGCAACTCGCTGCGGCGCCGCTCTTCGAATACCACTTTGAGCGCGGTGAATTCAGGCGTGGCGAGGTAATGCTGCACCGCCGGCGTGTAGCCGAAGTAGATGTCGTCGTCACCTCGTTCGAGCGCGCGCAGCGCCGACGCCGTGTCTTCGAACGCATCGATCTGCGCGCGCGGAAAACGCTCGTGCAACACGCCCTCGAGCAGAAACCCGCGCTCGACCGCCACCCGCACATCGCCGTTTTGCACGCGATCCGATGCATCGACGTCGCTTGCGCGCGCAACCACGGATGTCGATGCATCGAAATACGGCGCGGAAAACGCCACGCAGTGCTCGCGTTCCGGCGTGCGCGCGAGGCTCATCAACACGTCGACCTGATTCGCGCAGGCCGCGGCCAGCAGTTGCGGCATGTCCGCGAAGGTCTTCACGTCGAATTCGACATCGGGGCCGGCAAGCGCACGCAGGTAGTCGACGCTCAATCCGGTCAGCTCGCCCTGGTCGAACTCTTCGAATGGCGACCAGCCGCTCGCGAGCACGCCGATGATCATTCGGCGCGGCAGCGCGTGATCGGCACGCACATCGGGTGATGAGACCGCCTTCGTTGCTGCAGGTGCTGCAGGTGCTGCGGTTGCTGCAGGTACGGCGGGCGCGGCGGGTACGACAGGCGTGGCAAACAGCATCCGGTAGACGCTGAACGCGGCGACAAGAATCAGCGCGCGCAGCGCCCAGCGCCGCAATGAACGACCGGTGGCGCGGTAGAAGCCGGCGCGCGGCGGGTGATTCTTTTGCTTCATGCCGCGCACGCTTTGCCGATGCCGCCGCATCAGCGCAGATCGCGGGGCGCGGCCCCGGCGTTGCGCCAGTCGATCGCGGCGACGGTGTCGCGGCCCATCAACGGGTACGCCAGACCGGCGAGCAGGCCGCCCGCCATCGGCGCGGCCCAGAAGAGCCACAACTGATCGAGCGCCCAGTCGCCGACGAAAAGCGCGACTGCAGTGGAGCGCGCCGGGTTGACCGACGCGTTGGTCACCGGCGTTGCAATCAGATAGATCAGCGCGAAGCAGGCGCCGACCACGAGCGGCGCGAACGAAGCCGACGCCTTGCGCGTTGACATCGCGAGATGCACGAAGACGAATACGAACGACATCGCGAATTCGACCGCGAGTGCGGCATGCAGCCGATAGTCGGATGGCGAATGATCGTCGTAGCCGTTCGCGCCGAAGGTGCTCGAACTCAACTCGAAGCCCGGGCGCCCGCTCGCGACATAAGCGAGCAGCGCAGCGCCGACCAGCGCGCCGATCAATTGCGCCGCGATGTACGGCAAAAGATCACGCACCGGAAAGCGCTGCGCGGTTGCGAACCCGACTGTCACCGCGGGATTGAAATGCGCGCCGGACACGCGTCCGAGCACCGCCATGGCCGTCGTCAACGCCAGACCGAACGCAAACGGCACTTCGAGCACACCCCAGCCTTGCTGCACCGCGCCCGCGTTCAGCACCGCGCTGCCGCAACCGACGAACACCACCCAGGCCGTACCGGCGCCTTCGACCACCAACCGTTTACCCAGGCTTGCCATTGCGATTTCCGTCCATGCATCACGTGTCGACAAAGGCCAGCCTGCGATGGCGAACCTTCAGAATCGCGCCACTCGCACGTCGTTGTGCATGACAGATCCTTCCCGGGCGCGGCGCGTCCGGCGAGGCGGGCGCGACCGCAAATTGTCGAATCAATACCCGGCGACGTTAATCGGACTATTCTTAAATGAGCGAATCGCTGAACACGCACTACCTGTTACCGCACGATCGCTGCTTCAGTCATCAAGTCAAACCGATCTGCCGCGCGTACGCGATCAGGCTGTTTTCGGTTTCGAGTCCGAGCTTGCGCATCGCATTGCGTTTCTGCGTGCTGATCGTCTTGCCGCTGCGCGACAGCCGCGCCGCGATCTGCTGGATCGTCATGCCTTGCGCGTACATCCGGAACACCTCCCATTCGCGCGCGCTCAATACCGCGGCCCCCGGTTGCGGCGCGGCGGCCTCGCCGATCGCCTTGCGCGCGTGGCTGGAGAGAAAGCGGCGGCCCGCATACGCCGCGTCGACTGCGGCAATCAGCGAAGCGGCCGCGTCGCGTTTGTCGACGATCGCCGCGATGCCCATCTGCAGCAGGCCGGCTAGCGTTCTCGGCTGATGGATCATGGTCAGGATGACGACCGGCAGATGCGGCATGGCGCGCAGCGTGCGCCGCAGAAACAGGATCGCATTGCTCTCGCCGTCGATGCCCGGCATGCCGATGTCGGATACGACCAGATCGCACGGACAGGTGTCGAGCAGTTCGGCGAGCCCGAGCGTATCGTGCGCGACGCCGACCACGGACATATGCGGGACGTTATCGAGCAGGCACCTCACGCCCGCGCGGACACAGCTGTGATCATCGGCCACGATGATCCGGATAGTCTGATTCATGTTCTTTTTGTGTGACTGTGGACAGCCCCCGCGCACTGCGCTTCCCCGGGATCTGTGCCACCTGGTGTGCCTGCCTCCCGTCGCACGGCGATGGGCCTGCTGTCCGGCGCCGCACCGCGAACGGCAGTCGACGGTGCGGACGAACCGCAGGCGCAACGCGGCAACGGTCCATGCGCGCGGACCGCGCGCGGCCTACGGACGGTCGCCGGAGACGACGCCGTGTTCGACGGCGAACCTGAAGAGGTCCGCGTCGCTGTGCAGCGACAGCTTGCGCATCGCCGTGCACTTCTGCGCGCTGATCGTCTTGACGCTGCGGCCCAGCCGCGCCGCGATCTCGGTGACGCCGAGACCCGACGCGTAATGCGTGAGGACTTCCAGTTCGCGCCGCGACAGCATCTGCCTCACGTAGTCGAGCCGGCGCGCGATGGTTGCGTCCGCAAGCAGTGTGCGGATCGCCGGTCCGAGATAGCACTCGTGTGCGAGCGCCGTGATGATCGCCACGTGGATCAGGTCGATGCGGTCCCGCTTGCTGACCACCGCGCCCACGCCGAGCGCGATGACTTTCTGCAAGGCCTCCGCTTCGGTTTCCATCGTCAGGACCACGAGCACCACTTCGGGAAAGCGCGTCCGGAACTGGCGAACCATGTCGAGACCGTCGCCGTTCGAGCCGCCGGGCATATACAGATCCATCACGACCAGATCGCACGACACTCGCCCCGCTTCGGCGAACAACTGCGAGGAATCTGTCGCGCGTCCCACAATTTCCATGTTGGGATACGTCGACATCAGATTCTCGATCGCCAGCAGCACGAGCGGATGATCATCGGCGATGATCGTTCGGACTGGCGCGGTAATGTCGTTCCTGGCATTCATTGAAAGAGCTCCTTTGATCCGTGTCCTAAGGCCAAATGACGGAGCGTTGGCTGGATCCGGCGAGAATTGAGCATTTATCGCCAGACAGACATAAGATTGCTCCGAAATAGCAATGAGAAAACGCGAAAACACATTCGATGGTTAATTGATATGGCATCACGTCAGCCCGTGCGCGCGGACAAAAGCAAAGAGCCCGGGATCGTTGCTGACGCCAAGCTTTGCCATTGCATCGCGCTTTTGCCGGCTGACCGTGCGTACGTCGCGACCGAAGTGCTGCGCGATCTCGGAGATCGAATGGCCGCGCACGAACATCCGCAGCACCTCGGTCTGACGCGGCGACAGTTCGCGCATCGGCGACATGCCGAGCGTCTCGCCGCTGGCGTTGGAGAGCGCCTCGAGCACCGAGCGGCTGACATGCGAGCGTCCGGCGCCTGCCGCGCGAATCGCGGCGGCGAGTTCGTCCATCGACTCGATCTTGTTCAGCATGCCGAGCACACCTGTGGCCATGATCGAACGCAGAATGGCCGCATTGGTCAGGCTCGTCAGCACGACGATGCGCACCTGCGGCCAGTGGCTGCGGATACGCCGGATCAGCCGCAGACCGTCTTCGGCGTCGCCGGACTCGTTCGGCATGGCGAGGTCGGTCACGAGCACGTCGCAGGCGGTGGCATGCATTACCTCGAACAGCGACGACGGACTGGTTGCCTCGCCGACCACGCGCACGTCGCCCTGAGCGGCGAGCGTGGCCTGAATGCCCAGCAGAACGAATGGATGGTCGTCGGCCAGAATGACGCGTAGCTTCACGGATGCTCCCTCGGTATTTGTTTGTTGTGTGTGCTGCCGACGCGCTTCGTCCACACCGGTTGGCGAGCGAGGGGTCGACAGAGATTGCGGCCTATCGGACTTTCGGCCACCGGACTTTCGGCCACCGGACTTTCGGCCACCGGGCTTTCGGCCAGCGGCCTTTCGGGCGGCGGCCTTTCGGGCAGCGGAGCCGGCGGCCGGGTGCGGGCGATTGCGGGGACACGCGCGACCACGGAGCGCACACGAACAAAAGTGCTTGCGACTGATTGCGCTTACGGACCAATAGGGGGCGGCAAAAAAGCGTGTGGGAATCGGAGTCAAAACATGATGCTTAAATATTGAGAACCAGAAGACTCCGATTCGTCAAAGATTCGAAAGAAACATTAAAATAACCGATCAGGATTACCAAGTTAACCAATTTAATTTCATTGTCCAAATTTTCCTTTTTATTCGAAGGAACGTCTGAAAAATCATGGTGATTCTTCTGAAACAATCTGTCACCCATATGGAAGAAATCTGGAGAAACAAGACGCAGCGGCCGATCGTCTCGTCGATTCCTACTAATCCCTCAGTTGATACGCGTATGGAATAGGCACCAATCTGCACGCCCGAGCTCACTGTGGCAAAGTGTCGGCAATTAAGCGATCAACATCAGGTTCGTCTTAGTTGATGGATTGTTAAATAAGACAAACCTTTGCAATACCTTGCTTTCGGCTTAATCCCCAATGGGGAGGAAGTGCCGCTGTCCCGTTCGATGCCAACCGACTTTGACGTTTCTTTTGCTTTGCTGACACGCCGGGCGACACGCTCCGGACTGCTCCGCCTGCTCGGCCCGCTGCTGGTTGCGGCCGGCGCTTGCCACATGCAGCGCGCGAGCGCACAGGAGTTCGCGCTGTTTGGCGGCGCGCTCACCGGCACGGGGACGCACACCTATTCGTGGGCGTTCGACTACCAGGAAGGACTGGGCAAGTACGCGGCGCTCGGCATCACATGGCTCAACGAGGGGCACCTGCCCGCCCACCATCGGGACGGCCCGAGCGTGCAGTTGTGGGGACGCCTGCCGCTCGAGAACCGGCGCTTCGTGCTGTCGGCCGGCGTCGGACCGTATCGTTATTCCGATACCACCAACGGCGGCCCGGACGGGTTCATGAACGACCACGGCGTCGGCGCATTGATGAGCGTGCGGGCCGCGTACTACACATCGGATCGCTGGATCATGCAGGTGCAACTGAATCGCGTGCAGATCAGCGGCGGTCCGAACACGACAGGCGTGCTGTTCGGCATCGGCTATCAGCTCGACGCGCCTGACGAACCGGGACCGCGCGACCGCCCGCTTGCGCGCACCGACCGCGTCACGGGTAACGAATTCACCGTACTCGCCGGGGAGACGATCAAGAACAGTCTCAATTCGGAATCGGGCTTCTCGACGAGCGTCGAATACCGGCGCGGCCTTTTCAAGTATGTCGACTGGACCGCGAGCTACATGCACGAAAACGTCCCGGCGGCGGTGCGGCGCAACGGGCTTGCATCGCAGCTGTGGCTCACGCGCGCGTTCTTCAACGAACATCTGACGCTTGCAGCGGGAGTGGGCCCGTACTACGCAATCGACACGTTCAATGGGCCGGGCTCCGCCGGCATCAAAGGCACCATCTCCGGGCTCATCTCGCTTTCCGCGAGTTACCGGCTAAGCAAACACTGGCTCACCCGCGTCACGTGGAACCGCGTGGTCACGCGCACGAGCCTCGACGCGGACCTGATCCAGGCCGGCATTGGCTATCGGTTCTGATTATTGCACCGGCCTTCGCGTGCGCCTTCGTGCGCGCCGGGAGCCCACTGCGGCGAACCGGGCAAGCCGCCGACGAGCGCGGCGATGCCAGGCGCGTGGGAGCCCCGCGGCGGCGTACGCCGGCGCGCCGGAGCAAGCGGGTCCCCCATGCGCGCTCGGCATTCGCGGCCGCTCGCAGGAACACAAACATGTCATGCACATGACGGCGCCCGCCAATTACCTCGCACTTGTTCGACATGGATCAACTAACCTTCGTTGAAAGCAGCATCGATGACACGTATGATGTTCCGAACTCGCAGTAGCAGTCCTGCGCAATGCGCGGGGCGTGCGCATGGGTAAGCAACAAAAATTCACAGCAAGAAGCCAACCCTAACTTCCTACGAGGCTCGTCGTGCGTCGCGGAATTGTCGGCATATCGGTCGTGCTTTTCCTCTGCCTCGTGCTAGCCGACGCGGCCTTTCCTGCTGCCGCTGCCGAGACGGACAGCCCGGCGGCAACCGCGAGCATGCCCGCCTCGATGCCTTCCGCAATGGACGAACGGATGCATGCGTGCACCACCTGTCACGGCGTGCAGGGCCAAGGCCGCAACAACGATTACTTTCCTCGCATCGCCGGCAAACCCGCAGACTATCTGTTCAACCAGTTGATCGCATTTCGCGACGGCGGCCGCACCTATCCGCCGATGGGCTATCTGCTCGCGTTTCTGCCCGACCCTTACCTGCATAAGATCGCCGAATATTTCGCCGCGCTGCAGCCGCCCTACCCGAATGCGGATACGCAGCCGCTGCCCGCCGACGTGCTCGACTACGGCAAGAAGCTCGTGATGCAAGGCGACCCGTCGCGCCAGCTGCCCGCGTGCGCGGCCTGTCACGGCGCGCGGCTCACCGGAACGCAGCCCGGCATTCCCGGCCTGCTCGGCCTGCACGCGAGCTATATCGTCGGGCAGATGGGCACCTGGCGCTCGGGCACGCGTCACGCAATCGCCCCCGATTGCATGCATACGATCGCCGTCAAGCTCACCGACCGGGACATCACCGCGGTATCGGGTTGGCTCGCGCGGCAGCCCCGGCCGAACGATCCAACGCCCGCGCCGAAGCAAACCGGCCGGCTGCCGATGGCATGCGGGAGTCAACCGGAATGAAGCCGATCTTCCAACCCGCTGACGCGAAGCCGCGAGTAACCCGATCATTCGTGGCCCGCTCGTTCATGACGCGCTCGTTCATGACTCGCGCCGTCCTCACCTTCGCCGTACTCGCCTGCGCGGCCGGCGTCGCGCGCGCACCGTTCGTGCATACCGCGCACGCCGCCGAATCCGCGGCGCCGGGCGCAGCGGCGGCGAGCCCGGCC